>NZ_CP049107.1:647500-971250 GCF_011044255.1 Rhizorhabdus phycosphaerae
CTCTCTCTTACGGACATAAAAAAAGAGGACCTCAGTCCTCCCTGCTGACCTTCTCGTTCCGCTCGTGGCGCTCCTGCGCCTCGACGGTCATGGTCGCGATCGGGCGAGCCTCCAGGCGGCCGAGCGAGATCGGCTCGCCAGTGACCTCGCAATAGCCATATTCGCCATCCTCGATCCGGCGCAGCGCCGCGTCGATCTTCGAGATCAGCTTGCGCTGACGATCGCGGGTGCGCAGCTCGATGGACCAGTCCGTCTCGCTCGATGCGCGATCGGTCAGATCCGGTTCGCGCAGCGAATCGATCTGCAGCTGTTGGAGGGTGCCCGCCGACTCCTTGAGGATCGAGTCCTTCCAGGCGAGGAGTTTCGCCTTGAAATAGGCAAGCTGCCTTTCGTTCATGAAAGGCTCGTCAGGCGATGGCCTGTAGTCGTCGTCCAGATCCACAGAAGACACGTTTACTGGTTCCCGACAATCGAAACGCGTTGCAGCGACGACGCCATATGACTCTCCGCTGTTCCCCTTGGGCACGCCGGACTCGGCCGTTTTCTGCCATATCCCCGACGTCTGCGCGGCTATAGACAGGCCAACGCCCGCGCACAAGCCGGGAGGCTGTACGCGGGCGCAGATTTTTCATCACTGTCGGTTCGAGTTAGCCGGCGGGCGGCGTCGTTGCCTTCACGGCGGCTTCGAGCTGCGCCTGCGTCATCCCGATCACCGGGCCATTGGGACCCTGCGCCAGTGACGCCTTCGGCAGCTTTGCCTTTGCATTCGGCGTGGCGATCGTCACCATGTCGCCTTCGATCGCCTCGATCGTTCCGACCGCGCCGCCACTCGCATCGCTCACCGCGAGCCCAGGCGCCAGCGACGCGAGGAACTGCTCCTTCTGATCGGCGGAAGCGCCCTTAGCAGCGGTTTCCAGCTCGGCCTTGGTCATGCCGATAAGCAGACCCTTGTCGCTCTGCGCGAAGGATGAGGTGGGCACGCTTGCCTTGACCATACCGGTATCGATCACCGCGACGTCACCCGTGACCGAGGCAATCGTTCCGACCGCGCCACCCTTGGCGTCCATCACGGCGGCGCCCTGTGTCACGTTCACCTTGGCTGCCGCCGCAGGTGCGGTGGCGTCCTGGGCATGAGCGGAACCGGCGCCTGCCATCATCAGGGCCGAAGCAAGAAAGGCTGCTCTCAAAGTCACATCTCACTCCTTTTTGTCGAACATAATCAACGTATCGAAGGATCGACGCGCGGAGCATGACGGTCGTTCCCGGTCGTTACGGCGAATCGACACTATCGTGAGGCGAAACGATCTCCGGCGACGTTCTCCCGCAGAGATGGCTGGGTCTGAGGACGCTGACGGCCCGTCCGACGACACGCCCTATGTTGCGCGGGCGGCCCAAGATGGTCATAGGGCCAACATGCACGACATTCGCCTCATCCGGGATAATCCTGCCGCCTTCGACGCCGCTCTTGCCCGCCGTGGCGCCGCCCCTGCCACGGACGCGCTCCTCGCGCTGGACGAGCGTCGGCGAGCCATTGCGACCGAGCTTCAGACCGCGCAGACGCGCCGTAACGAGGCGTCGAAGGCGATCGGGCAGGCCAAGGCGCAGAAGGACGAGGACAAGGCCGCCGCGCTGATGGCCGAGGTCGGCGCACTCAAGGAGCGCATGCCGGCGCTCGAGAGCGAAGGCGCCGAGGTCGAGGCGGAGCTGGCGGCAGCGCTGGCCGCCCTGCCTAACCTGGCCGCCGACGACGTGCCCGACGGCGCCGACGAGCAGGACAATGTCGAGCAGCATCGCTGGGGCGACCCGCGGAGCTTCGAGTTCGAGCCCCGGGAACATGCCGACTTCGCCGGCCCTCTAGGCCTCGATTTCGAGAGCGCCGCCGCCATTTCCGGCGCGCGCTTCGCCGTCCTCAAGGGCGGGATCGCGCGGTTGCAGCGGGCCCTCGGCGCCTTCATGCTCGATCGCCAGACCGAAGCCGGCTTCACCGAGGTCGTGCCGCCCCTGCTCGTCCGGGACGACGCCATGTTCGGCACGGGGCAATTGCCGAAATTCGCCGACGATCTCTTCCGGACGACCGATGGGCGCTGGCTCATTCCGACAGCAGAAGTCAGCCTGACGAATCTCGTGCGCGAACAGATCCTCGCCGAGCCCGCGCTGCCGATGAAGCTGACCGCGCTCACCCAGTGTTTCCGTTCGGAAGCCGGAGCCGCTGGCCGCGACACCCGCGGCCTGATCCGCCAGCACCAGTTCGAGAAGGTCGAACTGGTCGCGATCACGACCCCGGAACAATCCGAGGCGGTACATGAGGAAATGACTCGCGCGGCCGAGGCGATCCTCGAGGCGCTGCTCCTGCCCTATCGCCGCGTCTTGCTGTGCACGGGCGACATGGGCTTCTCGGCGCGCAAGACCTATGACCTCGAAGTCTGGCTGCCCGGTCAGGGGCGCTATCGCGAGATCAGCAGCATCTCCAACTGCGGCGAGTTCCAGGCGCGCCGCATGAATGCCCGCTTCCGCCCCGCCGGGGAGAGCAAGGGTACGCGTTTCGTCCATACGCTCAACGGCTCGGGCCTTGCCGTCGGTCGAACGCTCGTCGCCGTCCTCGAAAATTATCAGCAGGCCGACGGGTCGGTGACGATACCCGATGTTCTCCGCCCCTATATGGGCGGCTTGTCGGAGTTGCGCCCGGCATGAAGATCCTCCTGACCAACGACGACGGCGTGAATGCGCCGGGCATGGCCGTGCTCGAGCGCATTGCCCGCACCCTGTCCGACGACGTCACCGTAGTCGCCCCGCTGAGCGAGAAATCGGGCGCCGGCCGGTCGCTGACGCTCACGCGGCCTCTGCGGCTGCGGCAGCTGGGCGAGCGCCGCCATGCCGTTTCGG
Source organism: Rhizorhabdus phycosphaerae (assembly GCF_011044255.1). NCBI lineage: Bacteria > Pseudomonadati > Pseudomonadota > Alphaproteobacteria > Sphingomonadales > Rhizorhabdaceae > Rhizorhabdus > Rhizorhabdus phycosphaerae. The sequence continues at coordinate 650,384 of NZ_CP049107.1, forward strand.
GCACGCCGACCGACGCCGTGATGATGGCGCTGGCGCATGTCATGAAGGACGGTCCACCCGACCTGATCCTCTCGGGCGTCAATCGCGGCGCCAATCTGGGCGAGGATGTCAGCTACTCCGGCACGGTCTCGGCCGCGATGGAAGGCGCTCTGGCGGGGATAAGGTCGATCGCGCTCAGCCAGGTCTATGCGAAGACCGGGGCTGGTCCGAATGTGAGCTTCGCCACTGCCGAGGCCTGGGGCGAACGGGTGTTGCGTCCGCTGCTCGATGCCCCCTGGTCGCCGCGCAGCCTCGTCAACATCAACTTCCCCGCGCGCGATCCCGATCAGGTTCTGGGGGTCCGCGTCGTTCCCCAGGGGCTGCGCGATTATGGCGAGACCGAAATACTTCAGCGGACCGATCCGCGCGGCTTCGACTATTATTGGCTGAAGCTCGCCGGCATGCCGCATACGCCCGCGCACGACACCGACCTGGAAGCCGCCGCAGATGGCTGGGTGACGGTTACTCCGCTCCACTGCGACATGACCGACCGCGCGGCGCTGTCACAGCTCGAATCGCTCTATCGCTGAACGCGGATCGCATGCCCGGGCGTTGCCGTAACGGACGGACCGGCACCTTCCGCCGCCAGCCGGATGCAAGCCGGGGTGAAATGCCTCTTGGGGGCTGCTAACAGGATCCTATGCCTCAGCCTCCCCGCCGCCCCGCCGCCTTCGCCGTGACCGCGCTGATGCTGACATCGGCCTGCATTCCCTCGCCCGATCGGGCCGAGGTGGGACGCAGCGCTCCACCGACGCGCGCTGGCCGGCCCGGGGCCGCCCCCGCCCCGACCGCGACGGGCGCGGCGGCCACGCCCTCGGTTCCGGCGCCACCGCCGCCCGCCGTATCGGAAGACGCCCCGCCCTCGCCGCCGCCCGCATGGCAGGTTCGAACGGTTACGCCCTCGGCGGTCGACGTGCCGTCGTCCGTCTATGTCGTGCGCAGCGGCGACACGTTGCGCGGAATATCCGAGAAGACGGGCGCTGCATCGGAAGCCATCGCCCGGGTCAACGACATCTCGCCGCCGTTCAAGATCCTCGTCGGCCAAAAGCTGAAGATACCCGGCGGGCGCTATCACCGGGTCGGCAAGGGCGAGACCGGCATCGCTATCGCGCGCGCCTATGGCGTCGACTGGCTGCGGATCGCCCAGAGCAACCAGCTTGAAGAGCCCTATATCCTGCGCGAGGGCCAACGCCTTCTGGTGCCCAGCGAGGTCGAGGTGGCGCGCATGTCGCCCGATGAGCGGGCCGCCGCCTTCAGGGTCGATATCGAAGACCTGATCTCAGGGTCGGAGCCTGCGCTAGCAACGCGCGAGCAGCCCAAGCCGCCTGTCACGACGCCACGCACCGTGGCGCCGACGGTCGCCGTGGCCGAACCTCGATCCTTCGGCGGGCGTTTCGACTGGCCGGTCAAGGGCAAGATTTTGCGCGCTTTCGGAAAGATCGGGAGCGGCCAGACCAATGACGGCATAAACATCGCAGTCGAGCGGGGCAGCCCGATCGCCGCTGCGGCGGACGGCGTGGTCGCCTATGTCGGCCGGGACATCCCCGCCTATGGCACGCTCGTGCTGCTGCGCCATGGCGACGGCTGGATAAGCGCCTATGGCTATGCCGACAGCATCACGGTGACCCGCGGCCAGAAGGTCGTGCGCGGCCAAACGATCGCGCGCAGCGGGGCCAGCCCCTATAGCGCCGAACCACAGCTTCATTTCGAGATCCGCAACGGGCTGAAGCCGGTCAACCCGCTCAGCTACCTGCCGTCGCGGGGCTGATCCCGCCCCGTCCGCTGAAGAAGGTCGCCCCAGATCGCGAGCAGCGCGGCAACGATGGCGGCGAACCACAAAGCGACGGCCCCAACCCGCGCGAAGGCGAAGGCGCCCGCTATCGCGCCGACGACGAGGCCGGCCCAGAGCAGCAGAAAGGGCAGCCAGGCCCAGCGGTCGCCGCCGCGCAGCGCCTCGCCCAGCCTCTGGCCGAAGCGCACGAGGGCACCGGTCATATAGGTGACGCCGATCGTCACATCACCGTCGCGCTGGAACACGTTGTTGACGATGCCCATCGCCATGGCGAGCGGGACCAGTGTCGCGATCTCGCTTCCGCCGATCGTCTCGATCCCGGCCGAAGCGGCGACGACCAGCGCGACCAGCGACAGGACCAGCCCCTTGCGGCGGTGCGGCCAGCGAAACCCGACCATGCTGCCCGCGACCACGCCTGCTACGAAGCTCGCGATCAGCAGCGCCGCCAGCCTGGCGACCGGTCCCGCCGCGAGCAGGTCCACGCCAAGCCGCGTCGAATTGCCGCTCATGAACGAGACGAACAGGCCGCCGCTGCGCAGAAAACCGATCGCATCGATGAAGCCGGCGAGCGCCGCCAACGTGACCGCAAGAGCCCATGCGGATATGCCGTAACGCATCATCCTGCCGTCATAGCCCCGCTTCGACATCGCGCGTCAACCGCCTCTCGCCTTTCGCGACGAAAAGGCTTATGTGCGCGCCACCCATGGCAATCGAAATCCCCTCCCCGCCGAAGATCGGCATGGTCTCGCTCGGCTGTCCCAAGAATCTGGTCGACAGCGAGCGCATCCTCACCAAGCTCCGATCGGAAGGCTATGGCCTTTCGGCGGACTATGCCGGGGCCGATGTCGTCCTGGTCAACACCTGCGGCTTCCTCGACAGCGCCAAGGAGGAAAGCCTGGAGGCGATAGGCGAGGCCATCGCCGAAAATGGCCGCGTGATCGTCACCGGCTGCATGGGCGACGAGGCCGATGCGATCCGGGCTCGTTTCCCGAATGTGCTCGCGATATCGGGCGCTCACCAATATGAGTCGGTGGTCGGCGCGGTCCATGAGGCGGCGCCGATGCCGCCCTCGCCCTATGTCGACCTGGTGCCGGAATCCGGGCTGAAGCTGACACCGCGCCATTATAGCTATCTGAAGATCTCGGAAGGCTGTAATCACCGCTGCAGCTTCTGCATAATCCCGTCGATCCGCGGCGATCTCGTCAGCCGGCGCCCCGATGCCATATTGCGAGAGGCGGAAAAGCTGATCGCGGCTGGGACGCGCGAGCTTCTGGTGATCAGTCAGGACACCTCGGCTTATGGGCTCGACCTGCGCCATGCCAGCTATCCGCTGAAGGGCGGCGGTGAAGTCCGTGCCCATATGACTGATCTGGCGCGCGAACTCGGGCGGCTCGGTGCCTGGGTCCGGCTGCACTATGTCTATCCCTATCCGCATGTGGACCAGGTGATCCCGCTGATGGCCGAAGGTCTGGTCCTGCCCTATCTGGACATCCCCTTCCAGCATGCCAGCCCCTCTGTCCTGCGTGCGATGAAGCGGCCTGCGAACGATGCTAAGGTGCTCGAACGGCTCGCCGCCTGGCGGTCGATCTGTCCCGACATCGCGATACGCTCGACCTTTGTGGTCGGCTTTCCGGGCGAGACCGAAGCGGACTTCGACTATCTGCTCGACTGGCTGGACGAGGCGCAACTCGACCGCGTCGGCGCCTTCCGGTTCGAACCGGTCGCCGGAGCGACGGCGAACGACCTGCCGGGTGCGGTGCCCGAAGCGGTTAAGGAAGAGCGCTACGCCCGCATCATGGAAAAATGCGCCGCCATCTCGGCCGCCAAGCTCGAAGCGAAGGTGGGGCGCACGCTCGACGTGATCATCGATCTGGTCGACGAGGAAGGTGGCGCCACCGGCCGATCGAAAGCCGACGCGCCGGAGATCGACGGTGAAGTCCATCTGCGTGACGCCGGCCATCTGACAGCCGGCGATGTCGTCCGCGTCGAGATCGAGGAAGCCGACGACCACGATCTGTTTGGGGTGCCCCTTCCCGCCTGACCGGGCACCGCTACCGGTCAGGGCGGCGGAAGCCGGTCGATCAGCTTGTCGAGCGTGAGCGGATAGTCGCGCAGGCGGATTCCGGTCGCGTTATAGACCGCATTGGCAATCGCCGCACCGGCGCCGCAAATGCCGAGTTCCCCCACACCCTTGGCTTTCATCGGCGAGGATTTGTCGTCGAGCTCGGGCAGAAAGTGCACGTCCTGCTCGGGAATGTCGGCATGGACCGGCACATGATAGTCGACCAGGTCGCGCGTCACGAAATAGCCGAAGCGTGGATCGACCACGAGCTCTTCCATCAACGCTGCTCCCGCTCCCATCGTCATCGATCCGATGACCTGACTGCGTGCCGATTTCGGGTTGAGGATGCGTCCTGCAGCAAAGGCACCCGCCTGACGGCGGATGCGGATCTCGCCGGTGAAGGCGTCGACTCCCACCTCGCAGAAATGCGCCCCGAATGTTGCCTGGGCATAGCGTTTGGAAAGGCTCCCGAACTCTATTCCGTCGGTTACCGCAATGCCGTCCGGCCCCACTGCCTGGCCCAGGGGAACCCGGCGGTTCCCCGACACGACATGACCATCGGCGAAGTCGACCTCGGACTCGTTGAAGCCCGCCTTCTGTGCGATCTCCCGCCGAAGCGACAGGCAGGCCGCATAGACCCCGGCGGTCGCGCTGTTCGCGCCCCATTGCCCGCCAGATCCGGCCGACTTCGGAAAGGTGCTGTCGCCAAGGCGCACGTCGACATCCGAGATATCGACGCCCAGCATTTCGGCCGCAGTTTGCGCGATGATCGTATAGCTGCCGGTGCCGATGTCGGTCATGTCGGTCTCGACCCAGACCCGACCGTCGGTCTCGATGCCGACGCGCGCCTGGGACGAAGTCACGAGATTACCGCGGAAGGCGGCGGCCATTCCCATGCCGATCAGCCACTGACCTTCACGGCGGCTCGCAGGCTTCGCCGGCCGCTCCTTCCAGCCGAAGCGGTCGGCGCCGACGCGCAGGCATTCGATGAAAGGGCGGCTCGAGAAGGGACGCTCGGGGCCCTTTTCAGGATCATATTGCACGTCATTGCGGATGCGCAGCTCGACCGGATCGATCCCGACCTTTTCCGCCAGCTCGTCCATCGCCACTTCGAGTGCGAGCATGCCCGCGGCTTCGCCCGGCGCGCGCATCGCATTGCCCTCGGGCAGGTTCAGCTCGCTCAGATAATGGGCGACCAGCCGGTTCTCGCCGCGATACAGCAGCCGGGTCTGAATGCCGGCGCTTTCGGTTCCGCCCCCTGGTTGATTGCCCGACCAGCTTTCATGGCCGATCGCGACGATTCGCCCGTCGCTATCGGCACCCAGGCGGATACGCTGCACCGTCGCCGGCCGGTGGGTGGTATTGTTGGCGATGTGCGGGCGGGTGAGCGCGACCTTCACCGCGCGGCCGATATGGCGGGCCGCAACGGCCGCGAGCAGGGCATCGGCCCGGATCCACAGCTTCGAGCCGAATCCGCCTCCGACATAAGGCGAGACGATCCGGATCTTCTCCTTGGCGATACCCAGCGTCACCGCCATGTCGTCGACCGCGTCGGCGATCATCTGGTTCGAGGTCCACAGCGTCAGCTGATCGCCGTCCCACAGAGCGGTGGACGCGTGCGGCTCCATCATCTGATGGCTCTGGTCTGGCGTGGTATAGCGCTCGTCGAGCTGCACGGGCGCCGCTGCGAAGCCGGCCTCGAAATCGCCGGTGCGGCTTACCCCCGGACCCGCGAAGCCGCGCGGAGCGGGTCTGGCGTGCGGAATGGATTCTTCCAGATCGAAGCGCCCGTCCTCGGCGACATAATCGACCTTCAAGAGGAAGGCGGCGTCGCGTGCCTGCTCGAGGCTTTCGGCGACGACCACCGCCACCGCCTGGTCATAATGCTCGATCGCGGGGCCACCCAGCAGGTGCACCGCGTGGGACCGCGCCTTGCCGAGCGAACCTGCATTGGCCGATGTCAGGACCGCGATCACGCCCGGTGCTGCCTCGGCGGCCCGGCTGTCGATGAAACGGATCCTTCCCTTTCCGATCGTCGCACCGACGACCCAGCCATAGGCGGCCTCTGGCGCGACATCGTGACGTTCATAGGCATAGGGTGCTCTGCCGCTCACCTTCAGCGGCCCATCGACCCGATCGAGCGGCCGACCGACGACACGCTCCCGATCGATCGGATTGGCGCCTGCGGGGGTTTCGAACTTCAGGCTCATGCCGATGCCTCCGTCAGGGTTGCCGCCAGCGTCCGCCGCGCCAGGGTCAGCTTGAACCGATTCTGCTCTGTCGGCCTCGCTTCCGCCTCCAGGGCATCGCCGATCGCGTCGGCGCCGCCACGCTTCTCCGCTTCCTCCATGCGCCACGGCTTAGCGGCGACCCCGCCGATCGCCACGCGCCGGTCGTCGCCGCTGACGATCGCCGCGACGGACACCAGCGCGAAGGCATAGGAGGCCCGGTCACGAACCTTGCGGTAGACATGCCGCCCCGGAAGAGGCGGCGGAAGCGTCACATGGGTGATCAGCTCTCCGGCCTCCAGCGCGGTTTCGACATGCGGTGTCTCGCCCGGCAGCTGGTGAAAATCGGCGATCGCGATCGTTCGCGTGCTTCCATCGGCCCTCACCGTCTCCACCCTGGCGTCGAGGACCCGCATGGCGACAGCCATGTCGGACGGGTGCGTGGCGATGCAATGCTCGCTACCACCGACGATAGCCAGGCCCCGGCTCATCCCGCCGATGGCCGAGCAGCCCGAACCCGGCACGCGCTTGTTGCACGGCTTGCTGACGTCGTAGAAATAAGGGCAGCGAGTGCGCTGGAGCAGATTGCCGGCGGTGGTCGCCTTGTTGCGCAATTGCCCCGATGCACCGGCCAGCAGCGCCCTCGACAGAACCCCATAGTCGGTCCGCACCCGATCATGCGCGGCGAGATCGGTGTTGCGGACGAGCGCGCCGATCCGCAGTCCGCCATCGTCCTCATCCTCGATGCGATCGAGGCCGATCCGGTTGATATCGATCAGTTGCGCCGGCTGCTCCACCTGAACCTTCATCAGGTCGAGCAAATTGGTCCCGCCGGCAATGAAGCGTGCGCCCGGATGTGCCGATGCCAGACGCGCGGCATCGGCCGCATCCGTCGCCCGGTGATAATCGAAGGGCCTCACGCCGCCGTCTCCCCTGCGACCTGCCGGATCGCTGCGATGATGTTGGGATAGGCGGCGCAGCGGCAGATATTGCCGCTCATCCGCTCGCGCAGTTCCTCGTCGGAGATACGAACGTCGAGGAGATCGGCGGTGACGTGGCTGGGCACTCCGCGCTCGATTTCGTCCAGCACGGCCACGGCCGAGCAGATCTGCCCGGGCGTGCAATAGCCGCACTGATATCCGTCCTGCTCGACAAAGGCCCGCTGCATCGGATGCAGGGCATCTGGCGTGCCCAAACCCTCGATCGTGACGATATCCTCACCGTCGTGCATCACAGCAAGTGAGAGGCAACTGTTGATCCGCCGCCCGTCGACGATGACGGTGCAGGCACCACATTGTCCATGGTCGCAGCCCTTCTTGGTGCCCGTCAGCCTCAGATGCTCGCGCAGCAGATCGAGCAAGCTCGTGCGCGGGTCGAGATCGACGCTATGCCCGGCGCCGTTCACCCGGAGGGAGACCGTCACGGCCGCCGGTCCGGTCGACCGCTCCGCGGCCGCCATTTGCTGCGTCATAGATCACTCCCTCAATCGGAACATAAGATGTTCGACCTTCGCGCGCTTCCCGCCCATGGAACGGACCAGAACGCACTGACGTCAAGCACACCCAACGCCACTGCGCGCTACAGGTTCATTTCGTTTGCGCGCAACATCATCATAGCCTTTGGGGAAGCGGCCAAGCCACGGCCATCGACGCAGTTCAGCCCCACAGCGCCGGCGAAGGGGGGTGTGCCACACCCCGATCGAAGCGGATCGGCGATTCGCGGTCGGCTGCCAGCAACAGAGGCCCGTCGAGATCGACCCAGCGCGCCTGTTGTGCCACGACCATCGCGGGGGCGATGGCGAGCGATGTGCACAACATGCAGCCCACCATCAGGTCGAGCCCTTCCGCGCGCGCGGCGTCTGCGAGCAGCAGCGCCTCGGTGAGCCCACCGGCCTTGTCCAGCTTGATGTTGACCGCGTCATAGCGACCTACGCAACGGGCGATGTCGGCCCGGTCCTGACAGCTCTCGTCCGCACATAAGGGGATTGGCGAGGCGATGCCGTCCAGCAGATGATCATGTCCCGCCTTCACCGGCTGCTCGATTAGTTCTACGCCATGAGGCAGCAGCGCAGCGGCTTCCGCCGCAATGTCGCGTCCGGTCCAGCTTTCATTGGCGTCGACGATGATCCGTGCATCGGGGGCACCCCGGCGCACCGCCGCCACCCGGTCGATGTCGCCCTCGCCAGCCAGCTTGAGCTTCAGCAGCGGATAGGTCGGCGCGGCAGCGCGTGCATCGGCCTCCATGCGCGCTGCATCCCCCAGCGATATGGTGAAGGCCGACGCGCGTGGCGCGATCGCGTCCAGACCCACCAGCGACCAGGCCGGACGGCCGTCGCGCTTCGCCTCCAGATCCCACAGCGCACAATCGATCGCGTTGCGCGCCGCACCGCGCGGCATGATCCGCAGCAATTCCGACCGCCCGATCCCATCCGCGATGCGGGGTCCCAGCGCCAGCACCTGGTCGAGTACCGACTGCGACGTTTCACCATGATAATAGATGGCCGTTGCCTCGCCCCGGCCGATGGCTGTTCCGTCGGAAAGTTCGACGGCAACGACATCCACATGCGTCTTTGCACCGCGCGCAATCACGAAACTACCGGCTACCGGCCAGGTCTCGATCCGCGCGGCGAGGCGAGCCGCGAAACGCGCCTCGGTCATGTCAGCGAAGAGGAATTGTCGACGCGACGCCTCGGGATCGGCTGCGGCTCGCGCGACGGCCAATAGGTCTTGGGCGCGATGCGACCACGCTTCTCGAATGCAGCGCGAACATCCGGTCGTGCCAATAGACCGGCCCAGAGATCGCGCAGGCGCGACGGCGGCGCAGCCCACAAGGCCCCGGTCGGTTGAAACTGGACGATCAACTCGCCTGCCACCTGATCATCGGCGAGCCCCTTCACGGCCAGCTGCGCCGCTTCGGCGTCACGCTTCAGGCAGAGAAGCGCTTCGATCGTGGCTGCGTGATTTTGCCAGGCGAGCGACTTGAGCCGCTCGATCGGACCCGCCGCCTCGGCGCCACGCCCCAGCGCCCCCAGCGCACAGACCTCGCTGCGGTCTATCCAGCGCATCGCGAAATCGCTCAATATACCCTTGCCCTTGACCTGGATCGCGCGAGCGATGACCAGCGCCTGAGCGGGGCGGCCGATCTCGTCGAGATATTCGGCATAGGTGATCAGCGCGGGCCCAGCATCCGGCGTCTTGACCAGATCAAGGGTCAGGAGCGTCGACATATAGTCGGCGGCCTCCGCCTCGCGTCCCGCCAGCGCGAGGGCACGCCCATGGAGCATGGCGATCTCCATGCGCTGTTCGCTCATGCCCTCGGCGATCTCCGAGCGCGCCGTCAGGTCAGCTGCTTCCTTCGCACGACCGAGCAGCAACAGCGCATTGGCCGCATCGCGCAGCGCCGGCTCCGAGTCCTGCATGTCGCCATAATCGGCCAGCTTCTCCAGCGCGTACCCCTCCAGGGCGATCTTGCCTGAGGGGCCAAGGCGGCGCTCGACCGATGGCCAGAGCGGCGCATAGTCGCGGTCGATCAGCAAGGAAGACAGCGTCTCCGGGTCGTCGATCCGGTCGAGCAAGGCGTCGGCCTCGTCGATCCTGTTCGCCTTGACCAGGGTTCCCACCGCTTCGCCAGCCAGCGCTGTGCCGAGATCCGGCACGTCGGCGGGTTCCCAATTCGCCTGGGCGAGCGCAATCACCATGTCGCCACGGGCCGTTTGTGCCTCGGGCGACCTGTCGCTGCCGAGGCGACGGGCGATCTCCCGCACCCCGCTCCCGGTCAGCACGTCGAGCGAGCCGGGTGTCTGCCGCGCCAGTCGGGCCAGCTGATCGGCCGCATCGCGGAACCGGTTTTCTCCGGCGGCGACTATCACGCCATAAGCGAGAACGAGCCCATCGCGCGGGCTGGCCTCGGCCAGCTCCCGCTGGACCGCCGCCATTTCGAGGAAGCGCGCTTCCCGCGCAAGGCACAGGAGCCGCATCCGCTGGACCATTTTGCGGTCGTCGCCGGTGAAGTTCGCTGCGACCGGATCGAGTATCGCCAGGACGCCCTTGCAATCCTCGCGCGACGCCGCCTCCCGCGCGCCGACGAGCGCGGCCGCAAGGTCGGCCTTCGATGTTGCCACAGGCTCTGCCAGACCGATGGACGATCCGATCAGCCCCGCTGTCGCAAGCAGGGCTGCTGCGCAAACCCGGCCGAGGCGCCACCCGCGCCTATCGCGCATTCGCGGCGATCCACGCATCCACGACCGGCGCAATCTTCTCGCGCCAGCGCCGACCGTTGAAGATGCCGTAATGGCCGACCTTCTCTGCAAGAAGATACTGCTTCTTCTCGTCGGGCAGCGCGGTCGCGAGCGACAGGGCCGCCTTGGTCTGGCCAATGCCCGAGATATCGTCGCGTTCGCCTTCGATCGCGAGAAGCCCGATATCCTTGATAGCCGCCGGGTCCACCAGCTTGCCGCGGTGCATGAACTGGCCCTTGGGCAATAGATGCCGCTGGAAGACCTGGTCGATCGTCTGGATGTAGAATTCCTCGGTCATGTCGCAGACCGAACGATATTCGTCGTAAAAGGCCTTGGTCGCGTCCGCGCTCTCCTCGTCGCCCTCGACGAGATGCTTGAACATGCTCCAATGGCTGACGAGGTGGTTGCCGAGGTTCATCGCCATGAAGCCGGTCAGTTGCAGGAAGCCCGGATAGACGCGTCGTCCTGCCCCCGGATAGAAAACCGGCACGGTGTGGATGACATTCTGCTCGAACCAGGCAAGCGGCCGCTGTGTCGCCACGGTGTTGACTGCGGTCGGCGCCTCGCGCGTATCGATCGGACCGCCCATCATCGTCAGCGACGCCGGGCGACAGGGATTGCCGTCCGCCGCCATGATCGCCGCAGCCGCATAGGCAGGCACCGACGGCTGGCACACCGCGAGCATATGCGTGCCCGGGCCGAGCTTCTCGAGAAACTCGACGAGATAGTCGACATAATCGTCGAGGTCGAAGCGGCCATCGCTCACGGGCACGAGCCGCGCGTCGCGCCAGTCGGTGATATAGACATCGTGGCGGGGCAGCATCCGCTCCACCGTTCCGCGCAGCAGCGTGGCGTAATGGCCCGACATGGGCGCGACGATCAGCAGCTTCGGCTGGCCGCTGATACCGCGCCGCCGGAACCGCTTGAGCTGGCCAAAGGGCTTCCGAAGAATGATTTCCTCGGTTACGGCCACCGTCTTTCCGTCGATCTCGACCTCGGTGAAACCGAAATCCGGCTTGCCGCGCGATGCCGAGGCATGGGCGAAGACGTCGAGTCCCGAGGCCATCATCGGTGCCATGTTGCTATAGGACATCGGGTTCAGCGGATTCTGCAGCCATTGCGCACTGATATTGGCCCATGCGCTGGCGGCGGACATCAGGGTCCGCTGAAACTCATAGGCGTCGTACAGCATTCACATCTCCGCATATTGCGCAAAGCGTCTCGCAAACCGTCGCCGGAATACCGCAGCGCGGCAACGGGCGCCATTCTCATTTAGGTTTAGCAAGGCTGGATTGCCACAAGCTTTCCAACGCGCATCGCGCCGATGACGATCCGCGACACCTATGGTCGATTGAGCCGGGAGGCGCAGCTTGCTAGGGCCCAACCATGGCTAGACGCGACGAACTCCCCCCGAAGTCCCAACGCAAGCTGGGCGAACTGGCGATGATCTGGCGTTTCGCCACACGCTATCCCGGCCGCATCGCCGCAGCGCTGGCGGCGCTGATCGTGGCAGCCTCGGCGACGCTGGCGATCCCCGGCGGCTTCCGGCTGGTCATCGACAAGGGATTCATTGCCTCCGGCGGCGACGTCGGGCCCTATTTCCGGGGTCTGATGGGGATCGTCCTGGTCCTGGCGCTGGCGACGGCGACCCGCTTCTACTTCGTCTCCTGGCTCGGCGAACGCGTCGTCGCCGACATCCGCACCGGCGTGCAGGCCAATCTGCTCCGCCTGGCTCCCGCCTATTTCGAGGAGAATCGCCCCTCGGAAATCGCGTCCCGGCTGACGGCCGACACCGCGATCATCGAGCAGGTTGTGGGCACCACCATCTCGGTTGCGCTGCGCAATATCTTCCTCGCGATCGGCGGCATCCTCTATCTGTTCGCGCTGGCGCCGAAGCTTGCCGGTATGTTGATGCTCGGCATCCCGCTCGTCATCCTGCCGATCGTCTTCATGGGCCGTCGCCTCCGCCGCCTGTCCCAGACGTCGCAGGACCGCATCGCCGACGTCGGCGCCACCGTGTCCGAGACGCTGCGCGCGATGAAGATCGTCCAGGGGTTCGGACAGGAGCGCCGCGAAGCCGAACGCTTCGGCGAGGTCGTCGAGCAGGGCTTCGGCACCGCGCGTCGTCGCATCACCGTTCGCTCGGTCATGACCGCCATCATCATCGGCCTTATCTTCGGGTCGATCACCCTGGTCATGTGGCAGGGCGCGATCGACGTCGCCAGCGGCCGCCTGTCGGGCGGCTCGATCGCGGCCTTCATCATGACTGGCGGGATCGTCGCAGGCTCCTTCGGCGCGCTGGCGGAGGTCTATGGGGACATTCTCCGTGCCGCCGGCGCGGCATCGCGCCTGTCGGAGTTGCTGACGGCCGAACCCGAGATCAGGGCCCCTGCCAAGCCCATCGCCCTGCCCTCACCGGCGATCGGTCGCCTCGCCTTCGACCATGTGACCTTCCGTTATCCGACCCGGCCTGAGGTGAAGGCGCTCGACGATGTCAGCTTCTCCGTAAAACCCGGTGAAATGGTCGCTGTCGTCGGCCCCTCAGGCGCCGGCAAGTCGACGATCCTTCAGCTCGCGCAGCGCTTCTACGATCCGGAGGGCGGTGCGATCCGGCTGGACGGGGTCGCCCTGCCCGACGCCGATCCGGCCGAGATCCGCCGCCGGCTCGCCGTGGTTCCGCAGGAGACTGTGATCTTCGGCGCGTCGGCCCGCGACAATCTGCGCTACGGCCGCTGGGATGCCGACGATGCGGCGATCTGGGCAGCCGCAGAAGCGGCCAATGCGGCGGGCTTCCTGCGCGAGCTTCCCCAAGGGCTCGATACGTTTCTGGGCGAAGCCGGCGCGCGGCTGTCGGGCGGCCAGCGGCAGCGCATTGCCATCGCCCGCGCCCTGCTACGCGACGCCCGCCTCCTCCTGCTCGACGAGGCGACCTCGGCACTGGACGCCGAGTCCGAGAAGCTCGTTCAGGACGCACTGGAACGCCTGATGGAGGGACGGACGACGATCGTGATCGCCCACCGCCTCGCGACCGTGCGGGCGGCCGACCGAATCCTGGTGATGGACCAGGGCCGCATCGTCGAGGAAGGCGATCATGCCAGCCTCAGCGCACAGGACGGGCTTTATGCCCGGCTCGCCCGGCTGCAGTTCAGCGAAGCCCACGCCTGACAGCCAAAGAAAAGGGCCGCGACGGACTGTCCGTCGCGACCCCTGTTCTTTCCGCAGCGGGCTTAGCGGATCAGGCCTTGAAGCTGCCGTCGAGCATCTTGATGATGGCAGAGAAGTCCTTGCCCGCTCCGCCGAGATTGGCGAAGGCCTGATACAGACTCTCGGCGCTGCTCCCCATCGGGACGCTGGCCCCGACGCTCTGCGCGGCTTCGACCGCCAGCTTGAGATCCTTGAGCATCAGGGCCGAGGCGAAGCCGCCCTCATAGCCATTGTCGGCCGGGGTCTGCGGCCCGACGCCCGGAACCGGGCAATAGCTGGTCATCGACCAGCTCTGACCGCTCGCCTTGGACGAGATGTCGAAGAAGGTCTGGAGATCGAGGCCGAGCTTCTGCGCGAGCGCGAAAGCCTCGCAGGTCGCGACCATCGTCGATCCGAGGATCATGTTGTTGACGATCTTCGCCGCCTGGCCCGAGCCGGGACCGCCGGCGTGAATCACCGCCTTGCCCATCAGCGCGAGAACCGGCTCGGCCCGCGCGAAATGCTCGGCGCTGCCGCCGACCATGAAGGTCAGCGTCCCGCCATTGGCCGCCGCAATACCGCCCGACACGGGAGCATCGACGAAGGCGAGCCCCTTCGCCGTGGCCGCTGCCGCAACCGCGCGGGCGCTGCCCACATCGATCGTCGAGCAGTCCATCAGCAGCGCCGATGCCGGCACGGCCGCGAAGATGTCGTTCTCATAGACCGAACGGACATGCTGGCCGGCCGGCAACATCGTCACGACATAGTCCGCACCCGCAACCGCCTCGGCTGCCGAAGCGACCGGCAGGCAGCCGGCCGCGGCCGCCCGATCGAGCGCGTCCTTCGACAGGTCGAAGGCCCGCACGTCATGCCCCTTCTTGGCAAGGTTGGCGGCCATGCCGCCGCCCATATTGCCGAGCCCGATGAAACCGACCGTCGCCATATGCTTATTTTCCCGTCCAGTTGCCCGGGCGCTTCTCGACGAAGGCGGTCATCCCTTCCGCCTTGTCGTCGGTCGCGCACAGACCGTTGAAGATCCGCCGTTCGAACAGCAGGCCCATGGCGAGCCCGGTTTCGAAAGCAGCGTTGACCATTTCCTTGTTCGCGATGGCGGCGAGCGGCGGCATGCCGGCGATCACCTGCGCCATCTTCAGCGCCTCGTCCATCAGGTCGGCAAGCGGTACGACCTTGCTGACCAGGCCGCCACGCTCGGCCTCGGCCGCGTCCATCATGCGGCCCGTCAGGCACATGTCCATCGCCTTGGACTTGCCGACGGCGCGGGTCAGGCGCTGCGATCCACCCATGCCGGGCGCCACGCCCAGCTTGATCTCGGGCTGGCCGAATTTGGCGTTGTCGGCCGCGATCATGATGTCGGCCATCATCGCCAGCTCGCATCCGCCGCCCAGCGCGAAGCCCGATACGGCCGCGATCCAGGGCTTGCGGGTCGCAGTGACGCGCTCGAAGCCGGCGAAGAAATTCTCCGCATACATTTCGGAGAAGCCCTTGGGCTGCATCTGCTTGATGTCGGCGCCAGCTGCAAAAGCCTTCTCGCTGCCGGTCAGGATCGCGCAGCGCTGCGCAGGGTCGGCGTCATACTTGCCGAACGCGTCGATCAGATCGGCGAGGACCTGCGTGTTCAGCGCATTGAGCGCTTCCGGGCGGTTGAGACGGATGATCGTCACCGGCCCCTGGGTTTCGACGAGGATGGTTTCGTAGGACATGATGTATCCCTTTCAGGCTTGGGGCAGAGGCGACCATGCCTCGGCCGGCGGAAGCGGCGCGAAGACGGCATCGACGACTTCGTCGGCGACGCCCTCGGCGGTGGCCGGGTTCCAGCGCGGTGCATTGTCCTTGTCAACGATCAAGGCGCGAACGCCCTCGACAAAATCGGGATGGCGGATGATGTGCGCGCCCACCGCATATTCCATCGCCATCTCGGCGGCGAAATCCTCGATGCGCGCGGCTTCGGCCAGCAGGCGAAGAACCACCTTGCATGAAAGCGGCGACTTGCCCGACAGCGTCTTGAGGGTCGCCTGTGCCCAATCCGAGCCGTCCGCCGTCAGGGCAGCAAGAATGTCCTCATAGCGCTCGGACGCGAAAAGACGGTCGATCTCGGCCCGATGGTCGAGAATCGGCGCCTCGGGAACCGTGGTCACCGCGCTGCGGAGCGCCGCATCGATCGCCTTGGGATTGGCGAGGATCGCGGTCTTCAGCGCCTCGACGCCTTCGGACGCGACATAATGCGTGCCCAGCGTCAGCGCGAGACATTCGGCCCCGTTAAGCCGCGCGCCGGTCAGGCCGACATATTGGCCCATGCGCCCCGGCATGCGCGACAGATAGCGGCCGCCGCCCACGTCGGTGAACAGGCCGATCCCGGTCTCGGGCATCGCATAGACGGTCCGGTCGGTCACGATGCGGAAGGTGCAGGGCTGCGAGATGCCGACGCCCCCGCCCATGGTGATGCCGTCCATGAAGGCGATGGTAGGCTTCGCATAGGTGAAGAGCAGATGGTTGAGGCGATATTCCTCATGGAAGAAGGCGCGCGCCGCGACACCGTCCTCGGCCGCGCTCTCGGCGATCAGGCGTATATCCCCGCCCGCGCAGAAGCCCCGGCCTTCGGCATGGTCGATCATGACCAGGTCCACCGCATCATCATTGGCCCAGGCGGTCAGCGCCTCGATCATCGTCGTGCAGATGCCGTGGGTCAGCGCGTGAATCGCCTTCGGGCGGTTCAGGCGAATGCGGCCCGTGCGGCCTTCGACGAAGGTGAACACCTCCGGCGGCGTGGACTCGGTCATTGGCGCAGAAGCTCCCGGCTGGTGATGAGGCGCATGATCTCGTTGGTGCCCTCGAGAATGCGGTGAACCCGCAGGTCGCGCCAGAAGCGCTCGATCGGATAATCCTGCAGATAGCCATAGCCACCGTGCAGCTGCAGCGCGCGGTCGACCACGGCCGAGCCGGTGTCGGTCGCGAAGCGCTTGGCCATCGCCGCGAAATGCGTCTTGTCCGGCGCGTTGGCGGTAACCTTCGCCGCCGCCACATAGAGCAGCATGCGGGCGGCCTGAAGCTCGGTCTCCATGTCGGCCAGGGTGAACTGCACCGTCTGGAAGTCGGCGATCGCCTGGCCGAACTGCTTGCGCTCCTTGGTGTAGCGGATCGCCTCGTCGAGCGAGCGCTGCGCTCCGCCGAGCGAGCAGGCGCCGATGTTCAGCCGCCCGCCATCGAGGCCCATCATCGCGATGCGGAAGCCCTCGCCTTCGGCACCCAGGCGGTTGCCCACGGGTACGCGGACGCCGTCGAAATTGACCTGCGCCGTCGGCTGCGAATGCCAGCCCAGCTTCTTTTCCTGCGCGCCGAAGCTGACGCCCGGCATGTCCTTGTCGATGACGAGGCAGGAAATGCCCTTGGGTCCGTCCGCACCCGTGCGGACCATGACGACATAGACCTCATTCTCGCCGCCGCCGGAGATGAAGGCCTTGGAGCCCGAGACGACATAATGGTCGCCATCGAGCACGGCGCGCGTCTTGAGCGCAGCGGCATCGGAGCCCGAACCGGGCTCGGTGAGGCAGTAGGAGGCGATCCGCTCGCACGCGATCAGGTCGGGCAGATAGCTCGCCTTGAGCTCGGCCGATCCGAAGCGGTCGATCATCCACGCCGCCATGTTGTGGATCGAGATGAAGGCCGAGGTGGACGGACAACCATAGGCCATCGCTTCCATGATCAGCGCGGCCTCGAGCCTGCCGAGGCCGATGCCTCCGGACTCCTCGGAGACATAGATGCCCCCGAAACCTAGGGCGGCCGCTGCCTGGATCGTCTCGCGCGGGAAGATGTGCTTCTCGTCCCATTCGGCGGCGAACGGCGTGATCGCGTCGGCGGTGAACTTCTGCGCCATGTCCTGGATGGCGCGCTGGTCTTCCGTCAGGTCGAACTGGTCGGTCATCGAAGGTCGTGGTCCTCTCTTGCCCACAGGCGAACTGGGTCTGCCGGGAAGCAGCGGGGGGCGCCTTGCGCCCTCCCGCCCCTTCGCACGCCGCCGAGGCGGCTCGGTCGCTCCCCAACGAAGGGGAGCGACGTCGTCACCCCATGGTCGGGATGACGAAGGCGCTATCACCGGCGCCGCCGTCGGGCCAGCGCTGGGTCACGGTCTTCACCTTTGTGAAGAACTTGATGCCTTCCATGCCGTGCTGGTTGGTGTCGCCGAAGGCGGACCGCTTCCAGCCACCGAAGGTGTGATAGGCGACCGGCACCGGGATCGGCACGTTGATGCCGACCATGCCCACATTGACGCGCGCCGCGAACTCGCGGGCCGCATGGCCGTTGCGCGTGAAGATGGCGACGCCATTGCCGTACTGATGCTGGCTCGGCAGCGCGAGCGCTTCCTCGAAATTCTTCGCGCGGACGATCTGCAGGACCGGGCCGAAGATTTCTTCCTGGTAGCTCTGCATGCTCGGCTTGACGTGATCGAACAGCGTCGGACCGACGAAGAAGCCCTTCTCATGTCCCTGCAGGGTGAAGCCGCGACCGTCGACGACGAGTTCGGCGCCCTCGTCCACACCCATCTGGATGTAGCTTTCGATCTTCGCCTTGTGCGCGGCGGTCACGACGGGGCCATAATGGGCGTCCTTGTCGGTCGAAACGCCGACACGCAGCGCCTCGATCGCCGGGATCAGCTTGGCGCGGAGCTTTTCGGCGGTGTCGTCACCGACGGGAACCACGACCGGCAGCGCCATGCAGCGCTCGCCGGCCGAGCCGAAGGCCGCGCCAGCGAGGTCGTTGACCACTTGATCGAGATCGGCGTCGGGCATGACGATGCCGTGGTTCTTTGCACCGCCCATCGCCTGGACGCGCTTGCCGGCCGCGACGCCGCGCTGGTAGACATAATGGGCGATGTCGGACGAACCGACGAAGCTGACCGCCTTGATCTCGGGATGGTCGAGGATCGCGTCGACCATCGCCTTGTCACCCTGCACGACCTGCAGGATGCCATCGGGCAGGCCCGCTTCCTTCATCAGCTCGGCAAGACGCACCGGCACCGACGGATCGCGCTCGGACGGCTTCAGAATGAAGGCGTTTCCGACCGCGATCGCGACGCCGAACATCCACATCGGGATCATCGCCGGGAAGTTGAACGGCGTGATGCCGGCGACGATGCCGAGCGGCTGGCGCATCGAATAGACGTCGATGCCGGGGCCGGCGCCGATGGTGAACTCACCCTTCAGGACATGCGGGATGCCGCAGGCGAACTCGATGACTTCCAGACCACGCTGGATGTCGCCCTTGGCGTCGGCAATGACCTTGCCATGTTCGGACGACAGGAGGTGCGCCAGCTCCTCCATATTCTTCTCGATCAGTTCCTTGAACTTGAACATCACGCGGGCGCGGCGCTGCGGATTGGTCATCGCCCAGGCCGGCTGTGCCGCCTGCGCGAGCGCGACGGCCTTTTCGAGATCGTCCGCGCTGCCGAGCGCGACGCGCGCCTGCACGGCGCCGCTGTTGGGATCGAAAATGTCGCTGTAGCGCTCCGCCGGGCTGTTCGAGCCATCGGCGAAGAAATGGGAAACCTCACGCAATTGGGTCGCCATGTTCATCTCTCCTGAAACTGGCGCCGTCTCTCTGCCTCATGCGCGTCCGACGCAAGCCCTTGCCGTGCAGCATAGAGCTGCATAAATGCAGGCCATGCGCTGGGACGACCTTCAATTTTTCCTGTCGCTTGCGCGTACGGGGCTTTTGTCCGCCGCGGCGCGCCAGCTGGACGTCGACGCAACCACTGTCGGCCGACGGATCCGACGCCTGGAAGTCGAGCTGGGCGGCCAGACTTTGTTCGTGCAGGGCCGCGAAGGCCATATGCTGACCGAAGCCGGGCGGCGCCTGCTTACCCGCGTAGAGGCAATGGAACGCGAGGCGGAGGCGATATCCGAAGGCGACGTCGCGGCCGGAGCGCGCGAGTTGCGCGGTCGCCTGCGGATCAGTGCTTCGGAAGGCTTCGGCACCTGGCTGATCGCCCACCATCTTGGCGACTTCGCCGAACGCCACCCGCAGTTGACGATCGATCTTGCCGCCAACAGCGGCTTCCTCGATCCATCCCGGCGGGAAGCCGACGTCGCGATCCTGCTGGCCCGCCCCCAGCGCGGTCCATTGGTAACCAAGAAGCTGACAGACTATCGACTGCGCTTCTACGCCAACCGCGATTATGTCGCGCAGCATGGCGCGATCGAGGATCCTGCCGACCTCGGTGGGCACCGGATGATCGGCTATGTGCCCGATCTGCTCTACTCTCCCGAACTCAACTATCTCGAAGACATCTCTCCGGGGATCGAGGCCCGGCTGCGCTCCTCTTCGATCAACGCGCAGTACCGCATGCTGGCAGCGGGATCGGGCGTCGGCGTGCTCCCCTGCTTCATCGGCGACCGGGATCCCCTGCTGCAGCGTGTCTTGCCGTCGGTCGCCATCACCCGCTCCTTCTGGCTCGTGACCCACCAGGACAGCCGGCGCCTTCCCCGCACCGCACTGTTCGTCGAGTGGTTGTCGGCGATGGTCCAGTCACAGCGATCGAAGCTGCTCGGCGAAGCCGCCTGACGCCGAGCCGGGATCGAAATCCCGAATCGCTCGTTGCAGCAGGACGGGCACAGGGCCCGCTGTACGAGGAGCTCGACATGAACCGCACGACCCTGGCCGCCCTTGTCGCGGTCACTTCCGTACTGACGGCGCCCGCCTTCGCACAAACGACCCCGAACAGGGTCGAACCATCCACCGCATCGCAGTCGAACGCCCCACTGCCGACCGACACGCCTCCCTCCGACAACAGGACCAGCGCGTCCGAACCGACCGCTACGGCTAATCCACAGAGCAGCCTCAAATCTGCTGTCCGCAAGAGTCGCTCTGCCGCCGCCACCTCGATGGTGACGACCGGACCTACTGAGGGCGCTTACCGGCCCAATCCCGGCAGCTGAGCGGCTTCACTGGCTCAGGGCGCAGCCTCTACGTCAGCGCCCCCGCCGCCGTCTCCACCCGTCCGATTGACCACGGCGAATGCGATCAGGACGCTGCCAATAACGCTGAGGAAAAGCACCGCAATCAGCGCGATGCGCTTGGCACGTCTACGGTTTCGGTAACGCTGTACTTTGGATCGCGACATTGAGCCCCCACTCGCCACAGTGGAGGCACCATAGAGCGTCGTCAGCGATATCACCACGTTCGCTTGTGCGCCGAACATGCGGATCGGCGCGGTAACGCCCCGTTCTGATACACTCGCCGTCGATCGGCTTCAGATATGCAGGGCGCGTCCATAGGCGGCGAGGACGCTTTCGTGCATCGCCTCGCTGATGGTCGGGTGCGGGAAGACCGTGTTGATCAGTTCGGCCTCGGTCGTCTCGAGCGTCTTGCCCACGACATAGCCCTGGATCATCTCGGTCACCTCGGCGCCTACCATATGCGCGCCGAGCAGTTCGCCCGTCTTCGCATCGAACACCGTCTTTACGAAGCCTTCCGCCTCGCCCAGCGCGATCGCCTTGCCGTTGCCCACGAAGGGGAACGTCCCGACCTTCACCTCATGCCCCGCCTCGACCGCCTTCGCCTCGGTCAGCCCCACGCTTGCCACCTGCGGGTGGCAATAGGTGCAACCCGGGATGTTCGCCTTGTCCATCGCATGCGGGTGGACGTCCTTGTTGCCCAGCGCCTGTGCGATCGCCTCGGCCGCGATCACGCCCTCATGGCTCGCCTTGTGCGCCAGCCACGGACCCGGCGTCACGTCGCCGATCGCCCAGATACCCGGCACGTTCGTCCGGCACAGCCCGTCGATCGCGATGATCCCGCGCTCCGCCTTCACGCCGACCGCCTCGAGGCCGATGTTCTCGGTGTTCGGTACGATCCCGACCGCCACGATCACATGGCTGAACTCGGCCTCGCTGACCTTGCCGTCCTTCGCCTTGAGCTTCGCCTTCACCCCCGAGCCGGTCACGTCGAGCGCCTCGACCCCCGCCCCGGTCATGATCGTCATGCCCTGCTTCTTCAGCGCCTTCTCCAGGAAGGCCGACACGTCGGCATCCTCGACCGGCACGATCCGATCCATCATCTCGACGACCGTCACCTCGGCGCCCATATCGTTGTAGAAGCTGGCGAACTCGATCCCGATCGCGCCAGAGCCGATCACCAGCAGACGCGCGGGCATCTCGGTCGGCGTCATCGCATGGCGATAGGTCCACACCCGCTTGCCGTCCGCCTTGGCGAAGGGCAGGTCGCGCGCGCGCGCACCCGTCGCGACGATGATGTGCTTGGCCGAGAGCTCGACCTCGCCCTTGTCGCCCTTCACCACGAGCTTGCCCGGCGCCACCAGCCGGCCCTCGCCCATGTGCACGGTGATCTTGTTCTTCTTCATCAGGTGCGTGACGCCCTGGTTCAGCTGCTTGGCAACCCCGCGCGATCGCGCCACCACCGCAGACAGGTCCGCCGAAACCCCGCTCGCCTCCAGCCCGAAGCTCTTGGCATGCTTCATATGGTGGAAGATTTCCGCCGAGCGCAGCAGCGCTTTCGTCGGGATGCACCCCCAGTTCAGGCAGATCCCGCCCAAAAGCTCGCGCTCGACGATCGCAACCTTCAGCCCCAGCTGCGACGCACGGATCGCCGCCACATATCCTCCAGGACCAGATCCAAGAACGATCAGGTCATATGCGTCTGCCATGGAAAATTGCCTCAGCTGGCTGGGGGAAGGAGAAGGCGAATGGAGAGCCCAGAAATCTTCCATCCGGTGTCGCCGAGCGCGAAGGCGAAGCGGTAGCAGGCCTTCACGTCGATCATCGAGCCGTCGATGTTGCGGGCGAAGGCGTGGACATAGCCCTCCGCCTCCGCCCTGGTCGCATCGAACGCCAGAACGGCGAAATTGCTCACATAATGGGCCGCATGCGTCATCGTGGGGAAAGCAGCCGCGAAGAAGCCGCGTATCCCGTCATGCCCGACAAATTCGCCCATGCCGATCCCGGACAGGTCATAGACCGCGTCCGGTGTAAACAGAGCCAATACGCCCTCGATGTCGCCGATCCGGTCGACCGCCCTGCAATAGGCGATGGCGACCGCTTCGAGCGCGCCCCTCTCCTCGACGGAGCAGGGTGTCAAAGCGGTCATCCGATCAGTCCTTCAGCACATAGTCGTTAAGCAGCTCGTGGAAGCGCTGAACGCGCTTTTCCTGGTTCGGCAGCAGGCAGCCCTTGAAGCCGCGCGAGTTGAGGCCCTGCTGCTGGGTCGTGCCGATCGACAGATCCTGGTCGGCGACATAGCCGACCGAGACGCCGTCGCCATAGACGCTGTGCCGCGCGATCGCGTCATGCTGCAGCGGCGCCGTTCCGACGGGGGTCTCGACCTCCTTCATGCCGGGAACCGGCGGATAGAGGCACCAATGCTGGAAAACGCACTTTTCCGGGTCGGTCGGGTGCGGCTCGGTGCGCAGGATCTGGCACTGCTCGGGCGACATGGTGATCGTCAAGTTCGGGAACAGCGTGCAGTGGAAATAATCGACCAGCTGCTGGTCGGACATGTTCACATAATTGGTATAGCCACGCTCGGCGCCCAGCTTGCGCTTGGCCTCGATCACGGCCTGGCGGATCTCCGAGGTCCGCCCCTTATAGTCGGCCGGATCGATCCCCCAGGCCTGCGCCACCGCATCGAGCGGGGTCGGCACATCGCCCGAGGCATAGTCCTTGCGGGTGGTCGCCTGATGCCCCTTCATCCACATCGAGTTATGGCCCGAGGGGTACATCTCGAACAGCGTATCGGGCAGACCGTCATTGATGAAGGTCGCCAGCTCCGGGTGGATCGTCGGGAGGTGATAGCTCTCGTTGAAATTGTCGCGGACGATCTTCCAGTTGAACTCGCACTCCGCCGAGACATTCAGCACGCGGACCCAGTTCTCGAGGCCATAGCCGGCAAGCCGCTCCGGGAACGGCGCGAGCCATTCGTGCAGCGGGGCGACATCGTCGTCCATGCACCAGAAAACGAACGGGCCCCATGTGTCGCAGCGCAGCTCGGTCAGCTTGGTCTTGCCGCAGGGATTGCCCTGCGGGAAATCGTCGGGATCCTGCACGCTGACGAGCGTGCCGTCCGGATCGAACTGCCAGCCATGATAGCCGCATGTGATGCGCGGAGCGCTGGCGACATCGCCGAGGACGAGGCGGTTACCCCGGTGCGGGCAGCTGTTGTAGAACGCCTTGATCGACCCGTCTTCCTGACGGATCATGATCACCGACTCCTTGGCGAAGTTGTGCCGGATGACATCGCCGGGCTCTTCGAGATCGGCGAGGACACCGCCCAGGTGCCAGACCTTGGGCCAGAGATTTTTCATCTCCCGGTCCATCCAGTCCTTCGAGATATAGCGGTCGGCGGTGATCGTATCGCCGCGCACGGGAGGATCGAACTCTTTCGAGTAGCGCGACATCATCTGTTCGGCGGTCATTCCAGCATCCTTCAAATCATGGAGCGGTGGCCGGTCGCCCGGCTTCCGCGTGATTCTCCTCCACGACCGGACCTGCATCCCGATGCGGCACGGCCTCTATCCGCTAACCAAGCTAGGGATGCCACTCCGTCCATGCCACTCGCCATTTGCACAGGCCTTGGCTACCATTCGAGGACGACCCGGTTGATCTGTCCGACGATCCCCGCGGAACAGCGCGGATCGGCATCTTCCGCCAGATGGAAATTGGGGATGCGGCGCAGCCATTCGGCGATCGTGATCGCGACTTCCGCGCGCGCCAGCTCCTGCCCCGGGCACATATGCGGCCCGCTGCCGAAGGCCGAGTGACGGCAGCCCTTGCGGGCGACGTCGACCGTCAGCGAATCCGGGTTAACGGTTTCGTCGAGCCCATGGACCTGTGTCGGGATGCAGATCAGGTCGCCCGCCTTGAGCGATGCACCGTGGAATTCCATGTCGTGGCGCACCGTGCGGGCGATCGTCACCAGGCCGAAACGGCGGAACAGCTCGTTGGTCGCCGCAAGCACCTGCGGGAATTCCAGCCCGGCTAATTCGTGGCGCAGTTCCGGATTCCGGGCCAGGTGGAGCATGGTGAAGCCGAGGAAGTTCACCACCGTGTCGACGCCCGCGATCAGAACCTGCGTCGCGAGCGCGAGCGACTCGTCCACGCTCAACTGGCGGCCGTCGATGTCGGCGGTCACGATGTGGCTGAGCAGATCCTCGCCCGGCGATGCACGCCGCGCATCGAGGATGGGGCCGAGATAATCGAAGAAGCCCTGCTTCGCCTCCTCGAACGGGATCGGCGGGTTGGGTCGGGTCATGCACTCGGCCAGGTAGCGGATGTGACCGGACTCGGCCATCGGCACGCCCACCAGCGCCATGAAGATGCTGATCGGGAAGACCTGGGCATAGGCAGCGGTAAAATCGCAGCGCCCCTGGCCCACGAAGGGTTCGATCAGTTCGATCGCGGTCGCCCGGATCGTCTCGTGCAGGCCCCGGACCTTGGCGAGCGACATGCCCGAGTTGAGCAGCTTCCTATAGGGCCGGTGCTCGGGCGGATCGATCGTCGTCGGGATCAGCTGGTGCAGTTTCCCGACCGACTTCGGGATGACGATGATCTGGTTGGAGAAGCGCTCGTGGTCCGACTGCACTTCCGCCAGGACCGGGCCCGACAGCGCAATCCAATGTCCCTCGTTCTGCGGCGTCCATACGACGGGCGGCGACGCCTGCTGCAAGGTCTTCCACGCCTTGTGAAAATCGTCGACCTGTCCCGGGACATGATAGATGTCGACGTCGACCACGAGGCTCGGGTCGATATGGTCGGGAATGTCGAGTGCGAGCGTCGCCATGATCCTCATCCTCTCACTGGTGCGTCCGCCGGTCGTCCGCCGGCTCTGACGCGGGGTGCCGGTCCGGCACAAATAACAAGCGCCCGGGCCACCGGCCCGGACGCTCTTTCCTTACAGCTTCGGTTCGGGACGGGTGGGATCGTCCTCGAGATACCAGTTCAGCCATTCGTGAAAATATTGATTGCCGCGCTCGTTACGGCCGAAGACGAGGTCGTCATGCGCCCCGGCTTCGAGCCCGCGCTGAATTTCCAGTCCGATCAGATAATCTTCCTTGTAGGTCACATCGCGGAAGAAATCGATCATGGTCTCGACCTGCGCACGGTCCTCCTCGTCGCGGATCGGATCGCGGCGCAGATAGTTCAGAACGGTGCGGTTCTGTTCCGGCGTCGGCCCGGGGAAGAGCTGCGCCACCTGCGTGATCTCCGGCGCGATGAAGGTCGACACGTTGGGGAACATGATCCGGACGAAGTCGAACCCGTTATTCTCCTGCATCCCCCACTGATCGCGCGGAATGTCGCGCAGTGCTTCCGCGATCCGCTTCTGCGGGAAGCCGATGCGGATATTGGGACCGAAGCCTTCATAATGGGTGCAGTTGGACGGCGTGCGCGGAAAGATCGTCTCCGGATGGAGCGAGGCAAAGTGATAGCCTTCGAGATAGCCGTCGAATGCGATCTTCCAGTTGGCCCCCTCGATCACGCGCGAACCCAGATAGGTCCACTTGCCGAAATCGAGTGCCTCATAATCGTCGAGGAAGCCGCGGAAATAACGATCGAGATCCATCGGCGCGTTTGGCGTCAGGCAGACGAAGATCATGCCGCCCTTCTCTTCGCACGGCAGGCGGCGCAAGCCGAGTCCCGCCTTGTCGACATCGCCGAAGGTGCGCGACTCCGCGACCCCGATAAGGCGACCGTCCTGGCCGAAGGTCCAGCCATGATATTTGCACACGAAACGGGGGCAGTTGCCACGGCCTTCGGACGCCACAGGCGCAGAACGATGCGAACAGACGTTCAGGAAGGCGCGAACCTTGCCCTCCTTGTCGCGGCTGATCAGGATCGGCAGCCCAACCGCTTCCATCGCCTTATAATCGCCGGGATTCGGCATTTCGGCGGTGAATGCCAGCATCAGCGGCACTCGCTTGAAGATGAGCTCCATCTCTGCGCGCCACTGATCATGGTCGGTGTAGCTGCGGGTCGGCACCCGCATGGTGTGGTCCGCCTGATAGGTCTTCTTGTTCTCGACATAGTCGAGCATGATTTCGGCAACGTCGCCGATGCGCTGGATACGGTCCACTGTCAGGCTCCTGATTTATAGCTTTTGCCCGCTGTCTCGCGCAGCCTGCCCCGCCCGACAAGCTGGGACAGGTAACAGGTTCCTGATATTTTGAACAATTGGACGGCCGCCGGGGGACGTGGCAGAGCCACATCATGGAAGAGAGGATGGATCCGCCGTGGCACTGGCTCAAATTGCCGGCCCCGCATCAGCAACAATGGGCAGAGGGAGAGGTCTGGGACCGCCGGACGCTGTTCGACCTGGCGGTCGAGCGGGCCGAAGCCGCGCCTGATTTTCCGGCGATCATCGAAG
Source organism: Rhizorhabdus phycosphaerae (assembly GCF_011044255.1). Lineage (NCBI taxonomy): Bacteria > Pseudomonadati > Pseudomonadota > Alphaproteobacteria > Sphingomonadales > Rhizorhabdaceae > Rhizorhabdus > Rhizorhabdus phycosphaerae. The sequence continues at coordinate 677,311 of NZ_CP049107.1, forward strand.
GCGAGCAGCGCTTTACCCGCGCCAGCCTGGTCGCGGATGCAACCGCGCTGGCAGCTGCGCTGCACGCCCGGGGACTCAGGCCGGGCGATGTCGTCGCGTTCCAGGTTCCCAACTGGCACGAAGCAGCAATCATCAATCTGGCCGCCGCCCTTTCGGGTCTCGTGGTGAACCCGATCGTGCCGATCTATCGTGACCATGAGGTCACTCTGATGCTGGGCGACTGCAACGCCTCGGCCTTCTTCGTTGCGAGCAGCTTCCGAAAGTTCGACTACGCCGCCATGGCGGAACGGATCCAGCCGTCCCTGCCGGCGCTGCGCCACGTCTTCACCGTCCGGGGCGAGGGTGCGGACGATTTCGCCGCGCTGCTGCGCGAAGGCCGCACGCTGCCTTTCGAGCGACCCTCCGTCGATCCGCTGGGCGTCAAGATGGTGCTCTACACCTCAGGCACCACGGGGCGCCCCAAGGGCGTGCTCCACAGCCATGTCACCCTGCAGCACATCGTACGCGAGAGCGGCGCCTATTGGGGGCTGAAGGACGGCGAGGCTACGTTGATGCCCTCCCCCGTCACCCATGTGTCCGGCTATGCCAACGGGCTCGAGGCCCCCTTCATCTGCGGCATCAGCACGATCCTGATGGAAAGCTGGAACGCGGATGAAGCGCTGGCTCTCATCGACCGGCACCACGTCGTCGGGACGGTGGCGGCGACGCCCTTTCTCGTCGAGTTGGCCGCCGCCGCACGCGCCGCGGGAAAACGCCTCGAGAGCTTCCGCTTCTTCGCCTGCGGCGGCGCGGCTGTCCCCGCAGAGGTCATTCCCGCCGCCAATGCGGCCTTCGCCAATTGCCACGCCTTCCGCGTCTTCGGCGCGTCCGAGGTCCCGCTCGTCAGCTTCGGCTGGCCCGACGACGAACATCTGGCAGCCACCACCGACGGCTGCATCGTCGACTATAAGGTCCGGATCGTCGACGGGGACGACAATGACCTGCCCGATGGCCAGGAAGGCGAAATCCTCGCGCGCGGGCCGGCGATGCTGCTGGCCTATGCCGACGAGCAGCAGACTGCCGAGGCGATCACCACCGATGGCTATTTCAGGACCGGCGATCTTGGCGTCCGCTCTGCGGAAGGCGCGATCACCATCACGGGCCGCAAGAAGGACCTCATCATTCGGGGTGGAGAAAACATCTCTGCCAAAGAGATAGAGGATGTTCTTCACACCCATCCGGCGGTCCGGGAAGCCAGCGTGGTGGCCATGCCCCACGATCGCCTGGGCGAGGGCGTCTGCGCCTATGTGATTGCGCGAGATATTGTGCCGACGGCTCAGGACCTCGCGGCGCACGTCGCCTCCAGCGGCCTGGCCAAGCAGAAAATTCCGGAGCGCTTCGTGTTCGTCGAGGACTTTCCGCGCACCGCGTCGGGCAAGATCCGCAAGGATCAGTTGCGCGCGGACATCAAGGAAAGGCTGGCAGCCGCCTGATCGGTCGGCTGCCGGCCCTCGCCCGTCAGGCGGCCCCGGTCGCCCGACCGACGCTTGCAGCGATCTCCTCGTTGGTCGGATTTCGGCGCAGCGTCAGGCCTCCGTTCACCTGGAGATTCTCGCCGGTCATGAAGCATTCGTCGCTGGCCAGCCAGACGGCCGCGGCGGCGATATCGTCCGATGTCCCGATCCGGCCGAGCGGATAGCCCGCCAGGAAAGCGTCGTGCAGACCCGGTACCGACATCGCCTCTTCCGTCATCGGGCTTTCGGTGAGGCCCGGCGAGAGCGAGTTGGCGCGGATACCCTCCTTGCCGAACTCGTGCGCGACACAGCGGACGACATGATCGGTCCCGGCCTTGGTGCCCATATAGGCGGCGTGATCGTTGAGCATGATCTTCGCGGTGGCCGAGCTGATCTGGATGATCGAACCGCCCTGCCCACCCATGCTGCGCGCCATCTTGCGGATCATGGCCTGGAAGAAATGATAGGGGCCGACGAATTGCAGCGCCGTCATGCCCAGCAGATCGTCGTGCGTGGTATCGAGGAACGGCTTGAGCAAGCCCCAGCCGGTCGAGTTGATCGCGATGTCGATCCCGCCCATCGCCGCAGCGGCCGCGTCCGCCAGTGCATCGACGCTGGCCGGATCGGTCAGGTCGCATGTGGCCCAGCCGCAGCCGGTTTCGTTCGCGAAGGCTTCCAGAACATCCGCCTTGCGGCCGGCCACGAAAACGGTCGCGCCCTCGGCGATGAAGCGGCGGGCCATGAACTGGCCCATATTGTCGGGGCTGCTAGCCCCGAGGATCAAGGCGCGTTTACCTGCCAGACGTCCCATGGCATCTCTCCTGTCCACAGTTTGACGCGGGGTTATCATGCCGGTGCAGCGGTCCGGCCTGTTCAAAAGGGGAGTGGCCGCGCCACGCTTCGCCCCCGCATGGAAGAGCACACACAGCCATAACGAAGGAGATTAGAGCCATGGATCTGGGGCTGAAAGGCAAGAAAGTCATTCTCACCGGCGGTAGCCGCGGCATCGGGCGGGCCACCGTCGAGCTGTTCGCGGCCGAGGGCGCCGACGTCGCCTTCTGTTCGCGCAACGCCGATCAGGTCGCCGAAACGGTCGAGTCCCTCTCGAAGCACGGTGGCAAGATCGTCGGCGAAGCCTTCGACATGGAATCGGGTCACGACGCCTATCGCGCCTGGCTGTCGGCCGCTGCCGAGAAGCTCGGCGGATGCGACATCTTCGTCCCCATGATCTCGACCTCGGGCGCAGGCGCCACGGGCGATTGGGAAAAGTCGCTGAACTACGACATCATGGGTTCGGTGATCGGTGCCGAAGTGCTTGAGCCGCATCTGGCCAAGTCGGGCGAGGGTTCGATCGTGATCCTGGCCTCGACCGCAGGGCTCGAGACCTTCATCGTTCCCCAGGGCTACAACGCCATCAAGGGCGCGCTGATCGTCTATGCCGGCCAGCTGAGCCAGGCGCTCGGCCCCAAGAACATCCGCGTCAACACGGTTTCGCCCGGCCCGATCAAGTTCAAGGGCGGCAACTGGGAGTTCCTGCAGGGCGCCGCTCCCGAACTGCACGATGCGACCGAGAAGCAGTTCGCTCTCGGCCGCTGGGGTGGACCGGAAGAGGTCGCCAAGACCGTCGTGTTCCTGGCGAGCCCGGCCTCGTCCTACACCACCGGCACCAATGTGGTCGTCGACGGTGGCTTCACCAAGCGCGTCCAGTTCTGATCGCGCGATTCTGACCCGGGAGGCGGCGCCGGCGCATCACATGCGCGTCATGGCGCCGCCATCCACCAGCAGCCCCTGCCCCGTCACGAAGCGCGCATCCTCGCTGCAGAGGAAGGCGATGACGTCGGCAATGTCCTCCGGCTGACCGAGCCGTCCGAGCGCCGCCTTCGCCTCCCAATGGGTGCGGTACTGCGGCATGTCGGTGAACGCCGGCGCCGTCATGGGCGTCTCGATCGCGCCCGGCATCACGCAGTTCACCGTGATGCCACTGCTCCCCAGTTCGCCGGACATGGCCCGCGCCATGCCGAGCACAGCATGTTTCGAGGCAGCATAGGCGACCAGCCCGGCATCACCGAAGGCCGAGGCGACCGACCCGATCATAACGATCCGACCACGCCCACTCGCCTTGAGGTGAGGAAGTGCGTCCCGCACCAGGCGGAAGACCGCTGTGACATTGACCGCCATCGTCCGATCGAAGGCGGCATCATCATGTCCCTTGAGCGGCAGAAAGGCAGAAACGCCCGCGCAGGGCACAATCGCATCGAGCCCGCCGAGCGCCGCTGTCGCCGCCGCGACGATCGCCGCGTTCGCGCCTTCGCCGGTCACGTCCACCGCAAGGTCGACCTCTCCCGCGAGATCCACCGTGAAGACGCTGGCGCCGTCGGCCGCGAGCCGGCGGGCGGTGGCAGCACCGATTCCCGAACCGGCCCCGGTAACGAGCGCCCGCAGCCCCGCAAGCCGCCCGCCGCTCATGCGATCTTCAGCACGAGCTTGCCGGTGTTAGCACCGGAGAACAGACGCATGAACGCCGGATAGGCATTCTCCAGCCCCTCCTGAAGATCCTCATCGATCCGCAGGCGCCCCTCGGCCATCCAGGTCGCCATCTGCGCCCCACCCTCACCGAAGCGCGGGACATAATCGGCGATCAGAAAGCCCTTGATGACAGCGCGCTGGACCAGCACCTGCCACAGATTGCGGATGCCGATCTTCTGCTCGGAATTATATTCGCTGATCAGACCGCACAGAACGATACGCGCGCCCATGGCCAGGTTCATCAGTTCGGCGTCCATCACATCGCCGCCGACATTCTCGAAGATGACGTCGGCGCCATTCGGCGCATGGGTGCGGATTTCCGCCGCCAGAGTTGCGACATCCTTGCCGCGATAGTCGATCGCGACGTCGAAGCCGTAATCCTCCAGAAGACGGCGGCACTTGTCCGGGCCGCCCGCGATTCCGATCACCCGGCAACCGAGGATCTTGCCGATCTGGCCGACCGCCGATCCGACGGCCCCCGCAGCCCCCGAAACGAGCAGGGTCTCACCGGCCTTCGGCTGTCCCGCCTCGATCAGGCCGAAGTAAGCGGTCAGGCCGACCGCACCCATGGCAGACAGATATTTGGAGGGGCTGTCGACGATCGAGACGTCGATCTTGCTGGTGAAGCCGCCCGGCTGGACCACGCTGTAATCCTCGAGCGCGTTCAGGCCCAGCACCCAGTCGCCGGGCTTGAAGTCAGGGTTGGCCGAGGAGTGGACGACACCGACGGTCGAGGCCCGTACCGGCGCACCCAGCGGGATCGGCGGCATGTAACTCGGAGCATCGTCCATCCATCCGCGCTGCGCCGGATCGAGCGATGCATAATGGTTGCGGACGACCAGACCGCCCTGCTCGGGCTCCGGGATGCTTTCCTCGACCAGCGAGAAATCTTCGGGAACGGGGGTGCCATGCGGACGACGGACCAAGAGAAAGCGGCGGTTTCCTGTCATTCTGACCTCTCCAATGTTGCGCCTCTCGTCACCCGCACTGCGGATTGACGCACCTGTGACATTTGGCAGTTAAGCGCCTGCCGCGGTTCGGTGCATAGACCCCTCAAGAACAAGATCAGTCAAACGGGCTGTTTTTACTGGGAGGAGATGCACCGTGGGTGTTCCCATGAATCGTTATTTCACCATTGCTCTGCTGGCAACGACTGCCGCTGCCGGCTTCAGCACACCTGTCTTTGCTGGACAGGCAACCCCCGCCGCCGAGAACGAGGTGGTCGGTGTCGAGGAGATCATCGTCGAGGCTCGCCGCCGCAACGAATCTCTGCAGGAGACGCCGGTCGCGATCACCGCGGTCAACGCCGCGATGCTCGAAAGCAAGGCGTCGATGAACATCGGCGACCTTCAGGGCGCCGCGCCGAACCTGCTGATCACCCAGCAGAACTCGGGCGCGCAGGCGGCCAACCTCTCGATCCGCGGCCTGACCTATGCCGACATCGAAAAGTCGCAGGAGCCGACCGTCGGCGTCGTGATCGACGGCGTGTTCGTCGGCACCAACACCGGCCAGTTGCTCGACACGTTCGACATCGGCCAGATCGAAGTGCTGCGCGGCCCGCAGGGCACGTTGTTCGGCCGCAACACGATCGGCGGCGTCATCAACATCCGCCGCACGCGCCCGACGATGGAGTTCGGCGGCAAGGCCGAAATCTCCTATTCGAAGTGGAACACCTGGCAGGCCCGTGGCGTGCTGAACGTCGGCAACGGCGAGAGCATCGGCCTGAAGACCTGGTATTTCCACAATGAGAGCGACGGCTATTATCGGAACGGAATCACCGGCAAGCGCGCCGGCGGCTCGAACAACGATAATTTCGGCGCCGCCCTGCTGTTGAAGCCCGTCGACAGCAACTTCGAGGCCTTGCTGACGGTCGAGAAGCTCGACCAGCAGTTCCAGCCGGTCAACAGCAGCATCTCTAATAGCAGCGACCTCATCTGCGCCTTTGCACCGGCTAACCAGTGCAACCGCAACACGACGAGCGACCTCTACACGGTCTTCGTGAGCCCCGCGACCAGCACCTACAAGGCACCGGCCGCTACGCTCGAGATGAACTATGATGCAGGCGCGGTGAAGATCACGTCGATCACCGGCTGGCGCAAGGGCAAGGAGTTTCAGACTCAGGACTTCGACGCCGTTTCGTCTGATTTCTACTATGTCCTCCGCCGCCAGAACTATCGCCAGTGGAGCCAGGAGCTTCGCTTCGCAGGTGATATCGGAGAAAATTTCGACTATGTCGTCGGCGGCTTCTATTTCAACTCGCGCTACAACCTGACGCAGTTCTCCCGCGTCGGTGCTTTCAACGAAACCATCAGCCCGGACGTCTTCGACACCAACCCGCAGAACGTCATCGGCAAGACCGAGTCCTATGCGGCCTTCGGCGACTTCAACTGGGCCTTCGCGGATCGCTGGCGCCTGTCCTTCGGCGGTCGCTGGACGCGTGACCAGAAGGAACTGACCAACAGCTTCCGCCAGGCTGGCGTGATCGGTACCGGCGACGGCACCTTCAAGAAGTTCACGCCGAAGGTCGGCGTCGACTTCCGCCCGAACCGCGACACCATGCTCTATGCCAGCTGGTCGCGCGGCTATCGCTCGGGCGGCTTCAGCCCCCGCGCGGCAACGGCTGCCACTGCCGGTACGCCCTATCAGCCGGAAACGGTCGACAGCTACGAAATCGGCGGCAAGTTCGACCTGTTCGATCGCAAGCTGACCTTCAACGCCGCCGGCTTCGTGTCGAAGTATAAAGACCTGCAGCAGAACACGACCATCCCTGGCGGCCCGACCGGCAACCAGACGATCACCTCGAACGTCGGCTCCGCCACGATCAAGGGCATCGAGGCCGACCTGACCGCACGCCCGACCGATGGCCTGCGCCTGACGGCAACCGTCGGTATCCTCGACTCGAAGTTCAAGAACTTCGTCGTCGGCAACGTCTCGCCGGTCAGCGGCCTGCCGATCCCGTTCGACTATTCGCGCAACAACCTGATCTACGCGCCGAAGTTCTCGGGCTCGCTCGGGGCCGAATACACCGTGCCGACCAGCTTCGGTAAGGTCGTCAGCAATGTCGGCCTGCGTCACATCAGCCCCTATGACCAGCAGATCTCGCTGGGCGCCATTTCGGGCAATCTGACGACCGGTCCGGTCATCGTGAACGGCAACGATCCGCGCGTTCGGGTCAAGACGCAGAACCTGCTCGATGCGGCAGTCACGGCCAACTTCTCGCTCGCGGGCAAGGACGCCTATCTGACGGTCTTCGGCCGCAACATCCTCGACCAGAAGCGGACCAATGCCGCCTTCACCGTCGCGGGTCTGTTCAGCTTTGCTTCCGCCATCGAGCCCGCCAACTACGGCGCGACCCTTGGCGTGAAGTTCTGAGTTCTACTCTCCTTGGTAGAATACTGGGCGCGGTCAGAAATGGCCGCGCCCGATTTTTAGGAGGATCTCGTGGGAAGACTTGAAGGCAAGATCGCACTGGTCACCGGCGGTGCGTCGGTTCCAGGTCTCGGCAGTTCGACCGCCAAGCGGTTCGCCGAGGAAGGCGCATTCGTCTATGTCACCGATCGCGACGGCGCTGGTGCCGAGGCGGTGGCGGAATCGATCCGCCAGGCGGGCGGCCAGGCGGCGGCGATGGCACATGACGTCACCAGCGAAGCCGATTGGGATGCCGTCTTTGCAAAGATCGAGGCGGATCAGGGCCGTCTGAACATCCTGGTCAACAATGCGGGTATCGCCGTCCTCCGCATGATCGGCGACCTCAGCTTCGCCGATTGGAAGCTCCAGAATGCGGTCTGTCTCGACAGCGTCTATCACGGCACCCATCGCGCCGTCGCACTGATGCGCAAGACCAAGTCGACCGGCTCGATCATCAACATCTCGTCGGTTGCCGGTCTCGTCGGCGTTCCGGCCTGTTCGGCTTATGCCGCGGCGAAAGGCGGCGTCCGCCTCTTCTCCAAGACGGTGGCGGTCGAATGCGCGCGCGAGAATATTCGCGTCAACTCGGTCCATCCCGGCATGATCGCGACAAACATGATGGGCGTGGCGCAGACCGACAATGCCGACAATTATGATTCGGTCGAGGGGTCGATCCCGATGGGCCGGCTCGGCGATCCGCTCGACATCGCCAATGTGAACCTGTTCCTCGCTTCGGACGAGGCCAAATATGTCACCGGTGCCGAGTTCGTGGTCGATGGCGGCATGACCGCCCTCTGACCCTGAGTCACGGGATGTGCGGCGCGCTCAGGCCGGGCGCGCCGCCGTCCACCTTATGGCATTGCCAACTAGCAGGCGGTAATTCGCGTCGTCATAGACCGAAGGGCCATCGCCCGGCTGAAGATAGACAAGCCGGCTCGCCTCGACCTGCCGGGCCCATCCGACCAGATTGGACCCTTGGGGATGCGACCATCCCTCCGCGCTGTGCATCTGCCCGCGCACGGCAAGGTCCGCCGACCAGAAGGCGCCGTCGTCGAACCGCGCATCGGAGCGCAGCAGCGGGGTTACATCCTCCTCGAATACCGACGCGAGATAGAGTTCGTCGGTGAAGGTGAAGCTGGCGGGCAGGCCCGCCGTCACGGGATGCGCCGGGTCGACCACAGATAGGCTGTGGGTAACCTCGTGCCGATACCCGCTGTCGGGCATCTCACGCCCGCGCACCCTGCCGGGATGATAGAGGAACTGGCCCCCCAGCCAGTCGTGATAGTCGCCCCAGAGCGGCCAGCCGGCCAACGCATGATGAAGCGCGACTATACCCGTCCCCTGCTCCAGCAGCGCGCGGAATCCTTCCTTCACGCCCGGCTCGGGATCCAGATAGGCAGGAGCCCCCTCACCCGCCTCGAAATCGAGCCCCGGCATATCGTAGAGGACGAGCACGTCGAAGCCGCGCATGCCGTCCGGGTTCATCAACCGCGCCGCAGCGGGCTGATCGACCATCGTCGCTGAGATTCCGTCGAGCGACTGGAAGACCGCATCGAAGGCCGTCCGATCGAACGGATGGCCGCGCACCGCGACGAGGCAGTTGATCGGCGCATGGTGGTGGATGATCGGCATCAGTCGAACAGCTTGACCAGAACCTTGCCGATATTGCCACCGCTCAGCATGTGCGCGTAGGCGCTCAGGACATTATCCAGCCCCTGTCCTTCGTCGAAGCGGACGGTGAGCTTGCCCGCATCGTGCCACGCACGCAGTTGCGGCAGGAACTCGGCACCGCGGTGCAGGAAGTCGGGAATGAAGAAGCCTTCGATCCGCAGGCGGCGCATCAGCACCTGCTCGAACTGCGCCGGTCCCGGCGAGGCCCGGTCATTGTCATAGGCCGAAACAAGGCCGCAGATCGCGACCCGGCCATAATGCGCCATGTTCGGCAGGACGGCATCGAGGATCGGACCGCCGACATTGTCGAAATAGGCGTTGATGCCGCCCTCGACCTGCGCCAGCGCCGCCGCGACATCCTCGCTGCGATAGTCGATCGCCCGTTCGACACCGAGTTCCTCGGTCAGATAGCGACACTTCTCGGCGCCGCCCGCAATACCGACCACGCGCGCGCCCAGATTGTGCCCGACCTGGCAGGCAAGGCTTCCCGTTGCGCCGGCCGCGGCCGAAACCACCAGAACCTCGCCCGGCTGGACCTTCGCAACTTCCTGGACGCCGACCAGCGCGGTCCAGGCGTTCATGCCCAGTGCGCCGAAATGCTCGCGGACGTCGGGAATGCTATCGTCGACAATCTCGAGACCCGACAGCGCCGGCACCATGTCCGAATAGTCGGCCCACGTCCCGAAGCCACGGACCAACGCACCGACCGGAAAGGCGGCGTCCCGGCTCTCCGCGACGCGGCCGAGCACAAGGCCGACCATGCGCGCGCCGAGCGGCAGCGGCGGCTGATAGCCGTCGGTCCGGCCGTTCATCCACATCCGAGTGCCGGCATCGAGCGAGAGCCACTGCGCACGCACCCGCACCTGCCCTTCGCCGAGCGGCGCCAGTTCCTCCTGCTGGAGGCTCAGCGCCGATGCGAAATCAGTACCGACCGGATGGGCGTCGAGCCGCCAGAAGCGATTGGAAATTGCCATGCCGGCTCAAATTCCCCTGGGGCCGTGCTGGCGGTGAATGTTGCGGAAGGAACGGCTCTTGAACAACCAGCGTCCGTCGATCTTGACGCAGACATCCTCATAAACGCCGCGATCGCGCATCGTCACATCGCCCTGGTCGTAGACCTCGGCCGTGTAGCTGCGCACCGTGGCGCGGTCGCCGTCGATCTCGATCGAGCCCGGCCAGGCTTCGAACATGATGCCGGGATAGGATTTCATCGCCTCGGTCCACATGGCGACGATCGCCTGCCGCCCCTTCGTCGTGCCGAGTTCCGGATAGTCGGGCAGCGACCATTCACCATCCTCGGCCCAGGTCGCGCCCCAGGCGGTCGCATCGTGGCGGGTCACCGCGTCGGCATAGGTCTCGAGCAGTTCGCGAATGGCCAGACGGTCTTCGGCAGGGCCTGTAAAGGGCATCGATCTTCTCCCAGCATGTCGTTGCCGGGAACCCTAAAGCCCAAAGCGGTGCGGCAAACCTGTCGCTTGTGCGAGGGGGGCCGTCAGACCGTGATCGGCCGTTCTTCCATCGACGGCTCCTCGTCAGGCACCTGGACCTCGATGCGGCCGTCCTCTATCCGAACCGGAAAGGTTCGCAGGTCCTTATAGGCCCCGCCCATGCAACGCCCCGTCGCCAGTTCGAAGCGGGCGCCATGCAACGGGCACATCACTGCGCCGCGCCGGATCTTGCCGCCCGACAGCAGGGCCGCCTGATGGGTGCAGCGGTCGTTGACCGCGCGAAACCCATCGTCGGTCTTCGCGACCAGGACATGCCAGCCGGCCAGCTTGGCCGCCAGCTTGCCCTCTTCGGGGAAGGACGCTTCTTCAGTCAGGAATTGCCAGGTCTCACTCATTCATCATCTCGTTCAGATCGTGCTGCCGCCGTCGATACGGAACTCGGCGCCGGTGGCAAAGGCGGATTCGTCGCTGCCTAGATAGACGCAGATTGCCGCAATCTCCTCCGGCTTGCCGAGACGTCCGATCGGGTGGGATTTGACGAAGAACTTGTACAGCGCCTCGGGATCCTCCGACTGTGCCAGCACCTTGTCGATGATCGGCGTGTGGATCGCGCCCGGATGGACCGAATTGCAGCGAATCCCATAGCCTTTCTCACAGAACAGCGCCGCACACGACTTGGTGAGATGCGTCACCGCCGCCTTGGCGGCGTTGTAGGCCGCGAGATTGGACTGCGCACGGACGCCCGCCATCGAGCTCATGTTGATGATCGAGCCGCCGTCTGGGAGCATCTTGGGGATGACCAGCTTGGTACCCAGGAAGACGCCGACAACATCGATATTGAACTCGTGGACGAACTGCTCGAGCGTAACCTCCTCGATGCTGCCCAAGGTCGTGATGCCGGCATTGTTCACGACGATGTCGAGCCGGTCGATGTCCGCCAGCATCGCTTCCCAGCTCGCCTGCGACGAGACGTCGAGCGACGCGAAGCGGTTGGCACCGCCGAGTTCGTCCGCCAGCGCCATACCGGCCGCCGCGTCGATGTCGGCGATGATCACATCGGCACCCTCGGCCACATAGCTGCGGACGATCGCCTCGCCGAGCCCCGAAGCGCCGCCGGTCACCAGCGCGCGCTTGCCTTGAAGTCGTCCCGCCATGGTCGCCTCCCCGTCAGATGCGGACGATGGTCTTGCCGACCGTCCGGCCTTCCATCAGATCGATGAAGGCCTCGGGCAGCTTCTCGAACCCGTCGCGGACATTGGCGAGCGGCTTGAGCTTGCCTTCGAGCACCCACTGGTCGAGTTCGCTCTGCGCCTGCTCCAGTCGATCGGCATAGTCGTAGGTGATGAAGCCCTGCATCTTCAGCCGGTTCACCACCAGCTGCCAGAGCGTCTTCACGCCAGGAGGATTGTCGGCGTCATTATATTGCGAGATCATCCCGCACACGGCGATGCGGCCATGGAGGCGCATCAGCGGCAGGATCGCCTCGAGCGTCTCGCCGCCGACATTGTCGAAATAGACATCGACGCCCTCGGGCGCAGCCTTGGCGATCTCGGCCGCGATGTCGGGGGTCGCACGATAGTCGATGACCGCGTCGGCCCCGAGGTCGCGCACCACCTTGACCTTCTCCGCGCTACCGACCAGCGCGACGACCTTGCAGCCACGCGCCTTGGCGATCTGCACGACCGTCGAACCGGTGGCTCCCGCCGCCGCGCTGACGACGATGGTCTCGCCCGGCTTGGCCTCGCCCACGGCGAACAGGCCGACCCATGCCGTCAGGCCGACCGGACCGAGTGCGCCCATATAATGATGGAGGTCGACGCCCTCCGCCGGACGCACGATCTCCAGGCCCAGCGCATCGGCTCCGATGACATAATGGTCGCACCAGGTCGCAAAGGCACGGACGATGCAACCGACCGGATAATCGGGATTGTTCGAACGGACGACCTCGCCCAGCGACATGCCGGCAATGGGCGCGCCGATCGCGACCGGTGGCATGTAACTCTTCCGATCGTCCAGAAAGCCGCGGATCGCCGGGTCGACCGAACCGACCCGCATCCGAACAAGAATTTCGCCGGGGCCCGGCGAGGGCATGGGAGCTTCCTTGAGCTGGAAGTCTTCCGCGACGGGGGCGCCCACCGGACGGCGGGCGAGCGTGATTTGCCTGATCTTCTCCATCATGTCGCTTTAGCGCCCCTCGCGGCGGCGCATGGCTAGCCATTACGCTAGGTTCCGTCGTCGCGTCGCTGCGGGACAATGCGGTCAAATATATCGTCAGGAGGATGACCATGAGCATGACCCCGCAAGAAATCGAAGCCTATGTCGACGATCTCTACGCCGCCTGTGGCGCAGGCGACTGGGACCGCGTTGCCGACATGGTGACCGACGACTTCGTCGTGACCGAGGCCGACACGCTGCCTATGGCCGGCACCTATCGCGGCAAGAACGGTCTGAAGGAACTGTTCACGACTGTTTTCGGGCTGGTCGATGCCGGCGGCCTCGATCGCGTCCAGACGACCGTCGGCGGCGACTATGCCGTGACGATATTGTCGATCCGCTTCGCCGACCCGTCGATCCCGCCTGCCGAGATCTGCGAACTCTTCCGCTTCCGCGACGGCAAGTGCTGCGAGATCAAGCCCTATTATTTCGACCCGGCCAGCTTCAACGCCGCTGCCGAGGCAAAGAAAAAGGCGGCCGCAGCCGCCTGATCCTTTTCGTTCGGAAGCGGTCGGCCCGCCCGGCGGGCCGACCGCTTCTCTTATCCGAGCTTGCGCAGGGGCTCGCTGCCGTCCCAGTTGCGCGCAGCATCGCGCATCATGTCGAACAGCCCTTCCGAGCCGCCCATCGGCTGCAGCAGTTCGATGACAGTGCCGGGACCGCCACCGGCATCGACATAGATGACTTCGCCATCCTCGCCGACCTTGCCTTCGACCAGGATTTCGGCCCCAACCTCGGCACAGGCACGGCGCGCCTCTTCGATCGATTTCACGAAGATGCAGATATGATGCATCCGATCGGTGACGGCATAGTCGCCATTATAGATCGAAGGCGCATCATTTTCGGGCCGGATCAGCTCGATCTGGATGTCGCCCCAATAGCCGATGGCAATCGAGAAGACGGACTCGGTCGGCTGCCCGCGATATTTCATCTCGCCGAGACGCACATTCTCCATCAGGAAGAACGGCCCGACCCCGACGGTCTCCGTCCAATATTTCAGGGCCGCATCGAAGTCCTTGGGGAGATAGGCCATCTGGACGACGTCGCCCAGCGCCTTGATCTTCGAAACACTGGTCATTGCTCGTTTCTCCGGATCAGGCGAACAGGGTTTCGGGATCTTCGATCAATCCCTTGAGCGTCGCGAGGAAGGAGGCGCCGGCGGCACCGTCGATAGCGCGATGGTCGACCGAGAGCGTCAGCGCGATCCGGCTGGCGAAGGAGATGGAGCCATCGTCCTCCTCCTGCGCCTGACGCGTGACCCCACCGACCGCAAGGATCGCGGCCTGCGGCGGATTGATGATCGCGGAGAACTCCTCGATGCCCATCATCCCGAGATTCGAGACCGAGAAGGTCCCGCCATCCATGTCCTCGAAACCGAGGCGACCGGCCTGCGCCTTGTCGATCAGACGCCGGGTCTCGGCCGCGATCTGGTCGATCCGCATCCGATCCGCCTGCCGAACGATCGGCGTCACCAGCCCCTTGGGGCTCGCCACCGCGATGGCGACGTCGGCATGGGCGAAGCGGTGGACGCTCTCGCCATGGACCTGGACGTTGACGTCGGGATGGCGGGCGAGTGCCTTGGAGCTTGCCCAGACGATATAGTCGTTGACCGACGCCTTGACGCCCAGGACCAGATTGGCCGTCTTGCGCAGCGCAAGCAGCGCGTCGGCGGCAACGCTGACCTTGAGGTAGAAGTGCGGAATCTCGCGCTTCGCCTCGCCGAGCCGCTGGGCCACGATCCGGCGGACCTTGTCGAACGGTACGACCTGCGGCGAATTGGCGACCGGCACGAAAGGCGAACCGAGGGGAGTCGGCCCTGCCGACGCAGCCGGAGCCGGAACCTTTGCGAGCACATCGGCCTTCGAGATACGACCGCGGGCACCCGTACCGGTCAGCCCGGCCAGGTCGATGCCATGTAAGGCCGCCAGGCGACGGGCGAGCGGCGAGGCAAAGATCTTGTCGCTCTCGTCATAGACCGTCGCCGGCCCCTTCAGTGTCGGGCGGGCATCGGGCTGGATCGCCTGATACACATCCTGGAAGGTGATCCGCCCGTTGCGGCCCGATCCCTCGATCGGTCCCAGATCGACACCATGCTGTTCGGCCAGCTTCAGCGCCTCGGGGCTGATCGGCCGGTTGGTCTCGATCTTCTTCGGCGTCGGCGCAGGTGCAGCGGCGGGCGCGGCGACCGGTTCAGGCGCAGCCGCCGGGGCCGCATCGCCACGCTTTGCGGCCACCTGCGTGTCCGCCGGCTTGAACGAAGCGATGAAGGCGTCGATCTCGGCGTCGGTCGCGGCCGCATCGGCGAAGACCGCAAGCAGCGCGCCGACCGGATGCGCCTCGTCACCGGCGCCGATCAGGATGCGGCGGGCAACCGCATCATATTCGGCCTCGACCTCGTTGGTGATCTTGTCGGTTTCGATCAGGCAGATGGTCTGGCCCTTGGTGAAGGCCTCGCCCTCCTTGACCATCCACTCGGCGATGTTGCCCTCGGTCATCTCGATGCCCCATTTGGGCATACAGAAGGGACGGATGTCAGCCATGTCGTCCCCTCTCAGCGCCAGGACAGCGTCTTGCGCACCGCGGCTTCGATCTTGTCGGCCGAGGGCAGATAGGCGCTCTCCAGTTCGCGGGCGAACGGGATGGGCGTGTGCGGCGGCGTAACCGCTTCGGGCGGCGCCTTGAGGCTGGCAAAGGCCTTGTTCGCGATCAGGGCGCAGATGTCGCCGGCAAGGCCGCAGCGCGGCGGTGCCTCGTCGACCACGACCACGCGGCCCGTCACCTCGACCGAATCGAGGATCGTCTCCTCGTCGAGCGGGCTGGTGGTGCGCAGGTCGATCACGTCGCAACCAATGCCCTCGGCGGCCAGCTTGTCCGCCACCGCTTCGCAGAAGCCCAGCAGCAGGCCCGACGAAATGATCGTCACGTCCTGACCCGCGCGGGCGAGGCGGGCATGGCCATAGGGAATGGTGAAGTCGGGATCGTCGGGTACCTCGCCCTTCATCCCGTAGAGCGCCTTGTGCTCGAGGAAGATGACGGGATCGTCGTCGCGGATCGCGGTCCGCAGCAGGCCCTTCACGTCCGCCGGCGTCGACGGCATCACGACCTTGAGGCCGGGCATGCCGGTCAGGATCTGATGGACCGACTGGCTGTGCTGGGCCGCGGCGTTGTAGCCGGCGCCATAAGCCATACGGATCACCGCCGGACAGCGGCTCTTGCCGCCGAACATGTAGCGGAACTTCGCCAGCTGGTTCCAGATCTGGTCGAGGCTGACGCCGATGAAGTCGGCGAACATCAGTTCGGCGATCGGACGCTTGCCCGACAGCGCGAGGCCGGCGGCCGCGCCGATGATTGCGCTTTCGGAGATCGGCGTGTCGATCACGCGGTCCGCGCCGAACTTGCCGAACAACCCGGTCGAGGTCGACCAGATTCCACCGATCGCTTCCGGACCGCCCGGCGTACCCATGCCGCCGACAATGTCCTCGCCCAGCATGACGACGCTGGGATCACGTTCCATTTCCTCTGCGATCGTCGAAACGACGGCATCGCGATACATCATTCTTGCCATAGTTCGCGCTCCCGCCTCAGTAGGAAATATAGACGTCGGTGAGGACGTCCTGCGGCGTGGGTCGGTCGGCGGCGCGCGCCGCCTCGACGGCAGCCTCGATCGTGTCCATCACCTCGGCGTCGATCGCATCGAGGTCGGCATCGGTCAGCAGCTTCGCGCCGGTGACGCTCTCGCGGAAACGCTTCAGGCAGTCGCGGGTCTCGCGGATGCGCTCGAGTTCCCCCTTGCCGCGATAGCGCTGGGGGTCGCCCTCGAAATGGCCGAAGAAACGCTCGGTGTCGAACTCGACCGCCGCCGGACCGTTGCCGGCACGGACATAGTCGAGGACCTCGCGCATCGTCTCATAGACCGAGAAGAAGTCGGTGCCGTCGCCGCGCCACACCTTCATGCCGAAGGCCTCGGCGCGGCTGGCGATGTCCTTCGCCGTGCCGACCGAATATTCGAAGCCCGTATGTTCGGAATAATGGTTGTTCTCGAACACGAAGATGCACGGCGCCTTGGTGACGACGGCCATGTTCATCGCCTCGAAGGTCGTGCCCTGGTTGCAGGCGCCGTCGCCGGAGAAAGTGATCGCCACCTTGCCCTGACCGTCGATCTTCAGGCTGATGGCAGCGCCGACTGCGATCGGCGCACCGGCGCCGACGATGCCGTTCGCGCCCAGCATGCCCTGATCGAGGTCGGCGATGTGCATCGAACCGCCCTTGCCCTTGCAGAGCCCCTCGCGACTGCCCCAGATCTCCTTCATCATCCCGTTCACGTCACAGCCCTTTGCGAGGCAGTGGCCGTGGCCGCGATGGGTCGAGACGATCTTGTCGTCGACCGAAAGATGATCGCACACGCCGACCGCGACCGCTTCCTGGCCGCAATAGAGATGCGTGAAGCCGGCGATCTCGCCGGTCTGGATCTCGACGTGAAGGCGTTCCTCGAACTCGCGGATCACCTTCATTCTGCGATAGGCGCCCAGTAAGGCTTCCCTGCTCAGCTGCATTCCCGCTCCTCGCTCTTTTATTCCGGTTTCCGCATCAAAGCCCGAGCACCGACCGGGCGATGATGTTGGCCTGCACCTCGTTGGTGCCGCCGAAGATAGTCCATGCGCGACTGTTCAGATAGCGCGGCGATGCCAGCTGCGCCGCACGCGACAGCAGCGGATCGGGTGCGTTGTCGCCGTAGAGCGGCCGCGCCAGTTCCAGCTGCAGACCTGCCGGCCCGAACAGGTCCACGGCGAGCAGATCGATATCCTGCCGCAGATTGGAGGCCAGAAGCTTGGTCAGCGACGTCTGCGGTCCCGGCGCCCGGCCCTTGGCGATCTCCGAGATGATCTTCAGCTCGATCATTTCCAGCGACTGCACGCCGATCCGGAGCTTGGCAAGCCGCCGCCGCCAGTCGCGGTCATCGCTGAGCGCGCCGCCACGGCCGTCTGGCTGATCCTTGGCCAGCGCCTCGATCTGATCGAGGTCGTAGGACAGCTTCGGCGCATGACAGGAGCCGCCGCGTTCGTTCTCCAGCAGGAACTTGGCGATCGCCCAGCCCTGCCCCTCCTCGCCCACCCGGTCGGAAACCGGAACGGAGACATCTTCCAGGAAGACCTGGTTGACCTCATGGTCGCCGCCCAGCGTCAGGATCGGGCGAACCGATATGCCCGGCTGGTTCATGTCGATCAGCAGGAAACTGATGCCAGCCTGCTTGCGGCCGGTGGCGTCGGTGCGGACCAGACAGAACATCTTGTTCGCGTGATGCGCGTGGGTCGTCCAGATCTTGGATCCGTTGACGACGTAGCGGTCGCCGTCGAGCACCGCGCGGCACTGGAGCGAGGCGAGGTCCGATCCGCTGCCCGGCTCGGAGAAGCCCTGACACCAGTAATCCTCGCCCGACAGGATCCGGGGCAGATAATAGTGCTTCTGATCCTCGCGGCCGAAGGTCCAGATCACCGGCGCGACGAGCTTCAGCCCCAGCACGGTCAGGTTAGGCGCACCAGCAAGCGCGCATTCCTTCTCGAACAGATAGCGTTGCAGCGGCGTCCAGCCCGTACCGCCATATTCCTTCGGCCATTGATAGCCGAGCCAGCCCTTTTCGTGCAGGACGGCATTCCACACCTGACCGATATCGGGTTCGACGAAGACCGACGGCGTCGCGGCACTGCCTTCATGCACCGCCTTCGGGAGCTTCTCGGCCAGGAAGGCCCGAACCTCGTCGCGGAAGGCAGCATCGGCGGGGGACAGTTCGATATCCATCAACGCTCCAATATCGTTACCGCGGAAACGCCAGGCGCCCCATAGACATGGCTATAGGCCGTCTTCGGATCGTTCGGCACCTGCCGCCCGCCCCCGTCGCCGCGCAACTGCACAACATTCTCATAAACCTGGCGAAGGCCGGAGGCGCCGATCGGCTCCCCACAGGCCAGGCATCCGCCGTCGGTGTTGACCGGCAGGGCGCCGCCGATCTCGGTACGCCCTTCGGCCAGCCACGCCTCCTGCTCGCCATCGGCACAGAAGCCATTCTCGGCCATGTGCATGATTTCGGCCCCCGCCTCGGTATCCTGCAGCTGGGCGACGGCGATATCCTTCGGCCCTAGCCCGGCCGCCTCGAAGGCCGCCGCCGAGGCCAGATTCGTCGCCGAGCCGCCCCGCTCGATATCGATGCAGGGGGCGAAAACCTCGAACGAGCCGGGCGGGCGTGTCCGCATCGTCGCGGCCTTGAGCTTGATCAGCGGCCGACCGAGCTCGCGGGCCTTCTTCTCGCTCGCAAGGATCAACGCGACGCCACCCTCGGCCGGCGAACAGAACATGTATTTGGTGTAGGGGTCGCTCACGAGCGGCGCGTTCATGATCTCGTCGAGCGGCACTTCCGCTCGGCGCCAGGCATGCGGCGCATGGACCGCATTGCGGAAGGCCTTCTCGGCCACCCGGCCCAGCGACGTCGCCGAGATGCCATGCTCATGCATGTAGCGGGTGATCTTGTTCGCGAAGAACTGGGTCGTGATCATGTAGCCCGCCTCGCCATACCAGTCGGGCAGATTATATTCGGCGGGCATCGCATTGAACGCGCCGCGCGGATGCTTGTCGAAGCCGACCGCGAGGCCGAGGTCGAACTCGCCCGACTTGATCGCCATCTGCGCCGAGAACAGCGCCGAACCGCCCGCGGCGCAGCCGTTGCGGACGTTGATGAACTGCATGCCGGTCAGGCCGAGCCGCTCGACCATCGTGTCTGGATTGCCCGCCGCATCCGAGCCGCCATAGGCGAACTGGAGCTGCGGCCAGTCGAGGCCGGCGTCGGACAGCGCCTGGCGCACGGCGTAGACGCCCTGATCGAGTCCGGACAGACCGTCGGTGCGGCCGAACGGGTGGATGCCGATGCCGACGATGTAGACGTCGCTCATGCGGTTGCTCCCTTGGGCTGAAAGGCGTGGATCATGACCGGCTCGGCCGCATCGGGATCGAGCGGGACGAAGGTCAGTTCGAGATCCATGCCTATCCGGACCTCGTCGAAGCCGATATTGACGATGCGGGACTCGACGATGACCTCACCGGGCAGCTCGACATAGCCGACAATCCAGGGGCGGAAGGCCTCCGGTCCCGCATAAGGCGGCGACTTGGGACGGTAGCGCTGGACCGTGAACGACCAGAGCGTTCCCTCCCGGCCCAGCGGCCAGGGCTCGAACTCCTCGCCCTGCGGGCAGGGAAAGACGATGCGTCCCGACTGGCGGTGCCGGCCGCCTATCAGGCGGGGGGTCGCTTCGTCGGTGAAAAGGCCTTCAGCTATGACGTGCATCTCGCTCCCGATCCGGTATCGATTCCGGTATTGGTGCTTTACGCCCCGCCGCCGCCTAATTCCGACTCGTCAAAACGCTAGGGTGGCCCGGACCTCGCGCTGTGACACCTGTCCCCGCAGGAGAGAGCTATGTCGGAAGCGTGGGATTACATCATCGTCGGCGCCGGCTCGGCCGGCTGCGTCATGGCCGAACGGCTGAGCGCGGACAGGCGATCTACGGTGCTCGTCCTCGAAGCCGGCGGCGAGAATGACAGCTTCTGGGTGACCCTGCCCAAGGGCGTGGCGAAGCTGGTGACCAACCCGGATCATGTCTGGGCCTATCCCGTAGCACAGCCGCGCGAAGAAAATGGGCCCACCAACGAGGTCTGGATTCGCGGCAAGGGGCTTGGCGGATCGTCTGCGGTCAATGGCATGATCTGGAGTCGCGGCGAACCGGCCGACTATGACGACTGGGAAGCCGCCGGCGCCACGGGCTGGAACGCGGCATCGATGACCGAAGCCTTTCTTGCGCTTGAAGACCATGCCGCCGGGCCCGGACCGATGCGCGGCAGTGGCGGGCGGGTCCATGTCGATCCTTCCATCTACAGCTATCCGCTGACCGAGACGATGATCGAAAGCGGGGTCGCCCTGGGCCTCAGGCGCGTCGATGATCTGAACGCGACGGCGGGGCCCCGGGTCGGCCTCTACAGTCACAATATCCGCAAGGGACGGCGGCAAAGCGCGGCGCATACATTCCTCGCTCCGGCCCGGCGGCGACCGAACGTGAAGGTCGTGACCGGCGCAATGACGGAACGCATCATCTTCGAAGGACGGCGCGCCGTCGGCGTCGAGGCCGTCGTCGCGGGCCAGCCACGGCGCTTCGCCTGCCGCGGCGAGGTGATCGTCTCGGCCGGAGCGATGGAGAGCCCCCTGCTCCTCCAGCGTTCCGGTATCGGCCATGGCGAACGTCTGCGCGTCGCTGGGGTCGAGACCATAGCCCATTCGCCCGACGTCGGTGAACGGATGATCGAACATCTGTCGATGTCGACCCCCTATCGCCTGCTCCGGGGAACTGGCAGCCACCGCAATTTCTTCGGCCTGGGGCTGGTCGCCGCCATGGCCCGCTACATACTGCGCCGGGACGGCGTCATGGCGACGGGCCCGTTCGAGGTGGGTGCTTTCTGCAACGTCGCTCATCCCGACGGGCGGACCGATGCCCAATTCTACCTGGGCGGCTACACCTTCGCCGTCGGCGACGACAATAATCCGGTCCCCCTCGACAAGATCGACCGTCGGCCCGGCGTTACCATTTATGGTCAGCTGCTGCGGCTGACGAGCGAGGGATCGCTGCGCATCACCGGCCCCCGTAGCAGCGATACGCCCGAAATCCTGCCGAACTGGCTCAGCACCGAGCATGATCGCGCTTCGGCGATCGGCCTCATGCGAAAGATGCGCGCCTTCATGGCACAGCCGCCGCTCTGTGAGATGGTGGGCGAGGAGATCATCCCCGGCCCCAAAGCGCAGTCCGACGAGCAACTGCTGGCCGCCTTCCGCACATTGTCGAGCTGCGGGCTGCACGGAATCCGGTCCTGCCGCATGGGCAGCGATGCCCATGCGGTGGTCGATCCCCGGCTGCGCGTGAACGGGGTCGAGGGCGTTCGCGTCGCCGACTGCTCGGTGATGCCATGGCATGTGACGGGCAACACCAATGCACCCGCGATGGCGCTCGGCCTGCGCGGCGCGGCGATGGTGCTGGCAGACCGGCCCTGACGCCGGCCCGGTCTATTCGTTGAGCGAGATATAGCCCAGCTGGGCGGCCTTGAAGACCGTCTGGCTGCGATTGACCGCGTTCAGCTTGAGCGACGCATTGTGGATGTGGAAACGGATCGTCGCGCGGCTGCGCGACATGATCATGCTGATTTCCAGGTCGGTCTTGCCGATCGCCGCCCAGCGCAGGCATTCCACCTCACGCTTTGACAGCCGCGTCTCGGGCGGCAGCGCCTGGGTCGACCCCATCACATGCACATAGGTGCCGATGAAGGTGCGCGCATAGATGCCGAAGGCGTCGCCATAAGCGAGAAACTCTTCGGACAGGTCGAGCTTGGTCTTGTCGAGCGGATTGAAGCTTACCGCGCCGATCTGCCCGAAAGGGAGATGCACCGGCACGACGATGGCGGCCCGGGTCATCGCCCTATGCTCGAAATTGGTGAGGTCGATCGAATCCAAATAGGCGTTGGGCTGGCGCGTGAAGAAGCCCTCGGCACTGACCCAGAAGGGCTCGCTCTCGAACCGGCAGGCACTGGTCAGCGGAGAATCGAGCGCGATCCGCGTGCTGCGCCACCAGACCTTTTCGCCCGACCAGCCGAACACGTCCTGCGCCAGGATATTTCCCTCTGCATCGACCGGGGTGCGTCGCCCGGCGATGTCATGGGCGGGCGCGACACGCATCCCACATTCCATGGCGATATTATGCAGCGCTTCGGCCGCGCGGCGTATGTCCTGTTGGCTGGAAACCCGGACAGCGTCTATGCGCGCCTGCGTAAGCAGAATCCATCTCCTCTGGTCGGCTTGCGGCTTCCCGATAGGCACCCTAGCCAAGCCGGAGCGCTTAGACAATCGCCACACCCCGCCCGCAACCTGATCTTTTGCCCAGCACGGTTGATGACAGCTTGATGATAGGAAGGCGCCAAGAAGGGGATGTCAGGTGAACTTCGATCTTTCCGAAGACGAGGAAATGCTGAAGGCCTTGGCCGAACGTTTCGTCGTCGATCATTATGATTTGGACAGCCGCCGCGCCTATCTCAACGAGGCGCACGGCTTCTCGCCCGCCAATTGGGCGCTGCTCGGCGAACTCGGCCTCCTGGCTGCGCCGTTCGATGCAGACCTGGGCGGCCTGTCGCTCGACGCAACGGGAATCGCGACCATAGCCGAGGCTCTCGGACGCGGACTGGTCGTAGAGCCGCTGATCGAGAACATCCTTCTGGCGGGCCGGCTCTTTGCGGCTACCGCGCCGGCGGCGCTGCGCGATGCGTGGCTACCGGGCGTGCTCGACGGCTCGAAACGCCTTGCGATCGCGCATGCGGAACTCGGTTCGCGCGGCAGTGCCCTGTGGCTGGAGACGCATGCGACACTGTCCGACGGCGGTATCAGCCTGAGCGGCAGCAAGCCGTTCGTCCCGGCAGGTTCGGGCGTCGATGCCTATATCGTCAGCGCACGGACCGGCGGCGCTGCAAGTTCGCTCGACGAGGTCGCCTTCTATCTGGTGCCGGCCGACAGCGCAGGCCTGACCTATCGCAGCTGGCGCATGGCAGACGGGTCGATGGCGGTAGCCCTCGAGCTCCGCGATATTCTGATCGATGCCGGCAACCGCCTCGAAGGTGGCATGGCCGCGCTCGCCGAGATCGACGATCTGGTCAGTCTCGCCCGCTCGGCGGAAGCGCTTGGCATCATGGAAAGGCTGTTCGCGGAAACGCAGGAATATCTGCGCACGCGCGAACAATTCGGCGCCAAGCTGGCAAGCTTTCAGGCGATCCAGCACAGGATGGTCGCGCAATATACCTCGATCGAACAGGCCCGCGCGCTCATGAACCTTGCGCTGGTCTCCTGGGGCCAGCCGGCCTTCCACGATGCGGTGCTCGGACTGCGCGCCTTCATCTCGCCGGCTTCGATCGAACTCGGCCATGAGATGATGCAGTTCCACGGCGGCATGGGCGTCAGCGACGAGCTGATCATCGGCCATGGGCATAAGCGCCTGCTGGTGCTTTCGCGCTGGCCCGACGACCCCGAAACGGCGCTGGACCGCTTCGCCGGCAACGCCTGACGACCGATCGACCTGGCAGGGTTGATCGAAAAGCCACGGTTTTTTGATCAACTCGGCCATTATCTCCCCTCACCGCCCCGCTTAGCCTCGCCATGAAGCAGCAGCCGTCACAGGCTGCGCCAAACGGAGAGGATGAAGCATGGATCTGGGCCTGACCGGCAAGACCGTCGTCGTGACGGGCGGGAGCGGCGGCATCGGCCACGGGCTGGTGGTGGAGTTCGCCCGCGAAGGTGCGAACGTCGTCTCCGCCTCGCGCGACGTCGCGACGGGCGAGAAGCTGGCCGGCATCGCCGCCGCAAAAGGATGTCGCGGCCGTGTTCTGCCCGTCGGAACCGACGTGACCGACCGGGCCAGCGTCGACGCCATGATTGCCGTCGCCCATCGGGAGTTCGGTCCCGTCGATGTGCTGGTCAACAATGCCGGCGGCGTGAAGAGCACCTATGCCTTCAAGGATCTCGATGACGAAACCCGGCGGTGGGAAATCGCCCTCAACATAGACGGGGTCGTCAACTGCACGCTCGCGGTGGCCGACGACATGCTTTCCCGCAAGACGGGGAGCGTCATCAACATCTCGTCCAATTCCTCACTGCTGGGCGAAGCCGCGCAGAACATCGTCCATTATGGCGCGGTGAAGGGCTTCGTGAACAGCTTCACCAAGCTCCTCGCCTATGAATGGGGGCCCCAAGGCGCACGGGTGAACACGATCGCTCCCGGCTGGATCGTTCCCCACAAGAATGAGGATATCGCTTCGGGCAGCTTCTGGCACCGTCTCGACATGGGCACGCCGGAGGGGATGCAGCAGGCGCTCGAAGACGGGACGCTGTTCAACATGAGCTCGCTGCCGATGCAGCGCCTCGGACGGCCCGAAGACATCGCCGGACTCGCGCTCTATCTCGCGTCCGATGTCTCCTCCTATGTCACCGGCCAGCTGATCTCGGTCAGCGGCGGGGTCTATATGCCATGAAGCTCGCGGGCCGGGTTGCGATCGTGACGGGTGCGGCGAGCGGGATCGGAGCGGCGATCGCCGCGCGCTTCGCCGCAGAGGGCGCGCAGGTACTGGCGGCGGACATAGAGCCGCGGAAGCCGGACGAAGGAACCGATCGGATTTTCCCCTTCCCATGCGACGTTACCGATCCCGACGCAGTGGACGCACTGGTCGCCGATGCACTCGCGCGGTTCGAGCGCCTCGACATCATGGTCAACAATGTCGGTGCTGCCGTCCATGGCTGGCTGAAGGATGCCGGCAACGACGACTGGGACCGGGCCATCTCGATCTCGCTGTCGTCCACCTTCTACGGCATACGCGCAGCGCTGCGTCCGATGCTGCGCCAGCAATCGGGCAGCATCATCAACATCTCTTCAGGGGCAGGATTTGGCGGCGCGCCGGGCATGGCTTCATATGGCACCGCCAAGGCCGGCGTTCATAACCTCACCCGCAGCGCGGCTGTGGAAAATGCCCGCAGCGGCGTCCGCATAAACTGCATCGCTCCGGGTGCGATCGAATCCCCGCCGATCGTCGCCTGGGCGAATACACTGCAGGGTGGCCTCGACGCCTATGTCGACGGGCTGCTGCCGGGCCGCTTCGGGCGACCGGAGGAAATCGCCGCCGTCGCCCTGTTCCTTGCGACCGACGAAGCCAGCTTCGTCAACGGCGCGGTCATCCCGGTCGACGGTGCAGCATCGGCGCGAATGGCGGCGATCGCGGTCCCGAGCTGGGACAGCTGATCGCTCGCCATAACGTCGATGTCAGGCGGTCTCGCGCTGCTTGATCCAGCCTATGCCGCGCCGGAGCAGGTCGTAGAAGACCGGCAAATCCCAGGCGCAGCGGTCGACCGTCGGCCACCAGTCCAGCATCGGCTGCAGGTCATAATGGCCGCGGCAGTGGCCTAGCGTCAGATAAAGCACCGCGCCCTTGCCATGCTGCTTGATGTAGAAGACCGGCTGGGTTCCCAATGCATCGGCCGCCTCGACGAAGCCCGTGCCCGGCTCGGTGCATTCGGTCTCGAGCAGCACATGGAGGTCGCCATGCGTCTCCAGATGGTAGAGCTCGTCGGTCGTGTCGAAGGGCTCGACGCCCCGAACCAGCTCATGCTCCGGATCGGCGACGGTCACCCGGTAAGGCGCGATCGGCGGGTGCGAGATGAACTGGCTGCCGAGCATGTCCATCATCAGCGGCGCCCAGCGCGGCGCGTCCCACAGGCCGTTTTCGAGCAGACGAAGCACCGAATTGGTCCCGTGCAGCGCATACCAGCGACCGCCCTTGGCGAGCCAGTCGCGCAGGACCTCCTGCGCCTTGAGCGAGGGCGTGACATCGCAAGTGTAGGTGATGAGAATATCCGCGGCCGCGATCGCCTCGACATTCTCATAATCCTCGAACACCCGGGTGCGCACGCTCTGGTCTTCGGCCAGCAGCTTGAGCAGCTCGAGCCGGGCGAAGTCCATATCGTGCCAGACACCGCCGCAGATCAGCACGCAGTCGATGCGCGGTGGGCGCGCTTCCGTACCCGCGTCGCTCATTTACGCGCGCCCAGTTCGCCGTTGATATATTTCATCATCGTCTGCTGGAACTGACGGATGCGGATCTCCTGATAATCAGCCAGCTGGACCTTGCCGTTCTTCGAACAGTGGAGGCCCTGCTGTACGAACGGGAGATTCTCCATATCCTGCTCGAACACGGGGCCGAGGCCCCCGAGTTCGGCCGCCGCCGTCCAGGGCTCGTCGGGCCCGAGCATGTGCAGTTCGCAGCTGCGCGGGATCGGCTCGCCCTTCTTTACGCGTGACAGGATGCGGACTTCCATGATGCAGGTGTCGGGCGTCTTGCCCGGCTTCCAGCGATAGACGATGTTGGGCATGTAACCGCCCCAGGGGGCAAAGTTCGGGAAGACGTTGTAAACGAGCGCGTCGAGCAGCTCGGCGTCGGTCGCCTCCGAATGGTCGTAGCCGGTCTGCTCCTCATAGCTCTTGCGCATCGCGGCACCGAGCGCCTCACGCGCCGTCTGCCCATCGGGAACCGAAACCGCATAAGGATCGCCTGACGGATCATAATTGTCCGCAGAACGGCCATTATATTTGATGAACTCGTCGACGATCCACTGCTGGCTCTTGCCCTCGGGATCGAGATGGGGGCTGAGGACGCCGAAGGGCACCAGGTTGACGTTCACATTGTCGCCCCAGAACCAGTAGGCGCTGTTGGCGTCACCGGAGAAGGGCAGCAGCTGCGGATGGGTGACGACGGTGTGCCAGGCTTCCATGAAAGCCTCGGCGGTTACCTTCCAGTTGGCGGGAACTTCCTTCGCCACCCAGATTACGGTCGTGCATTCCTCATGCCGCCAGCGCTTGAAATGCTCGGGCAGCGGAGCGAGAAATTCCTCGAGCGTCGGGCCACCCGGCTCCTCGCGCAGGAAGATGTAACCGCCCCAGCGACCGACCTCGGCCTCCGGCAACGTCAGATCCTTGGGATCCAGATGCTTGAAGTCCCACGAGCAGGGCATGTGGGAAAAGCTGCCGTCCTTTTTCCAGGTGAAGCCGTGGAACGGGCACTGGAAGGTGTCGGCGCTGCCATCGTCGGTGCGCAGCTTGCGGCCGCGATGGAGGCAGACATTGTGGAAGGCTCTGATCGAGCCGTCGTCCTGGCGGCTGATCAGGAAGGACCGGCCGGCATTTTCATAGACCACGAAATCGCCCGGCTCGGGCAGGTCTTCCTCGCGCGCTGCGAACTGCCAGACATAGGGCCACATCCGCTCGCGCTCGAGCTGGGCAAAAGCCTCGCTCGTATAGCGCTCCGCCGGGATCGGATCGGAGCCGAGATATTCGTAGCTCTCCTGCGTCAATATCGCCGGGGCCGTACGGGAGTCCTGAGCCATCAGGTCTTCCCAGCTGGTTCCTGGGCAACGCTCGAAGCCGCCGCCCTGCTTGGGATCACGTTCGGCCATGGTCGAATCCTTCATCCTAAAGATTATCCGTTTTGCCGGTTTTGCCCCGCGGGCGCCCTCCCCGTCACCTTATCGAAAGCATAGGTTGCACGGGCCTCCAAATCCGCGAAACAGATGCTCTGGTTTTTGCAGACAGTATAGTTTTGGGAGAGTGCCGTGACAAAACGGCTTGAAGGAAAGGTGGCACTCGTCACCGGAGGTACCTCTGGCATCGGCGCGGGCGCCGTTCGCCGCTTCGTCGAGGATGGCGCCAGGGTCGTCTTCACCGGCTCCAACGCCGCGGCTGCCGAAGAACTCTGTGCCGAGACGGGTGCGACCTTCGAAACGCACCGGGTCGAGGATGCCGAGGCCTGGCCCGTGCTGATGGATCGCATCCGCAGCGCCCATGGCCGACTGGACATCGCCTTCGCCAATGCCGGCACCGAGCAGGGCGACACCAATATCGAAGACGTCTCGATCGAGGCGTGGAACAAGGTCATCGGGGTCAATCAGACCGGCGTGATGCTCACCGTGCAGCATGCGATCCGCACGATGCGCGACAATCCGGGCGGTCCGACCGGATCGATCATCATCAACTCGTCGATGAACGCGCATCGCGCGCTCGGCAACTATGTCAGCTATTCGGTGTCGAAGTCGGCCGTGATCGCGCTGGCCAAGTCGGCTGCGCTTCATTGCGGCGCCAAGGGCTACAAGATCCGTGTTAACGCCGTCCTGCCCGGCGTGGTCGAGACCGCTCTTATCAAGCAGATCATCGCCAAATCGGGCGACGAGGCCGGTGCGCGTGCCGCCTATGAGGGCATGTCACCGCTTCGCCGCATGGCGACGGTCGAGGAAGTCTGCGGCCTCGTGTCCTGGCTGGGATCCGACGAGGCTGCGTTCGTTTCAGGTGCCGAATATGTGATCGACGGCGCCAGCACTGCGGGGATGATGGGCGTATGAGCAACAGTGGAGCACGGCGTCTCGAGGGACGGGTCGCCTTCATCTCGGGCGGTCTGCGCGGCATCGGCCTCGCCGTCGTCGAGCGTTACCTGTCCGAGGGCGCCGAAGTCGTCCTGTCCGACCTCGACGCGGCGGACAGCGACGTCGTCAAGGAGACGATGGCGAAGCTCGGGCAGGCTGCAAGCTATGTTGCGGCCAATGTCACCCGGGAAGAGGATTGGGCGCAGGCGCTCGACCATGTGAAGAAGCAGCATGGTCGCCTTCACATCCTCGTCAACAATGCCGGCACCGACCTGACCGGGCCGGTCGAGACGCTGACCATGGAGGCCTGGCGGCGGATCATGGCGGTGAATGTCGACGGCGTGTTCCTGGGCACGCGCACCTTCACCCCGATGCTCGCCGAAAGCGGCGCCAGCATCAAGGGCGGGTCGAGCATCATCAACATCAGCTCGATCATGGGCCTCGTCGGCTATAGCGAAGTGTCGGCCTATAATGCGACCAAGGGCGCGGTTCGCCTCTTCACCAAGGGCATCGCTATCGAGTTTGCGCAGAAGCGCACCCCGATCCGGGCGAACTCGGTGCATCCGGGCTTCGTGCTCACGCCCCTGCTCAACGCCGGTTTCCAGCGCTGGGTGGACCAGGGCGTCGCGGAAAAGCCGCAGGACCTGATCGACACCATGGCCGCGACGACGCCGAGCGGGCGCCTCGCCGATCCGTCGGAGATCGCCGGCGCCTGCTATTTCCTGGCGAGCGAAGACAGCAGCTATGTGACCGGCGCCGAGCTGGTCGTCGACGGCGGATGGACCGCGCAATGACGATCGCTCTCGACAATGTGGTGGCCGTGGTCACCGGTGCGGCCGGCGGGATCGGCCGGGAGATTGTCAAGGCGATGAAGGCGGCCAACGCCATCGTCATCGCCACCGACCTCAACGAGCCTCCGGCGGACATCGGCGCCGACCGCGTCATGCGTCATGACGTCACCAAGGCCGAGGACTGGGCCGCTCTCGCCGCGCTGATCGAGCGCGACTATGGTCGCCTCGACGCGCTCGTGAACAATGCCGGCCTGTCGATCGTCGGCAAGATGGAGGACACCCCGCTCGCCGAATGGCACCGCGTCAACGCGATCAACGTGGACTCGGTTATCATCGGCACGCAGGCGCTGCTGCCCTTGCTCAAGGAAGGCGGCAAGGCTCGCAAGGGCGGCGCCTCGATCGTCAACTTCTCCAGCGTCGGCGGCCTGCGCGGTGCTGCATTCAACGCGGCCTATTGCACCAGCAAGGCTGCCGTGAAGATGCTCTCCAAGTGCCTGGGCGCCGAGTTCGCGGCGCTCGGCTACAACATCCGGGTCAACAGCGTCCATCCGGGCGGGGTCGATACCGGTATGCTGGGATCGATCATCGACCGCTATATCGAACTGGGCGCGGTGCCATCCCGCGAAGTGTCGGAAGCGGCCATCAAGGCGCGCCATCCGATCGGTCGCCTGGCGCGGCCCGACGAAATGGGCGGCGGCGTGGTCTTTCTCTGCTCGGAAGCGGCCAGCTTCGTGACCTGCTCCGAATTCCTCATCGACGGCGGCTTCAGCCAGGTCTGATCGCGATCGTGACGTGTACCGCAGGCGGAGACGATAGCCTCCGCCTGCGACACCCCCTTATCCTGGTTCCTTAGTAGCTGAAGCCCAGCGTCAGCCCCCAGGTCCGTGCGACTTCGCGGCTGGCGAAGGCAAACGGGCCCGTGATGACCTTGCGATAGAGCCGGCCATTGCTGTGGAAGGCATTCTGCACGAACGCCGACAGCGTGACGTTCTTGCGGTCGTCCAGTTCGTGACGATAGCCGATCGACGCGTCGACCGTCGCATAGGCGTCGATGAAATCGCGGTTCAGCCCCGTCGTATCGCGGATGACCGAGGTCGCGAATTTGTCGGTCCACTTGTAGTTGGCGTTGAGCAGGATCTCACCGCCCGTCGCCTCGACCGGAATGGTGGCGTCACCACCGAAGCTGACCGACCATTTCGGCGCGTAGCGCAGGTTACGCTGGTTGCGGATATCGACCCCGCCCGACAGGAAGGCATCATATTTGCCGTCGATATAGCCGACCGCCGCACGCAGGTTCAGCCAGCGGGTCGGCGCCAACTGGAATTCGCCCTCGACGCCCTGCAACGTCGCCGACGCCGCATTCTGCACCTGGGTCTGGGTGATCAGCGGATTGATCGGCGAGGCGGTGATCACCTCCTCTTGCTTGTTCTTATACTTGGCGCGGAAAACCGTGACATTGGCGCGGGCGCGGTTGTTCCAGAAGGTCGTGCGCAGGCCGGCTTCGTAGCTGTCGACCGTCTCGGGCTCATAGGGCCCGATTGCGGTGGTGACCGTCGCCCGGCTGTTCCATCCGCCCGAACGGTAGCCGCGCGACCAGCCGGCATAGATCATGATGTCCGGCGTGAAGCGATAGTCGACGGTGACGCGCGGAGTGAACTTGCTGAACGTCACCGACGGATCCGCGCAGGGCGCATAAGCCGAGGTCGCGTCCGGGCATTGACCGGTTATCGCACCCGTCGTCGGGTTGCGGAACTTGATGTAGAATTTCTTCTTCTCGTGTGTGTAGCGTCCGCCGAGGGTCAGGCGCAGCTTGTCGATCGGTTCGACATAGGCCTCCGCATAAGCGGCATAGGCGTCGAGGTCCTGGCCCGCGTCGAAGAATTGCGACCGGTTGCCCGTGACGATCGCCTGCTGCACGAGGTCGAACTCCGACTTCATGTAATAGAGGCCCGCGACGAAATCGACGGCACCGCCCAGGTCGCTGACCGCACGGACTTCCTGGCTGAACTGGTTCGCTTTCTGGTCACGCAGCGACACGAAGATGTGCGCGCCGTTCGCCAGTGGCGCGCCGCCCGTATTCTCGACGTTCAGCGCGTCCTTCTGCTTGGTGTAGTTGGTAATCGACTCGATCGACACGCCGTCGATCACATCCAGCTTGGCATTCAGCGTCACCGCCGTGTGCTTCAGCCGCGCCTCGAAGGGATAGTCGTCGAGCGCGAGCTTGTAGCCGCTGTCCTCGATCCGCTGGCCCTGGGTGCCGATACAGGCGCCGAAGGCGACGCAGAAGGTCTGGCCGGGCGCCGACAGCGGGACGAGGCTCGGATATCTCGACTTGTCGTTGATATGGTCGATTGACAGCGTGGCGTCGAAGGCCGAGCTCGGGTTGAAGCGCAGCGCCCCGAACAGCGAATAGCGATCGAGACCATCCTCGCGCTTGCCATCGCTGGCGCGTCGGGTGAAGCTTTCGCTGCGCTCGCGATAGCCGCCGATCTTCAGGCCGAGCACATCCTTGATGATCGGCGCGTTAGCCATCGCCTTATATTCGCGAACGCCATAGCTGCCGACCGTGATCTGGCCCTTCAGGCCCCAGTCCATCGTCGGCTTGGTACGCTTGATGCTGATCACGCCGCCGATCGTGTTGCGACCGAACAGCGTGCCCTGCGGACCGCGCAGAACCTCGACCGCGTCGATGTCGAACGTATCCATCATTGCGCCGGTGTTGGACGCCAGGAAGACACCATCGACAGAGACCGCCACCGCCGGCTCGAACGAACGATCGAGATCACCGAAGCTGATGCCGCGGATCGAAGCGGACATGCCGCCGCCGGTAAATGGATGCCGGCCAAGTTCGACGTTCGGCATGAAGCGCTCGATCGAATCGACGTCGGGAATGAAGGTACGCTCGATCATCGCGCCGTCCATCGCGGCGACCGCGACCGGCACCGACTGCAGCGACTCCGCGCGCTGGCGAGCGGTAACGATGATCTCCTCGATGCCTCCCGCATCGGTCGCCTGTGGCGACGTCTGCGCCCACGCCGGTCCCGCGGCGAGCGCCAATGCCGTGGTTGCGAGCAAAACCCCGTTTCTCATTTCAGACCATCCCCTTGCTATTTCTGGCTATGGAAAGCCGGCTCTCACCGGCGACGCGCACACTTCTCCGGTGAGCGCCGGCCATGCCGACGCCCCCCATCATTCAACTCGACACCTTCCCGATCCCGTCGCGCGACGCGCGCCGTCAGCGTCCCGTCCAGCGGGGCGCCCGCTTCTCGACGAAGGCGCGCGGCCCTTCCGCAAAATCCTCGCTGACCACCAGCCGCTCGAACGCCTGCCGGGTGGCGGCGATCGACACATCCTCCGGCACTTCGGCCGCCAGCCGGGCAACCTGCAGGCTCTCGCGAACGGCGATCGGCGCATTGGCACAGATCGCCCTGGCGAGGCCCAGCGCCGCTTCCAGAACCTGATCGGCCGGCACGACGCGGTTGACGAGGCCGAGTGCTTCGGCCCTGGCGGCACCGATCGGCTCGCCGGTCGCGATCATCTCGAGCGCGATGGCGCGCGGCAGCTGGCGCGGCAGACGATAGATCCCGCCGGCACCCGCGATCAGACCGCGCTTGACTTCGGGCAGCCCGACGATGGTCTCGGTCGACACCACGCGCAGATCGCAGGCGAGCGAGATTTCGAGCCCGCCGCCCAGCGCGCTGCCCTTCACCGCCGCGATCCAGGGCTTGACGCGCTTCGCCTCGACGAAACCCGCGAAGCCGCCGTCGGGCGTGCTGAGTTCGTCGGCACGGCCCGCGGCGACCTCGGCAAGATCGGCGCCCGCGCAGAAGGTCGGCCCCTCGGCCGATGTGATCACCACCGCCCAGATCGCGGGATCCGCCTCGGTCCGCTTGACGATCGCATCCAGGGCCCTCGCCACCGCGCCGTTCACGGCGTTGCGCTTGGCGGGCCGGTTGAGCGTCACGAGTCCGATATGTTGCTCGACGACTTCGAAAAGCACCACATCATCTTCGATATCGATCATTTCTCTCTCCAGACCAGAACAGGCGCAACACGCCCGACGCAGGGCAATCCATCGATGTCGGAAGAGCAGCTTTCGCCGGCGCACGACTTCGAAAGAAGCCGTAGCGTGCCTGGGCCTGCGCGCGATGCGCGGCTGGCGTCCTCTTCCTCGACTTGCCGGAACCTCCTGGGCACCCGGCTTATGATGGGACGCTAGGGTAGCGATGCCCATCGCGTCTAATATGTATCAGACCGTGTTTGAGACGATTTTGATATCAACGCCATTTGTGGCGACTTCACGTGCCAGCTGCCAGAGAGCACGCACCGCCGATCGATCGTCATTTTCGCGCCTGACCAGGTGGAGTGCGACGGTGAAGTCGGTGTCGGCCAAGGGCAACACGGTCAGATCGGGGCCGTGATTGGAGGCGGCATGCCATTCGCTCATCAGGACCGGGACATGCGAGCGCATCGCATGCTGCCTGATCCCGGCGAGCGAGGATTCGGGCAGCGGAAGGATTTCGATCCCATGCCGCGACAGGCGGGCGGCGATGCTGTCGTAGAAGATCGGGTTTATGTTGCGCCGAAAGCTGGCAATCTGCTGACCACGCAGGGAATCCAGCGAGATTTCCGGGCCCCAGGCGGCCGCCCTTTCCTTGTCGAGGAGCAGCGCCCAGCGAAAATGGGCAAGGTCGAGGACTTCGCAGCCATCGCGTTCGAACGGCCCGACCGTGAAGGCCAGATCGATCTCATGCCGCAACAGGCCATCGAGCAGTTGCGACGACCAGGCGTTGACGATCTCCATCTCGATCCGGGGATGACGGCGGAGGAAACGATCGAGCAGTGCTTCCCGGGCGGGTATCTCCGCCGAAAAATCGGGCGCCCCCAGTTTCAGCGACAGCGCCTGGTTGGCGCGCATCTCGTGTGCGGCCTCGGCGACCATGTTCGCGGCCTCGACATAGCTGCGGGCGGGTTTGAGAAAGGCATGCCCCTGATCGGTCAGCAGCACCCCGCGGTTCCTGTTGCGGAGGAACAGCTGGAAACCGATCTGTTCCTCCAGCTTGCGTATCTGGACCGACAGCCAGGGCTGCGCGACATGCAGCGTCTCCGCCGCCCTCGTAAAGGACAGGCTGTCGGCCACCGCGACGAACATGCGGACCTGCCGGATATCGATGGGCGTCATCTCTGTCCTCCCCGTCCGTGGGGCGCCGTTGGCCGGCGCCCTCCCGTCCGGTTATGGTCAGATCATCCGGACATCGTCCAGATTGCCAGACCATCGCCCCCTTTCGATACTATCCCTTTCGCGCCTATCGGCTGCGAATCCTCGGCCATCAGGAAGGCGACGGTTGCGCTGTCGGTCTCGGGCACCCGCGCCACGAAACGCGCCCCTTCAGCCGTGCGGCCGACGACTGTGGCGTGGCGCGGCTGGCCGTGCCGGTCGAAGGGTATGGTATATGTCTCGATCTCGCCCGGTCCTTCATAGTCGTCGAGCAGATCCGGCACGGGCCCGCGCCGCGCCTCGGCCAGCGCCTGGACATCATAATCCTGGGGGAAGGTCCCCGCCGGCACGGGCTCGCGGCTGAAGACCATCGAATGGCTATGCGTGGCATAGCCGCCATTGGCGACGATCAGACCATGACGCCCGCCTTCGCGCAGCTTCGCGACCATCCGCGCGGCCGCGTGCATCATGCAGTTGCCGATCGGGCCACCGCCGAAGGTCAGGCCGCCATAGACCGAACAGGGACGGTCTAGCGGCCAGTCGAGCGCGCGGCGCGCCAGCTTCGGCACGATCGGAAAGCAGGAATAGAGTTCGACATGATCGATATCCTGCGCAGCGACGCCATTGCGCTCGAGCGCGGCATGGACGGTCGTCTCGAGGCTCGCCGCCCGTGCATAGCTGTCGCGGCGGAGGAAATCCTCATCCTCATGCGCCGCGGCTCCCGCGCCGATATACACGAGCCGGCTCTCGTCAACGCCAAGTTCCCGTGCCTTGGCGAGGCTGGCGATGATCACCGCCGCACCCATGTTGACGCTCGAATTGGCCACCATCAGCTTGGTGTAAGGAAAGCTGACCATCCGGTTGTCGGGCGTCGCAGTGGCGATCGTCGCAGCATCGACGGGCTTCCTGATCCAGGCATAGGGATTGGCGGCGGCCACGGCGGCGAAGCCTTCGCCGATCTTGCCACTCTCCGCCTGCCCTTCGGCCAGCGATTGGCCCCAGGCGGCGCGCGCCGCATTTTCGTAGAGCGGGTAGACATCGATCGGGGTGAACAGGCCATGTTTCCGCGCGAGCGGCTTGGCATTGGCGAGGGCGACCTCGGCGATCGAGCTTTTCGGCGGTTCGCGTCCGGCGGCGATATCGGCCTGCGCCCGCTTGGCAGCCGTGCGCAGTGCTTCGGCCCCAACCGCGGCAGCAAGCGATATCTCGCCGCGTCCGATCAGATTGGCGGCATCGTTGATCAGCTTGATCGGTCCGTCGCCGCTCGCCTCGAAGGTCTTGAGCAGATGCGGGGGGCGACGTCCGAGCAGGGCAGCGACGCGCTCCTGCGGTGCCGGATCGGGGAAGGAAATCTCGTCCTCGACGCCCAGCCAGTCGAGGCTTTCGAGCAGGTCGACCCCGCTGTCCGCCTCGGCCTCCTCGAGCGCCGCCAGCATCAGCTCGAACGCATCGAGGCCCTCCAGATCGTTGGCCGGCCGGTCGAGCACCTCGCCAATACCGATGATTACGGGAATGCGGCTTTCGTCGACGCTGGAATTCATGCCTTCCTCCTCAATCACTATCTCTTGCGCGATCGCCCCGGGGCGTCCGCGTCGATCCGCTAGGCCGGTGATCGCTCGCCCCGCCCGAGCCCGGCGGCGAGCATTTGCTCGATCGCCGGATCCACGCCCTGCAGGACACCGGAGGCGAACAGCACCTCCGTCTCCGCCACCGACAGTCCCAGCCAATGCTGGACCACTTCTGCGCTATGCTGGCCCATCAGCGGCGCTGGCATGGCAGGCAAGGCTCGAACATTCCGGGAGTGCGCGTGAAACCGCTCGGCGATCACGTCTTCCTCGAGATAGGGATGGCGATCGACGCGAAACAAGCCGCGCTGCCGATAATAGGAAAAGCCCGGAAGATCGGCGATACGCAGCATCTGCGCGGCTGGGACACCCGCCTCCTGCAACAGCCGCATCGCTGCTTCGGCGTCCTGTGCCAGCATCCAGGCAGCCAGACCGGCCTCTATCTCCGCCCGTCGACGGAGCCGGCCGGCGCGCTGGGACAGATCCTCGTCCTCCAGCCAATCGGTTCGTCCCATGACTGCCGCCAGCGCGCGCCAGTCCGCATCCTGCCGGACGGTCACGACGCACCACTGGTCGTCGCCCTGTGCCTGAAACACGCCCCAGGGCGCGTCGACGGGCTCTTCCCAGCCCTCCGCTCCGGCCGCACGGGCCGCGATCTCCGCCGAGAAGTGGTCGAGCATCACATCGAGCTGCGAGATCGATGCCGTGCCGCCGCGCCCGGTCTTCGTGCGTCGATGCAGCAGAGCCAGGGTCGCGATGGCGCCATAGCGCGCCGCCGAATGATCCGGATAGATGGTGACCGCATCGCTATGGGCCGAAGGATCGTCGGGATAGCACCATTTGCTGGTAAGGCCCGACGCCGCGCGCACCAGCGGGCCATAGCCCATCCGCGCCGCCCAGGGGCCGTCCGATCCGAACGCGCTGCTGTCGATCATCACGATGCCGGGATTGACCGTCGCGATCGTCGCATGATCGAAGCCAAGGGCCTCCATCGTGCCCGGCTTGAAATTGGACAGGATTACATCGGCTTCCGCAGCAAGGCGCAGAAACAGCGCCTTGCCGTCCGGATGCCGCAGGTCGAGGCCCAGGCTGCGCTTGTTGCGGTGGCCCGCCGCGAAGCCGACCGACAATCCCGTCGGCAGATAGCTGTGCCGCGTGCCGTCGGGAAAGGCCGCGCTCTCGACCTTGACGACGTCGGCACCCAGATCGGCGAGCAGCCGCCCCTGCTCTCCTCCGACGACGATCACCCCCAGATCGAGCACCTTCAGGCCGGTCAGCGGCAATTCCGGCGTCGGACGTGCCGCGGTGGCTGCAGGCCGGCGCGCTGCAATGCCGGCATCCGCCCCGCCGGGTGCCGCACCGAATGCGATCGGGCTTTTCGGAAGCCGCAGGCGACGTCCGTCGGCCAGCGCGGCTTCCACAAGCACGCCCCGCGCCTGGACATGATCGGTCGCCAGACACTCCTCGAGTGTGAGCACGGCGGAGATCGGCACTCCTCGCGCCGCCCCCTCGGCCACGAGATCCGCCTTCGTGCGGACGGCGAAGAAGTCCGCCATCGCCTCCTGCAATGGTGCGGACGCCTGGCGCACGTCGAGGCGATTGAACTCCGGCCCGGCAAAGGCGGGCGGCGAGCCCATCCAGCGGAACATGTTCTGCCACTGGCGCGGCGCGAGGACGCAGATGCGGACTTTCCCATCGGCGCAGCTATGGATCGGATAGAGGGTCCCGGCAGCCGGACGCCCCGGGGGAAGCGCTGCGGCCGAGCGCCCGAGCGTGGCGCTGCCCGCTATCCCGAATCCCGGATCGAGCGCCTGCACCGCGCCGTCGAGAAGCGAGAAATCGATCCGGTCTCCCTGCCCTGTCCGCTGCGCCGCAAAGAGCGCAGACATCGCGACGAAAGCGCCTTGCGACATAGCGCATTCGAGCGCCAGCTCTCCCGGCGGTAGCAGCGGAGCGCGTCCCGCCACTCCCGATCGCGAAAGCTCGCTCGACAGGGCGTGAAGTACGGGATCCGTCGCCTGCCAGTCGCTATGCGCATTCCAGAGCCCGAACGGGCTGACCGTCATGCGGACGGCTCTTGTGGGAAGCGCAGCGTCCAGTTCCTCCGCGTTCATGCCGACGTCCACGGGCAGGGGGCTTGGCAGCAGCAGCAGATCGGCATCGGCCAGCAGTTCGATCCATTGCGTCGTGCGGGCGGCCGCAGTCTCGTCCAGCCACACGCGCTGTTTCCCGGCGTTCGCGACCTCTGCCGTCAGCGCCGCATTGCCGGCGACAGCGGGCACGTCGCGGCCGTCCCAGTCCGGCGACAGCACCCGCGCGCCGAGATCGGCGAAGATGCGGCCGATCTTGCCCAACCCTGCACCCAGCAGGTCGACGACCAAAAGACCGTCGAGCGGCCCTTCCGCCGACAGACCTTTTTCCTGGCGACTCATCGCCCTTCCCGACAGCTTGTGCTGCGCCGCATCCCGCTTCCCGACATATGTGTTTCTTTGTCGGAAGACTGCCGGGGACACGCCCGGACTGTCCAATACGCAATCCTTCACCGTTCATAACGGATTCTTATCAAGGGCGACGCCATAGCGGCCATGATCGGCCAGCGACGCCGAGGGACGTCGCACGGCTTGCACTATCCTCGACAACAGGCTGTCGGGCATCTGCCGATCTGAATGCATTTCGAGTAAGTTCCCGCAACGGCCCTCAGTGGCGCGGGACCTCACTGGTACGCCGACGACTTGGTCAAAGCTCTATACACATCATCGCGCCGTTGGTTGTCGGGGTGCACGATGTGGCCCGACCGGACTGCCCGCGCCGCGATTTGTCATCCGCCTCTATCGTCGCCTGCCATATGCGGAAAGTCTCTGCCCGGGCCTTTGCCTCGGTCATAGGCTCCGCCGTGCCCTGCGATTTTTCGAAATTTTCGATGAGCTCGTCAAAATAGGCAAAAAAGGCCAGCACCGGACCAGAGTTACGGAGATCGCCTTTGGCGGCATAGGCCGACTTCACGCACGCGCCATATTCCGCAAATGGCCGTTGGTCCTGGCATTGCGCAAACACTTCGGCCATGCTTTTCGCCTCTGCATCGGTTGATATGCCGACCAGAGATAAGACCGCTGCCGCTGCCAATATTGCTCTTCGCATAGCCGCTCCCTCACCTCCGATGGCGACAGAATGCCGTCTCGATCGGCCAATTCCAATGCGAATGGCTCAACCAATCCGTTTTGGATCAATCGCCGATCTTGTCGGCGATTGCCGATCCAGGCGAGGCGTATATCATTTGAATGTGTCGCGTGAACGTGTCGAGCCCGGCGACGAGAAGCCTCTGGGAGTGCCTTATATGACCGGCGAAATGGCTGGCGCACGACCTTATAGAAACCTCTTACTTTTCAGAAGTTTCTGGCGGAGACGGAGGGATTCGAACCCTCGGTACCAGATTTACCGGTACGGCGGTTTAGCAAACCGCTGGTTTCAGCCACTCACCCACGTCTCCGGGTCGGCAGAGGCCGGGCTATAGCGGGCGGGTGCGGCGGGATCAACAGGCTCCGTCAGCAAAATTTCGCCAGTAATATTCAGGTGGGCGTTCATTGCAG
The DNA here is from genome assembly GCF_011044255.1 of Rhizorhabdus phycosphaerae. Classification (NCBI taxonomy): domain Bacteria; kingdom Pseudomonadati; phylum Pseudomonadota; class Alphaproteobacteria; order Sphingomonadales; family Rhizorhabdaceae; genus Rhizorhabdus; species Rhizorhabdus phycosphaerae. The sequence goes on from NZ_CP049107.1 coordinate 717,256, forward strand.
CGACAGCCAAAAGACGCTTTAAGGCGGGCAGCCGAGGCAGATATCCGGAGGATGGGATGTTCAAGAACATGACGCTGGGTTTCAGCGCGGCGATTGCCATGGCGATGTCGGCGACGGCCCAGGCGCAGGTCCGGACGATGGATCCGAACCAGGCGAGCGATCTTGCCGCCGTGCCGGCCAGCGAAGCCAATTACGGAACGACCGTCAGCGCACCTGCTTCGGCCCCTGCGATGGATCCTGCTGGCGAACCCGCCCCGGGCGATATGGCACCGGCTGCGGACGCCGTACGCGTCGAAGGCGGCGCCATGCCCAATTCCACCCGCGCCCAGGCTGTCGAGGCGGTCGAAGGCGGGACCTATGCCCAGGACGACGTGCTGAGCGCGGCCGAGGGAACCTTTGGCAAGGGTGCGCAGGGTCTCGCCAAGCTTATCGAGAAGATCTTCGCCGAGCAGGGCAAGCCCAATGCCTATATTGCAGGCCGCGAGGCCGGCGGCGCGGTCATCGTCGGTGTCCGTTATGGTTCGGGCACGCTATTCCACAAGGTAGAGGGGCAGCAGCCGATCTACTGGACCGGGCCTTCGCTCGGCTTCGATCTCGGCGCCAACGGCGCGAAAAGCTTCGTGCTTGTCTATAATCTCTACGACAGCGCCGATATCTTTCAGCGTTTCCCGGCCGTCGAGGGTACCGCCTATGTTATCGGCGGCTTCACCGCGACCTATTTGCGCCGCGGCGACGTCGTACTGATCCCGATCCGCCTCGGCGTCGGCTGGCGGCTCGGCGTCAATGTCGGCTATATGAACTTCACCAAGAAGTCGAAGATGCTGCCCTTCTGAGGTGCGCTCGCGACATCCGACAGGCTTGGCGCCGCCGTGGTTCCCGACCCGGCGGCGCTTTGCGTTTCAGGGCAGAGCGATCAGGGAAATCTGCCGGCCATAGCCGGGCTCGCCCCGGTGGGTAGCGCGGCGGAAGCTGAAGAAGCGGTCGGGCTGCGCGTAGGTGTCCTCGCCCAGCGCGATCACCCGCCCCACCCCCGCCGCCGCCAGGCGATGCGCGACATAGGCCTCGATATCGAACTGGGCATGGCCGAGCCGGCGGCCATCGGCAAAGAAGCGTTCATTCTCCGGATCGGCATCGGTGAACCGCGCGACGAAGGCCTCGTCGACCTCATAGGAGGACCGCGCGATGCAGGGCCCGATCGCGGCAACGATCCGCGCGCGATCGGCGCCCAGGGCCACCATCGCATCGAGCGTCCGGTCGGTCACGCCAGTTATGGCCCCTTTCCATCCGGCATGGGCCGCCCCGACCACAGCCGCTTCGCGATCTGCGAACAGCACCGGCACGCAATCCGCCGTCAATATGCCGAGCAGCAACCCCGGCGTCGCGGTCACCAATGCGTCGGCATGGGGGCGGGCATCATCGGGAAACGCCTCCGTCACCGTCACCACATCGGGTGAATGCACCTGGTGCAGCGTGACCAGGCGATGGCCGGGTGCGACCGCCTCCACCGCGCGGCGGCGGTTCTCGAGAATCGCGCCGCGATCGTCGTCGGAGCCCAGACCGACATTCAGGCCGGCGTGGATGCCCTCCGAAACACCCCCCTCACGACCTAGAAAGCCATGGGCCAGGCCGGCAAGCGCTGCGACCCGGATGGGAATGGGACGATCGCTCATACGGTCGGCTTCTGCGTGAAGCCTGCGGCGACGATGCCGGGCGTTTCCTCTACCTCCACCCGGTCGACGCGGCTCGCCGGAGATCCTCGGTGGCAACGCTCGATGAAGGCTTCGACCTGCGTCGATACGCCGCTGACGACCGCCTCCACCGACCCGTCGAGCCGGTTGCGGACCCAGCCGGCGAGGCCGAGATCGTTCGCTTGCTCGACCGTCCAGGCGCGGAACCAGACGCCCTGCACCTTGCCCGATATCCGGACCCGGCGGGCGATCCGCGCCTCGGTCCCGGTCACGCGCCGACCTGGGCGCGGTGGAGCAGCTTCTGGTCGGCAAGGACGAGCGCCACCATCGCCTCCAGCACCGGCGCGGCGCGGATGCCGACGCAGGGGTCGTGGCGCCCCTTGGTGCGGATGTCGGCGGCCTGCCCGTCGCGCCCGATGGTCTCGACCGGGGTCAGGATGGACGAGGTCGGCTTCAGAGCGATCCGTACGATCAGCGGCTGCCCGGTCGAAATGCCACCGGCGACGCCGCCTGCGTGATTGGCAAGGAACTCCGGCTGGCCGTCCGGGCCGGGGCGCATCGGATCGGCATTGGTCTCTCCGGTCAGCCGTGCCGCCTCGAACCCGTCGCCGATCTCGACGCCCTTGACCGCGTTGATCGACATGCAGGCCGACGCCAGCTCGCTGTCGAGCTTGGCATAGAGCGGCGCGCCCCAGCCTGCAGGCAGCCCCTCGGCGACACATTCGACGATCGCACCGACCGACGAGCCGGCCTTGCGCGCCTCGTCGACGATCTTTTCCCACCGTGCGGCGGCCGCCCTGTCGGGGCAGAAGAAGGGATTTTCGTCGATTGCGGCATCGTCAAACGCTGCACGGTCGATCGCATCGCCGCCAAGCTCGGTCAGATAGGCGCGGATGCGAACCTCTGGGATGACGAGCCGCGCCACGGCCCCCGCCGCCACGCGCGAGGCCGTCTCGCGCGCCGAACTGCGCCCGCCCCCGCGATAGTCGCGAAAGCCATATTTGGCGTCATAAACATAATCGGCATGGCCGGGCCGATAGGCGAGCGCGACTTCGGAATAGTCCTTCGACCGCTGGTCGACATTTTCGATCATCAGGCTGATCGGCGTGCCCGTCGTCCTGCCCTCGAAAACACCGGACAGAATGCGGACCTGATCGGGCTCCTGCCGCTGGGTGGTGAAGCGCGACGTTCCGGGCCGGCGCTTGTCGAGCCAGGGCTGGATAAGCGCCTCGCTGATCTCCAGCCCCGGGGGGCAGCCGTCGACCATCGCGCCGATCGCGGGGCCATGGCTTTCGCCCCAGGTGGAAAAGCGAAAGACGCGGCCGAAGCTGTTGAAGGACATCAGAGCGCCTCCGTCCGGCGCGCGCCGCGCGATGATGTTCGTGCCTGCAGCCCGTTCATGATGCTTGTCTCTGTTCCGTTCATTCGGGGCCGCTGCACGCGGCCCCCTTTCGTTCAGGCCAGCGCGATGTCAGGCGCGTCCTCGGCCTTCATGCCGATCACATTATAGCCGGCATCGACATGATGGATCTCGCCGGTTACGCCGGAGGCGAGGTCGGACAGGAGATAGACCCCCGCGCCGCCCACATCCTCGATCGTCACGTTGCGACGAAGCGGAGAATTATATTCGTTCCACTTCAGGATGTAGCGGAAATCGCCGATGCCGCTGGCCGCCAGCGTCTTGATCGGCCCCGCAGAAATGGCGTTGACGCGAATATTCTCCGGTCCGAGGTCCATCGCCAGATATTTGACGCTGGTCTCCAGCGCCGCCTTGGCCACGCCCATGACATTGTAATGGGGCACGACCTTTTCTGCGCCGTAATAGCTGAGCGTAAGGATCGATCCGCCCTCGGCCATCATCGGTCGGGCCCGGCGGGTCACCGCGACGAAGCTATAGGCGGAGATGTTCATCGTCAGCAGGAAGTTCTCGAGGCTGGTGTCGACGAACTTGCCGCGCAACTCGTTCTTGTCCGAGAATCCGATGGCATGGACGAGGAAGTCGATCTTCGGCCAGCGCGCCGCGAGGGTTGCAAAGGCCGCGTCGACCCCTTCGGCCGTCGAGACGTCGCACTCGATCAGGAAGTCGGAGCCGACCTGCTCGGCCAGCGGGCGCACACGCCGCTCAAGCGCTTCGCCCTGATAGCTGAAGGCCATCTCGGCACCCTGAGCGTGAAGCGCCTTTGCGATGCCCCAAGCCAGCGAGCGATCATTGGCGAGGCCCATGATCAGCCCGCGTTTCCCCATCATCAAACCGGCCACGACAACTCCCTTATTCGTTCGGCGCGGCTTCCTTTACAGAAGTTTCCGGGGTTTCGGCTAGAGCCGCGTTGAGATGGGCGCCAAAGACGAGGCCGAGCCCCACCAGCCAGAAGAAAAGCAGGGTCACAATAACGCCGGCCAGGCTACCATATGTCCGCCCGTAGCCACCGAAAGCGCTCACGACGATCGGCAACAGCATCGTCACCGCCATCCACCAGCTGCCCGTGAACAGCGCCCCCGGCCATTTCGGGCAAGCCGCCAGCCGATAGCGGGCCGGCGCCAGCACGGTGAACAGCGCATAGAGGGCGCCGATGAGCATCGCCAGCGGTGCCAGACGGGACACGCCGATCAGGGCGGTGATTCCCTTGGCGAAAGGCAGCAGCCTTACGACGAACTGCTCGACGCCGGTCAGGACGACCTGCGCACTGAACGCCGCCATCGCCATGATCACCGAAGTGACGATGATCAGGATGCTGCCAGCCCGATAATGCCAGAAGCTCTTGCTCGGTTTCACGCCATAAGCGCGATAGAGAATATCGCGGATCGTCTCGACGAAGCTCCCTACGGTCCACAGACCGATCAGCGCACCGAACCAGAGCAGCGTGCCCTGGTTGTTTGCCGCAAGCACATCGTTGATCGGCTGCGCGACGAGATCCCGAACCGAGGGGGGGACCGTTGCGAGAAAGCCATAGACAGCCTGCTGCACATCGGGCGTCCGACCGACGAGTTGCGCCAGCGCGGCCATGACGATGAAGAAGGGAAACATCGTCAACAGCGCGAGATAAGCGATGTTGCCGGCATGGATGAACCCGTCCGAATAGACGCCGATCGCGGCGCGCTTGAGCACCAGGAAGATTCGACCGCCGGGGCGGAGCTGGTCGAGATGGGTTTCGAGGGGGCGTTGGCGGCGGGCTTCGGGGGATTCATCCTGCATCGTGAAACCGTCCCGAAACCCCTGCCGTCACTCGCCCGTTCCTTCGCCTATTCGAACTGGGCCCGCGGATTGCGCTGGCCCTTGCCGCTCCAGCGCTCGACAAAGGCTTCCAGTTCCGCGTCTCCCTGCGGAATGTCGATCATGACCGTGACCAGCTGATCGCCGCGGCTGCCATCCTTGCGGTGGAAGCCCTTGCCTTTCAGGCGCAGCGTCTTGCCCGAGGCCGTCCCTTTCGGAATGGCCAGCATGACCGCACCGTCCACGGTGGGCACGCGCACCTTTTCTCCCAGAACCGCCTCTTCCAGCGCGACCGGCAGGTCCAGCCTGACATCGTCGCCATCACGAATGAAAAAGCGGTGCGGACGCACTTCGACCGTGACGATCGCGTCGCCCCTGCCACCCGGGCCCTCGTCGCCTTGGCCGGCGAGCCGCATCTGCGTCCCGGTCTCGACGCCATTGGGCAGCTTGACGTCGATCGTCTTTCCGCTGGGCAGGCTGATCCGTTGGGGCTTCAGCGCGGCGGCATCCTCGAACGGAACGCTGAGCTTATAGGACACATCGGCGCCGCGCAGCGGGCGCCCGCCGCCTTGCGTACCGAAACCGCCAAAGCCGCCCCGCCGGCCAGCCCCCGGCCCGGCGCCCGCCCCGCGCGAACGGCCGAATATGCCTTCAAATATGTCGCCGAAGTCGGCGCCGTCGCCGAAGTCGAAGCTCGCGCCGCCGGGGCCGGCACCGGGATTGAACCCGCCGCCGCCGCGCCCACCGAAGCCGAACGGACCGCGCGGATTACCCTGTTCGTCGATTTCCCCTCGATCATATTGCGCACGCTTGTCGCGATCGGACAGCAGGTCATAGGCCGCCGTCACCTCCGCAAAGCGCTCGGCCGCCTTCGGATTGTCCGTATTACGGTCCGGGTGCAGCTCTTTCGCGAGCTTGCGATAGGCCTTCTTGATCTCGGCCTCGTCCGCGCCGCGCTTCAGCCCAAGCATCGAATAGAGATCAGCCATCGTCGTCGTCGTCATCCTAACGTCGCACCTGTTGCAAAAATGCCACAAGTGAGATGTGTACCGTCTTGCCGTTCCGCAAGAGAAAAATTGATGGACCGGACGGCAACTTGCCCGGCATCGCCCGCGTTCTGGGGCCAGATCGACCCAACTGCAAGCGAGTTGCCTGACCCATGGCGCCTTTCCCCTGTCCGAACTGCCACCGCCCCTTGCATTTCGAGGCAAGGATCTGCCCAAGCTGCGGGTTCACGCTCGGCTATGATCCCGATAGCGACGGCTTCCTCTTTCTTGGCGATGGGGCGACGACGTGGCGCGACGCAACGGGCCAACCGCATGCGGTCGCCGTCTGCGCCAATAATGACGATCATGGCGTGTGCAACTGGCTCGTCCCTGCGGCCGACGAAACGCCCTATTGCCGCGCGTGCCGCCACAACCGGACTATTCCCGATCTCAGCATTCCCTCCGTTCCGGAACGCTGGGCGCGGATAGAGGCCGCCAAAAGGCGTCTGTTCCACACCCTGCTCAAGCTCGGCCTTCCGCTGGAAACCAAGGCAGAAGAAATCGGGAAGATACAGGGGCTTGCCTTCGACTTCCTCTATGACCCCTCAGCCGAGGAGAGAGGCGAACCGCAAGTCTATACCGGCCATGACGACGGGCTGATTACCCTCAACCTGATCGAGGCCGACGACGCCGAACGCGAGCGGGCGCGCACGCGGATGGGCGAGCCTTATCGTACCCTGCTCGGCCATTTCCGTCACGAGGTAGGTCATCATTACTGGTCGCGGCTCGTCGAGATCGATCCGGCCGAACTCGAGGTATGCCGCGCGGTCTTCGGCGACGACCGCATCGATTATGCACAGGCGCTTGCCGATCACTATGCCGCGGGCGGATCGAAGATCTGGACCGACGAGCATGTGAGCTATTACGCGACGTCGCATCCCTGGGAGGATTTTGCCGAAACCTTCGCGCATTATCTGCACATGGTCGATACGCTCGCCTCGGTGCGCGGATTCGACATGCGAATGGCACCACTCGACGGCCCCGACGCCACCCCCGCCGGAGAAATCGACTTCGACCCCTATCGGGCATCGACCGAGGCGCTGGGGCAGCAGATGCTTCCCTGGAGCTTTGCGCTCAACACGATCAACCGCAGCATGGGTCAACCCGACCTCTATCCCTTCCATCTGTCGCCCGCGGTCACGGCCAAGATCGATTATGTGAACCGGCTGATCGCCAAGGCGTCCGGCAGATCGATCGCCTGATATGCTGAACATCCTGCGCGTGGCCGCACGCGACCGGGAGCGGCTCGCGGAGATACTGGCCGTCGCGTCACGCTTCGGGCTGGGGCTGTTGCTGGCCCGGCTCGGCCTCGACCGCAGCACGTCGGGCGACGATGCGGCCGGTGCCGATGATCTGCCTCGCCGCACGCGCCTCGCCTTCGAGGCGCTGGGCCCGACCTTCGTGAAGCTCGGCCAGATCCTTGCGACGCGCAGCGACCTGCTTCCGCCCGAATGGATCAGCGAGCTCGAACGCCTCCACAGCCAGGCGCCAACGCTCCCGTTCGAGCAAATTCGAAATCTGGTCGAACAAGCCCTTGGCGAATCTCCCGAAACAGCCTTCGCCTCATTCGAGACCACTCCGCTTGCGGCAGCCTCGATGGCCCAGGTTCACCGGGCGACGATATATGATGGCCAGGCGGTGGTTCTGAAGATCCGGCGTCCGGGAATCGACCGGCAGATGCGTGCCGACGTGCGGCTCCTCGCGCAGCTTGCCGCGATGGCCGAGGCGAGCAACGCGGAGATACGCCGCTATGCGCCGACCGATCTCGTCCGCAGCCTGGCGGACGCCATCCTCGAGGAATTGGACTTCGCGAATGAAGGGCGCAACGCGGAGCGGCTACGCGACGACTTCCGCGACGATCCCCGCGTGGTGATACCGGCGATCCACTGGCAGTGGACCTCCGAGACACTGCTGGTGATGGATCATGTCGACGGCGTACCGCCCCGCAGTGGCGAGACACTGCGCGCGGCCGGCATTGATCCGGGCGCGATCGCGGAGCTCGGCGCCGATCTGGTTCTCGACATGGTGCTGATCAACGGACGCTTTCACGCCGACCCGCATCCCGGAAACCTGCTCTGCCTGACCGGAAACCGGATCGCACTGCTCGACCTCGGCATGCTCGGCCATGTCTCGCCGAAACGTCGGGAGGAGTTCATCGATTTCGTGCGCTCCATTACGGCGTCCGACCCCGACGAAATAGCCAATGTGTTGCAGCGCTGGTCGACGGGCACGGTGCCGGCGGGGAATATTCGGCGCACGGCCGAACGCCTTATCGCGCGGCATGGCGGGCAGAGGATCCTGCTTGCTGCGATGGTCGCCGATTTCATGACGCTGATGCGCCAGGAAAAGCTCGTCCTGCCCGCCGATCTCCTGCTGATCTTCAAGGCGCTGATGACGATCGACGGCGTTCTGTCCGCAATCGTCCCCGATTTCGATCTCTCGCAGGCAATCGAGAGATCGAGCCTGCGCATTGCGATGCATCGTCTGTCCCCTGCGCGCTGGGAGACGACCCTCCAGTCGGTCGGGCGCGAACTGCTGCGAGCGGGCGATGATGCGCCAAGGCTGATCCGGGCGGCGGTCGCGCGTCTCGAGGCCCCGGTGCCGGAGACGGGGCCCGATCCTTCGCGAGTGGCCATCGTCTCTGCGCTGCGCTGGTTGGCAGCAGCCGTCTTCGCCGGCTCGGCGCTGATCGCGGCAGCGATCGGCCTCCGCTAAGCTGCGCGGTCAGGCCGGTGCGAACCTCCTCAGCCGCGCCGAAAGCCGTTCACGCACCAGCGCGTTGAGGCGGCGCAGCCGCAGCAGCCGCAGACCGCTCGGCGTGCGGCGCGACAGCTCGGAGCGAATCTCTTCTTCGATACGGTGGCGGATGTCGGTCAGGCGGTACATCATTGCAGACATGGTCAGTTCCCTTCGATGGTCATCGATCGGGGGAGCTGTGGCGGGCAAATAGACTGGACCCGGCATCGAGATCACCCGATGCGGTCCGACATCGCGATCCCGCAGGATCGCCAGAGGGGCCCGGCCCGCTTTTCGAAGATGGGGCACGCTTTCCCGGAGTCAAGGACCGGCGCGCAACGACGCTGCGTAATTGTAAACCAGCTGCACATTACAGTCGTTTACATCTGCTTCAGCGTGGAGCTGCTAGAGTGGCGTCCACCCCGATATTGGGCGCAGCGCAGGAGCTTTGCCGTGTTCAACGACCCGATCATCCAGTGGGGCGCCCTGTCGCTCTTCGGGTCGGTCATTGTCGGCTGGGTCGTGATCGCGGTCGTCCACGAGTGGCGCGAAAAGCGCCGCCGGCGCTACGCGCGCGGCTTTCGCGCCATGAAATCGCCCGCCCAGGTTCAGCGCGAACGCGCCCAGCGCGCCCGCTGGGGCAATTCGGAGCCCCCTTTGCGCGACTAAGTATCGCCGGAAACAGGCTCGCATCACTCCCCCTCCCCGGCTAACAAGACCCCGGGGAGTCGTTGGGGGTACGAAACATGAAGGCTATCAAGCGCTCTGCGCCCATGCTGCTGCTGCTCGTCGCTGCCTGCGCGGGTACGGGCACGATGCGGACCGCATCGGCGGTTCCGGCAGCGACATGCGGCAAGGGAGCGGACTCGGTCGAGAGCCCGCCGGGCAAGGTCTGGTGGGACGCCAATCGCTGGCGCTTCGCCGATGACGAGGCTGCGACCAAAGCCTATGCGCTTCTTGTCGGTGGCGCTTCGCCCTGGCCCGACTGGTACAGCGCCTATGACAGCGTGTTGCCGGCCGGCACCCGCTTCCAGATGGCGATCGGCGGGACGCAGACCCCGGAAATGCCGGGCAACTTCGGTACGTTCGACCGGATCACCAGCGTGGAAGACGTGCGCGAACGCCTGGCCGTTCGCGACGACTGGAAGCCGCAGGTCGATCGGGTCGTCACCTATGAGGTGGTCACGCCGGTCCCGGTCAAGATCGGCCCGATCGGGCCGCAGGTCGATCCGAAGAGCTGCCGCTACCTCGCTGGCCGCTGGTCGCAATTCCAGGCGATGGTCCCGCGCGGCACGCTCTTTTCGCACCTCAAGGTCGTCGAAGTCCGTCCGATCCGCTGATCCCGGCGGCGACCTCGATCAGCGCCAGCAGCGTCGGCGCGCGGTTGGCGGATAGCCAGGCGAGCCCGGTCTCCAGCATGGGAGCCGGCCCGGCCAGCTCCAGATAGCGCGTGCCCGTGCGGGCAAGGTGGCGCATCGAGCTCGGCACCAGCGCCATGCCCATGCCCGCAGAGACGAGGCTGACGATCGTTTGCATCTGGATCGCCTCCTGCCGGATCGCGGGCTCGCGGCCCTGTGCGCGGTAGAAGCCCATCACCAGCTCGTGAAAGTCGGGCGACACGCGTGCGGGGAACAGCAACAGCGGCTCGTCCATCCAGCCATGGCCCAGGATGCGCCCCCGCTCGATCGAGAGGCGCTCCTCCTCGACCCAGGCCTCGGGAACGGCCGCGATCAGCGGCTCATGCAGCAACGGCCGATAGCTAAGCCGCGCCGGCAAGGCTGAAAGGCTGGGGATGATGATCCCTGCATCGGCCTGCCCCTCCAGCAAGGCGTCGATCTGCACATCGCTCGTCGCTTCCTGCAACGAAATGCGCACGTCGGGAAAAGCGGCGGCATAACGCTGCACGATCGTGGGAAGGACGCTGTAATCGGCGGTGCTGACGAAGCTCAGCGACAGCCGCCCCGCCTGCCCGGCAAGCAGCCGCCGAGCGGCATCCGCCAGCCCGTCGATCGCCGCAACCGCCGGCCGCACCTCGTCGAGCCACTGGCGCCCGAACGGCGTCAGCGCGACACTGCGGCGCGACCGCAGGAACAGGCTGGCGCCCAGTTCGCGTTCCAGCGCGAGGATCGACTGGCTCAGCGGCGGCTGCGTCATGCCGAGCCGCTCGGCCGCGCGCCCGAAGTGGAGCGTTTCGGCGACCGTCAGAGAGTGACGAAGCTGCCGGATATCCATCATATCTCCTACGACCCAATAAAGGCTCTATAATATATTTTACGACATGAGGCGACAGGCGTAGCGCTGTCGGTCGAGAGGCGACCAACCCGGAGCGATCGATGCCGCATTACCGTTCACGCACCAGCACCCATGGCCGGAATATGGCCGGCGCGCGCGGCCTGTGGCGCGCCACGGGCATGACCGATGAGGATTTCGGCAAGCCGATCATCGCCGTCGCCAACAGCTTCACCCAGTTCGTGCCCGGCCACGTCCATCTGAAGGACCTTGGCCAGCTGGTAGCGCGCGAGATCGAGGCGGCGGGCGGCGTCGCCAAGGAGTTCAACACCATCGCGGTCGACGATGGTATCGCCATGGGCCATGACGGCATGCTCTATTCGCTGCCGAGCCGCGACCTGATCGCCGACAGCGTCGAATATATGGTCAATGCGCATTGCGCCGACGCGATCGTCTGCATCTCCAACTGCGACAAGATCACACCGGGCATGCTGATGGCGGCCATGCGGCTCAACATCCCGGTGATCTTCGTATCGGGCGGGCCGATGGAAGCCGGCAAGGCCGACATTCGCGGACAGACCGTGGCGCTCGACCTGGTCGACGCGATGGTCGTCGCGGCGGACGACAAATATAGCGACGAGGAGGTCGCGGTGATCGAGCGGTCGGCCTGCCCGACCTGCGGCTCATGCTCGGGCATGTTCACCGCCAATTCGATGAACTGCCTGACCGAGGCGCTGGGCCTGTCGCTGCCGGGCAATGGCTCGGTCCTCGCCACCCATGCCGACCGCGAGAAACTGTTTCGCGAGGCGGGCCGCACGATCGTCGATCTTGCCCGCCGCTGGTATGAACAGGACGACGCGACCGCGCTTCCCCGCTCGATCGCCAGCTTCGCCGCCTTCGAAAATGCGATGAGCCTCGACATCGCCATGGGCGGATCGACCAACACGGTGCTCCACCTGCTCGCCGCCGCCTATGAAGGCGAGGTGCCCTTTACCATGGCAGACATCGACCGGCTGTCGCGCCGCGTGCCCTGCCTGTGCAAGGTCGCGCCGGCCAAGAACGACGTCCATATGGAGGACGTCCACCGCGCCGGCGGGATCATGTCGATCCTCGGCGAACTGGAAAAAGCCGGCCTGATCGACGCGAGCCTGCCGACCGTCCACGCCCCCACCCTCGCCGATGCGCTCGCGCGGTGGGACATCGGCCGGACGAGCAGCGACAGCGTCCGCGAATTTTTCAAGGCCGCGCCGGGCGGCGTCCGTACCACGGTCGCCTTCAGCACGAACAACCGCTGGAAGGAACTCGACCTCGACCGCGAGAATGGCGTGATCCGCAGCGCCGAGCATCCCTTCTCGAAGGACGGCGGCCTCGCCGTCCTGTTCGGCAATCTCGCCCCCGAAGGCTGCATCGTGAAGACCGCCGGCGTCGACGACAGCATCCTCACCTTCCACGGAACCGCACGCGTCTATGAAAGCCAGGACGCCGCCGTGGCCGGAATCCTCGGCAATGAGGTCAAGGCGGGCGACGTGGTGGTGATCCGCTACGAGGGCCCCAAGGGCGGCCCCGGCATGCAGGAAATGCTCTATCCGACCAGCTATCTGAAGTCGAAGGGCCTCGGCAAGGCCTGCGCGCTGATCACCGACGGGCGCTTCTCGGGCGGCACCTCGGGTCTGTCGATCGGCCATGTCTCGCCCGAAGCGGCCGAAGGCGGGCTGATCGCGCTGGTCAAGACCGGCGATCCGATCCTGATCGACATCCCCAATCGCGGCATCACCCTCGACGTCGACGCGGCCGAATTGGCCGCGCGGCACGAGGAGATGGTCGCGCGCGGCGACAAGGCGTGGAAGCCTTTCGGCCGCAAGCGCGCCGTGTCACCGGCGCTGCGCGCTTATGCCGCGCTGACCACCAACGCCGCGCGCGGCGCGGTGCGCGATGTGAGCCAGATCGAAAAGCATTGATGGCGTCGGGTGCCCTCGCGTGGGGTGCCCGGTCCTTCACCAAGGTACGGGCTGACCGTCCCAGGCGAAGACGCGGCCGCTCTGCGCGGGCTTGAGGCAATCCAGCACCGACAGCAGACAGTCGGCCGACTTTTCCGGCGTGAACAGCTTCTCGGGGATGACGCCTCGCTGGAAGGGCTCGGACAGGCCGGTATCGACCGTTCCGGGGTGCAAGCCCGCGATGATCACGTCGGGATGCGTGCGGCCCAGTTCGATGGCGAAGTTGACGAGCAGCATGTTGAGCGCGGCCTTGCTCGCGCGATAGCTGTGCCAGCCACCAAGACGGTTGTCGCCGATCGAACCGACCCGAGCCGACAGCGCCGCGAAGACCGCCCTGCCCTGACGCGGCAGTCGGGGAATGACATGTTTCGCGATGAGTGCCGGGCCGATCGTGTTGATCTCGAACAGCCGCGCCATCGTTGCCCCGTCGATCGCGCGCCAGCTCTTCTCGGGAGACAGACCGCGATCCGCGTCGTGCAATAAGCCCGTCGCGACGATGGCCAGCCCGATCGGCTGCTCGACAGCGCCGATCGCCGCCTTGATCGATTCCTCGTCGGAGAGGTCGAAGGCAAAGGGGCGAACGATGTCGGGCAGCCCCTGCGGTGGCTTGCGACCTCCGCCGTGAACTGCAGCGAAATGCCCGCTTGCGGCGATAGCTTCTACCAGCGCGCGACCGATCCCGCCGCTGGCCCCGAAGACGATGGCCGCCTGACCGGCGCGGAGATCGTCATTCCCCACCCGCGATCGCCTCCGCCACCATGTCCCGAAGCGGCAGCTTCGCCTCCATGCGGATCGCCAGCAACGCCGTACCGCTGATCTTGCGCTGGACGAACAGCGTGTCGATCGGAGGAATATGCCAGGCGGCCCGATCGGCGGCGATCGTCCGCCCATGGCGGCGCAAAGGCTCCACGAAGGAGCGATCAGAGAAGTCGAACAGGCCCGGCTGGCCGAGATGCGCGATCATCACGTCGATCATGGCGTCGAGGGTGGCGCCATGACGCTCTACCGTCTGCTGTGCGACGAAGCCGACCTCGACAAGCGAGGCGCGCAGCGCATCGCGGTCTTCGGACAGCCCCGCTTCCATCAGCCGACGATAGCCTGCGACCGTCCTCTCTTCCACCGCGCGGGCCGCGCCGAAGTCGAGCAGCACGATCTCGCCGCTGTCGGGCCGCCAGCGATAATTGGCGAAGTTGGGGTCGGTCTGCATGTATCCGAAGCGGAACAGCTCGCGCAGCACGAGGCCGAACAGCCGCGCCATCACGGTGTCGCGCATCGCCTGCGGAGCGTCGCGCAGCGTCTCGATCGACTGGCCCGGCATATAGTCCATCGCCAGGATCGAATCCCCGCACAGATCGTCGATCGGACGGGGAATCGCGAAGCCCTCCTCGCCTTCGAGCAGAGCGGCGTAGCGCTTCATCTGCTCGGCCTCACGGCGATAATCGGCCTCCTCGTGCAACTGGCGCTTCGCCTCCTCCAGCAGAGGCGCGATGTCGAGTGTTTCGGGCAGCAGGCCGGTCATCCCCAGCAGGCCGGCGACATTATCGACATCCGCGTCGATGCTGGCGGCAACGCCGGGATATTGTACCTTCACCGCCAGCGCCCGGCCTCCCGGGAGCGTGGCGCGATGGACCTGGCCGATCGAGGCGGCAGCCATGGGCGTGGCGTCGAAGCGCTCGAAGCGGCGTCGCCAATCCTTGCCCCATTCGGCGCGCAGCACCGAGTCCAGCTGCGACGGGGGCATGCGGTGAGCGGACTCGCGCAGTTTCGACAGGATCGCGGTCAGCTCGGGCGGCAATATGTCGCCCGCATCCATCGAAATCATCTGCCCCATCTTCATCGCCGCGCCGCGCATGCGGGAAAGTTGCTCGGTCACGCGTTGGGCATTGGCAGGCGTCAGGATCAGATCGGACAGTTGCGGGCGTTCGCCGCGCGAAAGCCGTCGCGCGCCTTCGGCGAGCACGCCACCCGCGACCCCGCCCGCCATCTGCCCCAGGGACAGAAAGCGTGACAGCCGGGCCGTCGGCACGCGACGATAGGAAGCGTCGCTCATCCGAATCTCCTTTGCAGCGCCGGTCGCCAGCGCAGGAAGTGCAGGTACAGCCGTTCCAGCAGTCGCTCGACCGGGCGGTAGCGCGCGAGCAGCCCGATGGGCCGCAGAAGAGGGATCGCCCGCCACATGGCTGCGAAGGCTGCGGCCCCCGACAGCATCCGGCCCTGCTCCTCGGCATGGAACCGCGCGAGCAGTTCGCCGCGATCGAGCGGGCAACTGGACGAAGGATCGGCGACGTCGACGAAGCGAATGCGCGTCTTGCGGTCGAGCCGCCGCATCAGCGCGATCTCCCGCGTGCAGAGCGGGCAGGCGCCATCGTACCAGACGGTCACGGCTGGGGCGCTCGCATCGACGGCGCTGCTTTTCGGGTCAGCCATATATCCGCCATGCACCCTGCCGGCCTCTGCGGCGACCTGCCCGTTGGGCCATCGCCGCTTACCTGCCCTAAAGACCATGTTGTTCATCGCAAGCTCAACGCCACGGTCTGGCGATGGCTCCGACTTCACTCCCCCGCCCGCTCGTCCTCTTTGGCCTGTCCGGCATCCTGCCGCAGGCGCTGTGCGTGATCATGGCGCTCAGCGGCGGGGAAAGCCGTTGGATCGGGCTTGCCGCAGGATGCCTCTACGCCGGGCTGATCCTGTCATTCCTCGGCGGCCTTTGGTGGATGGCGGCACTGCTCGCCAATGAGCGCGCCAGCTGGCCCTATCTGTTGGCGGTGCTTCCCAGTCTGGCCGCCTGGGCCACCTTCCTGCCCTGGTGCATGGGCTGGCGCTGGCCCGGACCGTCATTGGTCATACTCGCTGTGCTGCTGCTTGCATCGCCCTTAGTCGACCGCGCTCTCGCCCATCGCTATCATGTGCCCGATGGCTGGATCGGCCTTCGTATCCGCATGGCGACCGGGCTCGGCCTGCTCACACTTGTGCTGGCTTTTGCCTAGACGATCGGCTCGACATCGACCGCGACGTCGATCTTCTGCCCGTCCTGCCCGGTGAATACGCCGTCGATCGGCGCGACATCGGCATAGTCGCGTCCCATGGCGGTGACGATATGGTCGCTGCCGACCAGACAGGCATTGGTCGGGTCGAAGCCGATCCACCCGCGCGCAGGACCGCACCAGATCACCACCCAGGCATGGGTAGCGTCGGCGCCGACGAGACGCGCCTTGCCCGGCGGAGGGATGGTGCGCAGATAACCCGACACATAGGCGGCAGGCAGACCCACGCCACGCAGTCCGGCTATCATGATCTGGGCGAAGTCCTGGCACACGCCGTGGCGCTTCTCGAACGCCTCGATCGGGGCGGTGTCGACCGCCGTCGCGCTGCCGTCATAGGTGAAGCTCGCATGAATGCGCGTCGCCAGCGCCAGTCCGGCCTCCACGATCCCGCGATCAGGCGCAAGATCCTCCGCGCACCAGGCCGTGATCTCGGCATCGAGCGGGATCGACGGCGACGGATAGATATAATTGGCCGGCCCCTCAGGCCCAAGGTCGGTCGAGCTGCGGACCAGTGCGGTGATCTCGGCGACCGTGGGGTCGTCGGCGCGAGGCTCGGGCGTCGGGCGGTCCACCTCGATCTGGAACCGGCTTTCGATCACGATCTCGCGCGACGGCTTGTCGACCACCATCCGCGTCACATGGCCCAGATAGCCGATCGGCCGCGTCCAGGCGATGCGCGCACCCGCCGACAGCTCCAGCCGGTGGTCGTGCACCGTCTGCCCCGACCATTCGACCGGTTGCAGCCGCAGGTTGCACCGCGCGAAAGCGACCGGATGGGCATAGCGGAAGCGTGTCTTGTGGCTGACCTTGTAGCGCATCGTCATCCCGATCAGGCCCCCGATCAAGCCAATGTCATGCCGGCCATGCGAAGACCTTCGCTGCCCTGCAGGAAGAAGCGGCTGCTGATCGCATTGGACAGTTCGGCCAGCATATTCTCGATCCCCAGCATCTTCTGGGCATCGAGCGTGTCGGCAGTCGCGGTGCGGATGGCCGCGTCGACCCGGTAGAAGATCATCTGGTGGGGCTCTGCCATGCCGTCGTCGCCGAGCGCCGGAAGCTGGCCGAAATGGAGCGCCATCTTCTCAAGCTGATAGGCGATCGACCGGGGGTTATAGGGATCGAGCGCGACGAGGTCGCGCACCGGCTCGAGCGAGAGGCCGGTCAGATAGCGCGCGCGATAGCTGATCTGGCTGTCGCAAAGGTCGAGCAGCGTCGTGAGATCGTCCGACGAAGCGTCGTCGCCCCCGAAGCAGCGCACCAGGCGACAGCCCCACAGCGCCCGCTCGATGCGCCGGCCCAGGTCGTGGAAGCGCCACCCCGCCGTCCGCCCCATATTCTCGGCGGCGAGTCCGGCGAGCGCCAGGAAACGCTCCTGCAGCTCGATCGCGCGGGCGAGCGTCGCCTCAGCATCTTCGGACAGCGCGCGAGGCATGGGCGCATCGACGAGCCGCCACACATCGGCCGACAGCCGGTCGCGACTCCCGCTGGCGATGCTGCGCGCGTGGCGCATCAGCGTCGCAACGCTGGCGGGACTATCGCCGTCGAGCGCGAACAGCGCGAGCTCGCGCAGATCATGCGTCTCGCCGACATCCTCCGCGAACAGATCGTCCTCATCCTCGTCGTCCTCATGGACGAGCGGAGCCGCCGCGCCGGAGGAGATCAACATGGTACCCAAACGGTCGAGCGTCAGCGGCACCAGCGCGGCGCCGCCATCGGCGACGATAGACCCACCCAGCGTCGCCCGGATCAGCCGCAGCGTCGCCTCGCCGCGCTCCAGATAGCGGCCGAGCCAGAAAAGATTGTCGGCGGCGCGGCTGGGCAGCGTACCCGGATTGCGGCGGATCGGCAGTTTCTGCGGCAGCAGCGAGACCGGTTCGACCGCGCGGTTGCCCACGACGCAGACATCCGCCGAAAAGGCACCCTCCCCCATGACGGTGGCGCGCGCATCGGACTCGTCTCCGATCCGCGCAAAACCACCCGGCATCACGGTCCATTCGCCATTGGCGTCGCGCGCCGCGAAGACGCGCAGGGTGAAGGGACGCGGGACCAGCTGTCCGTCAAGCACCACCGGCGCGGTCGACAGGTGCACATCCTCCAGCCCGACATAGTCCATCGGCCGCCGGCGCATGTCTTCGAGCAGACGCGCGCGATCGTCGGACGACAGCGTCGAGGCCAGCACCGGGCGGCCACGGCGCAGCCCGACGGGCGTCTCGCTAAAGGCCGGCGCGATCAGCAACTCGTCGAGCCGCGCTTCGACCTGCGCGCGGGGCACGTCCTGCCCGCACCACCAGGTGGCGATATTGGGCAGGATCAGGTCCTCCGACATCAACCGCCTTGCGAGAGTCGGCAGGAAGGCCGCCATCGCGGTCGACTCGACGGCGCCGGCGCCGGGCGCGTTGGCGATCACCGCCTGCCCTGCGGCCATGGCATCCATCAGCCCCGGTACGCCGATCGCCGATCCCGCGTCGAACGCCAGCGGATCGAGAAAGCGCGAGTCGATCCGGCGCCACAGCGCATCGACGCGCTTGAGGCCTTCAATCGTCCGGACGAACAGCCCGTCCTCGCGCACCGCCAGATCGCTGCCCTCGACAAGCAGCAGGCCGAGATAACGGGCGAGATGCGCCTGTTCGGCATAGCTCTGATTGTAGCGACCCGGGGTCAGCAGGCCGATGCGCGGTTCCGAGCGGCGGCAGACAGCCGACAGCCCTTCGCGGAAGGCTGAAAAGAAAGGGGCAAGCCGCTCGACGTGGAGCCGCGTCTGCAATGCGCCGAAAAGCCGCGTCGAGGCGAGCCGGTTTTCCAAGGCGTAGCCGGCGCCTACCGGCGCGCGGACATGGTCGTCGAGGACGCGCCACTGCCCGCTCGGGTCGCGTCCGAGATCGGCGGCATAGATGTGGAGATGATAGCCGCCGGGCGGCTTGATCCCGATCTGCGAGCGCCAGAAGGCGCGGTTGCCGGTGACCAGCGCGGCAGGCAGCGCGCCGCCCGCAATCAGCGTCTGCTCACCGAACAGATCGTCGAGCGTCCGTTCGAGCAGGTCGGCGCGCTGGGCGACCCCCGCCGCGATGATCGCCCAGTCGTCCTCGCCGATCAGGAGCGGCATGGTCGATACCGGCCAGGGCCGCTCGACCTCCTCGCCGGGAAAGCGGAAGGCGGTGCCGAGCTCGCGCACCTGACGCACCATGCGCTGCTGCAGCATGTCGAGCCGGCCTTCACTCTGGCGCGCCACGCCATCGAACAGGCTCTGCCACCAGCGCGCGCCCCGGCCCACATCGCCCCGCACCACGTCGGCCGCCCCGGCCTTGGCAATGTAGGACTGAAGCCAGCCTTCTCCGAGGCTCGGCATTCCGGGCAGTTCCGCCATCATCTCCCCCTGCATGACGGCCCCTACAAGATCGGTGGCGCGCGCAGATCGAGCGTCATCGGAAATTCGCTGGGGCGCTCGGCCATCGGTATCGAAACCGTGCCAGGCGTGTGGCCATGATCCTGGAACCTCGCCCGCCGCCGCGCTTCCGCTTCGAGATCGTTGATCGGCATCGTATCGTAATTGCGTCCCCCGGGATGTGCGACATGATAGACGCAACCTCCTAGCGAACGGTTATTCCAGCGGTCGAGCACGTCGAACGTCAGCGGCGCGTCGGGCTCCAGCAGCGGATGGAGGCAATTGGCCGGCTTCCACGCCTTGTAGCGCACGCCGCCCACCGCCTCCCCCGGAACGCCCGTCGGCGTCATCGGTACCGCCCGGCCATTGACCGCGATGACATGGCGGCCGGGCACCAACCCGCTCGCCCTGACCTGCAACCGCTCTGTCGAACTGTCGACATAACGGACGGTGCCGCCGATCGCCCCGGTCTCGCCCAGAACATGCCAGGGCTCGAGCGCGTGAGCGATTTCGAGCGTCACACCGCCAGCACAGACGGTGCCGTGGACCGGGAAACGGAACTGGCGCTGCGCCTCGAACCAGGCCGGATCGAAATCATAGCCGGCATGGCGCAGGTCCGACAGCACCTCCATGAAGTCCGCCCAGACGAAGTGCGGCAGCAGGAACCGGTCGTGCAGCGCGGTGCCCCAGCGAACCAGCCCGCCCTTTTGCGGCTCGCGCCACAGCCAGGCCGTCAGTGCGCGCAGCAGCAATTGCTGCGCCAGGCTCATGCGCGGCTCGGGCGGCATTTCGAAGCCCCGAAATTCGACGAGCCCCAGGCGCCCGGTCGGGCCATCCGGCGAGAACAGCTTGTCGATGCAGATTTCGGTCCGGTGCGTATTGCCCGTCACGTCGACCAGCAGGTTCCTGAACAGCCGATCGACGATCCACGGCGCCGGAGGGGCCCCCTCGTCGGGTCCGGGCACCTGCGCCAGCGCGATCTCGAGTTCGTATAGCCCGTCGTGCCGCGCCTCGTCGAGGCGCGGGGCCTGGCTGGTCGGGCCGATGAAGAGTCCGGAAAAGAGATAGCTGAGCGACGGATGGCGCTGCCAGTAGAGAACGAGGCTCTTCAGCAGGTCCGGTCGACGGATGAAGGGCGAGTCGGTGACCGAACGGCCGCCGAGGACGATGTGGTTCCCCCCGCCGGTGCCGATCGCGCGACCGTCGATCATGAACTTGTCCGCGGTGAGACCCGTCTCGCGCGCAAGCTCATAGAGGCCGGTCGTGATCTCCACTGCCTCCCGCCAGCTGCCGGCCGGATGCACATTGACCTCGATGACGCCGGGATCGGGCGTCACCTTCAGCACGTTGAGGCGCGGATCGGGCGGAGGCGAATAGCCTTCGAGCCGGATCGGAATCGCCATGCGCGACGCAGTCACCTCGACCGCCGCCACGAGATCCAGATAATCCTCCAGCCGCTCGGTCGGCGGCAGGAAGACCGACAGATAGCCGTCGCGCGCCTCGACCGTGACCGCCGTCCGCACGGCACCTTCGATCGGCACCTGCTCCTGCCGGTCCTGCCGTGCCAGGCCGTCCGCTGACGGCGCCACCGCCTGGGTGCGCTGCTGGTAGAAATCGGGGAGCGGTTCGCGCGGCTCGGTGGTGTCGCGCGGATGGAGGTAGGGATAGTCCGAGGGCGGCACGAAGGGCAGCGAGCCGAGCGGCAGGCGATAGCCGAGCGCGCTATCGCCCGGCACCGCGAACAGGCGCCCGCGCCGCAGCTGCCAGCGTTCCGACCGCCACCGCCCCGGAACCGGCGCCTGCTGCACATTCCACGCCTGGATCGGCAGGACGAAGCCCGAAGGCCGGCTCAGACCCCGCTCGAAGGTCTTGACCATGCGGGCCCGCGCCTCGGCATCGTCGATCTTCGGATCGGTCGGATCGACATTGGCCGGAAGCTGCGCTTCCTTCACCGACCATTCGACCGGATCTTCGAAGGCCGGCATGACCATGTCCCGGCCCACGCCCAGATCGTCCGCCAGCGCGGCAAGAAAGGCCTGCGCCTCGGCCTCGCCGACGTCCCGGTCCGTATCGCCCGCCGCAATCAGCGCGGCATCCTTCCAGACCGGCAGCCCATCGGTGCGCCAATAGACCGAATAGCCCCAGCGCGGCAGGCTCTCACCCGGATACCATTTGCCCTGGCCATGGTGCAGCATCCCGCCCGGGGCGAACCGCTCGCGCATCTTGCGGATCAGCCGATCGGCATAGCCGGCCTTGGTCGGGCCGACGGCGTCGCCATTCCATTCGGGCGCCTCGGGGTCGTCGAGCGCGACGAAGGTCGGCTCGCCGCCCATCGTCAGCCGCACGTCCTGCGCAACCAGATCGGCATCGACCTTCTCGCCCAGCGCATCGAGCGCCGACCAGCGATCCTCGGTGAACGGCTTGGTGATCCGCACCGCCTCGGCGATGCGCTGGACCGACATGTCGAAATGGAAATCGACATGGGCCGGCTCGAGCAGGAAGCCCTCGATCGGGGTGGCCGACCGGAAATGCGGAGCCGCGGCGAGCGGAATATGGCCCTCGCCCGCGAACATGCCCGAAGTGGCGTCGAGCCCGATCCATCCTGCCCCGGGCACATAGATCTCTGCCCAGGCATGCAGGTCGCACACGTCCGCCGCGACGCCCTTGGGACCGTCGATCGGAACGATGTCGGGCGTCAGCTGGATCGAATAGCCCGAGACGAAGCGGGCTGCGAAGCCCAGCCGGCGCGCGGCCTGGACCAGCAGCCATGCGGAGTCGCGACAACTGCCGGTGCCGATCTGCAGCGTCTCCTCGGGCGTCTGCACGCCCGTCTCCATGCGGATGACATAGCCGACCTGCCGGTTGATCGCGACGTTGAGCTCGACGAGGAAATCGATCGTGCGGGTCTCGACGCCATCGAACTGCGCGACGAAAGCGTCGAAAGCGGGCCCCTGCGCCTCCACGTCGAAATAGGCGGCCAGATCGGCGGCGATCCGCTCGTCATAGACGAACGGGCGACGCTCGGCATAATCCTCGACGAAAAAGTCGAACGGATTGACCACCACCAGATCGGCGATCAGATCGACCGTGATCGAGAATTCGGTCGCCTTCTCCGGGAAGACGAGCCGCGCGAGCCAGTTGCCGTGCGGGTCCTGCTGCCAGTTTATGAAGTGATTTTCGGGCGTTATGCGCAGCGAAAAATTGTTGACCGCCGTGCGACTGTGCGGCGCCGGCCGCAGGCGAACCACCTGCGGACCGAGCGATACGGGACGGTCGTAGCGATAGACCGTCTGGTGATGCAACGCCGCCTGAATCATGGCCCGAGTGTCAGCACATCCCGTTGTGCAGTGCAATGAAGAGTTGTGACGGCTTTGTTGCTGACGGTGGGCGCGTACCGTCAGCGCGGCAGTTGCAGGTTGAGATAGCTCGTCACCAGCGCGGCGCGCAGCGCGTCTTCCTTGGGCTCCACACCGGCTGCATGCCCGCCCTCCAGCGCCTCGAAATAGAGGAAGGGTGCGCCGATCGCTTCCATCTTCGCGGCGAATTTTCGGGCATGGCCTGGATGAACGCGATCATCTCGGGTCGAGGTGTAGAGGAAGGGCACCGGATATTTCACCCCCGCCTTCAGCGCCTGATAGGGCGAATAGCGCGATATGAAGGTCCAGTCCGTCGCCACGTCGGGATTGCCATATTCGCCCATCCACGAGGCGCCGGCCAGCAGGTGCGAATAGCGCTTCATGTCGAGCAGCGGCGATCCGATTACGGCAGCGCCGAAAAGGTCGGGCCGCTGGGTCATCGCGACTCCCGCCATCAATCCGCCATTGGATCGGCCGGACACGGCAATGCGGCCCTTTGCGCTGATCCCCGCCTTCACCAGATCTTCGGCGACGGCGTAGAGATCGTCATAGGCGTTCTGCCGCTTCTCGCGCAGCGCCGCCTGGTGCCAGGCGGGCCCATATTCGCCGCCGCCTCTGATGTTGGCGAGAACATAGGCATTGCCTTCCTCGACCCAGAACAGGCCGGCTGGCCCCGAGCGGTAGGGTTCGTTGACCAGATAGACCGGGGTCTGCGCCGCCTCGAACCCGCCATAGGCATGGATCAGCGCAGGCACAGGCTCAGTCGCCCCGCCCTTGCGCACGAGAAAATAGGGAATCCGCGTGCCGTCCTTCGAGGTCGCAAAGCGCTGTTCGACCGTCATGCCGGTTGCGTCGAAGCGCGGTTTCAGTGCCTGGACGACGTCCGCCTTGCCATCGGCCGCAGCCGCATAAAGCGCCGGAGGAGTGAGCATCGCTTCGACTGTCGCGAAAGCGCGGTCATCCTTGCCGGAGACCGCCCTTATGTGGACGGTCGCCTTGTCGGGCAAGGCCGCCGTCGTCGCCACCCAGCGCCCGTCGTCGCTTCGGCGCAGCGCGATCAATCGGCCCGACACGTCGTCGAGCAGTTTTATCCACAGCGCCTTTCCGCCTGCCTCGACCTCCTCGACCGCCTGACGTTTGGTGGGGACGAAGACCGTCTCGATCGCCGGAGCGCGGCCGGCCAGAAGCTCTGCGATCGGATAGGCGATGATGGCACCCGCAGGCCGGCCCTGCCACGGGCTCTTGAGGGTCGCGATCAAGCGCCCGTCGATGACATCGTTGACCTCCGCATCATCGGGGAGCGGAGACGACACGAGCCGACCGTCGGCTGCGACATGACGGATCGTGCCGTGAAAGAAGTCGGTGCGGCGGTCGACCCAGGACCAGCTCCGGCTGCCGTCGTGGACGCTGCGCGCGCTGATCGACACGTCGGTACGCTCGCCCTCGGCGACCTGCGCCGCCGCCGCCAGCGGAGTCCCCCGCTTCCAGCGCTTCACCATACGCGCATAGCCGGAGTCGGTCTTGCTGCCCTCGCCGAAATCGGTCGCGACATAGAGCGCATCGGGCCCGTCCCAGGCGAGGCTGGTCTTCGCTTCCGGCACCACGAAGCCGCCCTCGACGAAGCTGGCGCGGTCGAGATCATATTCGCGCTCGACCACCGCGTCGCCACCGCCATCGGACAAGGCGACCATGCAGCGGACATAGGCCGGTGCCAGACAGGTCGCGCCCTTGAACGCCCAGCTGCGCCCCTCGGCCTTACCGAGCGCGCCGACATCGATCAGCGTCCGCCATTCCGGCTTGCCGGCGGTGAAGCTGTCGACCGAGGCCAGCCGCCACAGCCCGCGCGGATGTTCGGCATCCTGCCAGAAATTGAGCACCCGGCCCGCCAGCACCTGATCGGGCACCGCAATCTTCTGACGGTCCGAGAGCAGCGCGAGCGCACGGCTGCGATAAGTCTCGAACCCCGGCTGCTTCTCCAGTTCCGCGAGCGAGCGGTCGTTCCAACGGCGAACTGTGGCGATGGCCGAGGCGCCGTCGACCTGCTCGAGCGCCGTATAGGGATCGGCAACAGCATCCGTCTGCGCCATCGCCATGGTCGCCGGCATCGACGCGCAGAACAGGGCGGCACCGCCCAGAAGATGGGATTTCATCGGAGGAACCTCTGGATAGGATGTCCGAGAATGTCCTTCCAACCGCTTGCGATCAAGCCATTTCGACCAACTCGATCAGCCCGGGCACGAGCGATGCGACGAGCAGCGCCGCCATGACCAGGTTGAACGCGCGCAGCGCCTTCGGTCGGTCGAGCAGATGGCGGACGACGGTCCCTCCCCCCGCCCACAGGGTGATCGCGGGAAAGCCGACAAGCGCGAGGACCGTAGCGATGAGGATGACGTCACCTGTCAGATGGTCGGGCCGCGCGAAGCTGGTCGTCGCGCCGAGACACATCGCCCAGGCCTTGGGATTGACCCATTGGAAAGCGGCCGCGTCGAGCGGGGTCAGCGGCCGCGCCCCCGCCGACCGACCGCCTACGCTGACCGACGTCGCGATCCGCCAGGCCAGATAGAGCAGGTAACCGGCCGAGAGGACATGCAGGAACCGATAGAGCCACGGCAGGCGGCCGATGATCCCGGCCAGGCCGAAGCCGAGCAGGAGCACCATCACGACGCATCCCGCGCTGATACCCACCATATGCGGCACCGTCCGGCGAAAGCCGAAGGTCGCGCCCGAGGACAGCAACATCATATTGTTCGGGCCGGGTGTCACGCTCGACACAAAGCAGAATGTCACAAGTGCGATCAGAAGCTCTGGCGACATGTCACCGGCCCAATTGTCGGGCGACGCCATAAGCGGCATCGGTCATCATCACCTGTCCAGCCTCGGTTCGCTCCTGCTTCGGAGGCCCGGCAAAATGCGACGCGGCGAAGACCGCGATCGAACCGACCAGCCAGAATGTCACGACAGCCATCGTCGAAATACGAAGCACAGGCACCTCCTCGACCCTCCCGAGTCGACCTTGAGCGGATTGACAGCCCGCCATTGCGACCTATTGTATCGATTCTCAATTCGAGATTTGTCACTGTGACATTATAGGTGCGCTCCATGTGGGTTCCGACGCTCGACGAAGGCCATGCGACGGTTTCTGGGCGATTGCTCGATGCGCTCCGCCGCGACATCGATAATGGCACGCTGCCGCCCGGGACCCGGCTACCGCCCCATCGCGAGCTCGCCCACCGGTTGGGCATCGGCATCGGCACCGTGACGGCGGTCTATGGCGAGGCCGCACGCCACGGCCTGCTCAATGCGACGGTGGGACGCGGCAGCTTCGTGGCCGACCGGCGGACCAGCGCGACCACCGCCGACGCCGGTGCCGCGCCGATCGACCTCGCGCGGAATCTCCCGCCCTCCGCCCCGGCCCAGCGACGCCTGAGCGCGGTGCTCGCGCGCCTGTCCCGTCGCGGCGACATGGCGTCGCTGCTCGACTATGCGCCGCCGGCCGGACAGGAACGCCACCGGCAAGCCGCCGCCGGCTGGATCCGTCGCGTCGGCGGGCTCGGCGACGCCCGCGCCGATCGCATGGTCATCACCGATGGCGCCCAGCAGGCGATGCTCTACGCCTTGGGTGCGCTCTGCCGGCCAGGCGACACGGTGCTGACCGAATCCGCCACCTATTTCGGCGTCCGCTCGATCGCGCAGACCTGCGACCTGAGGCTCGTCGGCCTCGATATGGACGAACAGGGCATCCGGCCCGACGCGCTCGAACGCGCCGCGCAGACGGGCGCGCGCGTTCTCTACACGATGCCCACGCTGCAGAATCCCACCGGCCGCACGATGGGCGACGCGCGCCGCCGCGACATTGCCGCGCTGGCGAGCCGACACGGCCTGTGGATCGTCGAGGACGATCTCTACTCGGCCTTCGCCGCCGGCTTCGCGCCCCCACCTCTCGCCAGCTACGCGCCCAACCGGACCCTCTACATCAACGGAACATCCAAGGCGCTCGCCCCCGGTCTGCGGACCGGTTACCTGATCTTGCCCGATGCGGAACTGCTCGACCGGGTGCTGCGCCAGGTCCGCGCGCATGTCTATGCGCCCTGCTCGATCGGACCCACCATCGCCTGCCAGTGGATGGAGGACGGCAGCGCCGACGAGATCGTCGCGGAAATTTCCGAGGAACTGGCCGCGCGCGGCGACATTGCCCGGCTTGTGCTCGGGGACCTGTTCGTGCCGCCTGCCGATCGGCGCTGCCCGCATCTCTGGCTGCCCCTGCCCGAGCTGGATGCCGAGCGCATCGCCGCCCGCGCAATGCGGGCAGGCGTACAGGTCACGCCGCCTTCGGCGCCGCTGATCGAGCCGCGACTGATATCGGGCATCCGGCTGTGCCTGGGGCCGGCGGCGGACCGCGCACAGCTGCGGACCGCGCTCGACCGGCTGGCCGGCGGACTTGACGCGGATCACCCCGAACCCGCCGCAGCCGTGGTATGAGGCCGCTCCCCGACCGATTCTTCTGGACGAACGAACGATGACGACCGATCCCTTTGCCCTGTTCGCCGACTGGTTCACCGAAGCCAAAGCCAGCGAACCCAATGATCCCGAAGCGATGGCGGTGGCGACCGTGGGCCAGGACGGGCAGCCCTCCGTCCGGATGGTGCTGCTGAAGGGGCATGATACGCGCGGCTTCGTCTTCTACACCAATTATGAGAGCCGAAAGGCGGGGCAGATCTTCGAGACCGGACGCGCCGCTCTGTTGTTCCACTGGAAGTCGCTGCGCCGCCAGGTCCGCATCGAAGGCCCCGTGCTGAAGGTCAGCTCCGAAGAGGGCGACGCCTATTTTGCGACCCGCCACCGGGACTCTCAGCTCGGCGCCTGGGCTTCCGAGCAATCGCGCCCGCTCGACAGCCGCGAGACCTTCGAGGCGCGCTATGACGAGATGGCCCGCCGCTTCGAAGGCCAGCCGGTTCCGCGTCCGCCGCACTGGTCGGGCTTCCGCGTCGTGCCAGAGCGGATCGAATTCTGGCTCGATCGGCCCCATCGCCTGCACGAGCGCCGGCTGTTCCTGCGCGAGGGCGAAAGCTGGAACAAAGGCATGCTTTACCCATGAGCGTCGCCGCATGACCATGTCGGCCAATGTCCGCGCCGGCATGGCTTCGGTGTCGGTCGCCGGTACGCTGATCCTGCTCAAGGGCTATGCCAGCTGGCAGACGGGTTCGGCCGCCGTTCTCGGCTCGCTGGCCGACACAGCGCTCGACCTGATCGCCTCGCTGGTGACGCTCTACAGCGTGAGGCTGGCGGCGATGCCGGCAGACCGGCAGCATCGTTTCGGCCATGGCAAGGCAGAGGCCATCGCCGCCTTTTTCCAGGTGGTGCTGATCAGCCTGTCGGCTTTCTGGATCATCGTGCATTCGATCCAGCAGCTGGTCGCGGGCGAGCGTCCGACCGAAGCGATGGCGGGCATATGGGTGTCGGTCGTCGCCCTCCTGCTCACCCTGCTGCTGATCTCCTATCAGCGCCGGGTGATCGCGCGCACCGGATCGCTCGCGATCGGCACCGACCGCATCCATTATCAGAGCGACCTGCTGCTCAACGCCGCGGTGATCGCGGCGCTGCTGATCGAGGCCGAGCTGGGAATCGCGGGCGCCGATGCGATCGCCGGCATGGCGATCGGGCTGTGGCTGCTCTACGGCGCCTATGGCGCCTCGCGCACGGCGATCGATCAGCTGATGGACCGCGAATGGCCCGAAGATCGCCGTCGCGCCTTCATCGAGGTGGCATCGCGCCATCCCGAGCTTCACGGCATCCACGATCTCAAGACCCGTACCGCCGGCCACAAGGATTTCGTCCAGTTCCACGTCTGGGTCGATCCGGACATGACCGTGGGCGAGGCCCACCGCGTGATGGACGAGGTCGAGGCCAAGCTGTGCGACGCCTTTCCGGGCGTCGAGATTTTGATCCACCCCGACCCGGCCGGGCATCGGGAACAGGGCGAGGAACGCTGCTCATGAAAATCCCCTTCCAGCAGGTCGATGCCTTTGCCGACCGCCCCTTCACCGGCAATCCAGCCGCGGTGATGCCGCTCGAAGCCTGGCTCGACGACGCGACGCTGCAGGCGATCGCGGCGGAGAATAATCTGGCGGAGACCGCCTTCATCGTTCCCTGGGCCGGGCCCGAAGCCGATTTCGAACTGCGCTGGTTCACGCCCGAAGTGGAGGTGGCCCTGTGCGGCCATGCGACGCTCGCGACCGGCCATGCCCTGTTGTCGCGCGAAGGCGCTCCCGACGGCGTTCGCTTCGCCACCCGCAAGTCGGGCGTGCTCGAGGTACACCGCGTTGGCGACGGCTATCGCCTCGCTTTGCCGGCCTGGGAGATGTCCCCCGCCGATCTCTCCGCCCAGGCGGCGCCGCTGGGCGCGCGGCCCGAAGAGATGCTGTGGCGCGACGGCGGCTATGCGCTGTTCCGCTTTGCGGACGAGGCGACGATCCGTTCGTTGAACCCCGATTTCCGCGCGATGCGGTCGTTCGACGACCTTCTCTTCATCGTCACCGCACCCGGCGATTCCACCGACATCGTCAGCCGCGTCTTTGCGCCGGGCGCCGGCATCGACGAGGATCCGGTGACGGGCTCGGCCCACTGCCTGCTCGCGACCTATTGGGCCGGACGGCTCGGAAGGACGCGCTTCTCCGCTTATCAGGCGTCGACGCGCGGCGGCCATATCGAGGTCGAGCTGGCCGACGACAGGGTCTATCTCGGCGGGCGATGCGTGACCGTCATCGAGGGGGTCTTCACCCTCGGCTGACGCGACGCGGAGCGGTCAGGCGGCGTCCATCAGCCGGGCGGACACGGTTTCCTCGATCCAGCCGCCACCCAGAACGCGGTCTCCGGCATAGAGCACCGCCGCCTGCCCGGGGGCGACGCCATATTCAGGCTGATCGAAGCTGAGCAGGCCGCCCTCGAAACGGGCGGGCACCGGCTTCGCCAGCGAGCGCACCTTGGCGGTCAGCGGGCCGTCATGGCCTTCGCCGATCCAGTTGACATCCTCCAGCCTGGCCGCCGACACTGCCAGGGCGCGGCGCGGCCCGACCACCAGCCGCTTCGTGGCTGGCTCGAGGCGCACGACATAAAGCGGCTCGGGGCTGCCCCCGATCTCGATCCCGCGACGCTGGCCCACGGTGAAGTGGATGAGCCCGCGGTGCCGTCCGACGACGCGTCCCGACAGGTCGACGATCTCGCCGTCTTCGGCCGCTTCGGGGCGCATCTTCTTGACGATCGACGCATAGTCGCCGTCGGGCACGAAGCAGATATCCTGGCTGTCCGGCTTGGCGGCCACGCCGAGACCGATCTCGGCTGCGATCTCGCGCACGCGCGGCTTGGGCAGCCCGCCCAGCGGAAAGCGGAGATATTCGAGCTGGTCGCGGGTCGTCGCGAACAGGAAATAGCTCTGGTCGCGCGCAGGATCGGCGGCACGGTGGAGTTCGGGCCGCCTACCCTGCCCCAACACACGGCGCACATAATGGCCCGTGGCAAGACAGTCCGCGCCGAGATCGCGGGCGATGCCGAACAGGTCCGTAAACTTCACGCTCTGGTTGCAGCGCACGCAGGGGATAGGCGTCCGGCCTGCCGCATATTCGTCCGCGAAGTCGGACATGACCGACTCCCGGAAGCGGCTTTCATAGTCGAAGACATAATGGGCGATGCCCAGCCGGTCGGCGACGGCACGCGCGTCGCGTATGTCCTGTCCGGCGCAGCAGCTGCCGGTGCGGCCGACAGCGGCGCCATGGTCGTAGAGCTGGAGCGTCACGCCGATCGTCTCGGCACCGCTGGCGGCAGCGAGAGCCGCGACCACCGAACTGTCCACGCCGCCGGACATGGCGACGACGATCCGGGCGCCCTTGAGGGAGCCGTCGACCGCCTGTTCGAGCTGAAAATCCGCGTCCATCGCGCGGCCCATAGCAGAAGGTGCCGCCGTCGGCAGCGGATTTTGGGCTTTTTGGAGGAAAAGGCGGTGAATCAATATGCTAAATAGCGCTCACCGCTCCCCATGGGCCGGGGGGCTACGGAGAATTCCGGGTCTTAAAGTTCGTTTCAGCCCTAAAGATTCGCTCCGCCCCGCCGTTTCTTGGTGTGTCACGGGAATGGGCAGGTGTCGGAATGAAGATCAACATCAACGAATTCCGCATCGACAAAGCCCAATCGGTCGAAGCTCCGCTGGACTTCGCCACGCTCTGCGCCCTTATCGCCGAACATCAGGCCGCCACGCCCACGGCGCGGCTCGCCCTGTCCGACGACGCATATGAGGAGCCGATCGACCCCGTCCATCCAGCGGTCGCCGTCCTGCTTTCGGGGCCAGGGCAGCCAACGGCGACGGGCAATGCGCAGGGCAGCTTTCATGCAGCTGCCGCTGCGCTTTTCAGCGGAAGAGCGCGGTGAACATGATGATCACCGCATTTACCTTACCGCGAAAACTTTCCTTTGCAGCGCGTTCATTAAAACGGCGGCGGGGAAACAGTCACGGTCGACGGACCATGTTCGAGGTATCGCATGCTTGAGAATCAGAAGATCCGCCCGCACCAGGTCATTGGTCCTCTCGGCGAACCGCTCACGCTCGACAGCCTGCCTCCGGCCGGCACGACGCGATGGGTCGTGCGCCGCAAGGCCGAGGTCGTGGCAGCGGTCAGCGGCGGCCTTTTGACGGTCGATGAAGCGTGTGAACGCTACGGCCTCAGCGTGGAGGAATTCGCCGGCTGGCAACGGGCCGTGGAGCGATCGGGCATGCCCGGCCTCCGCGTGACGCGGATCCAGCACTACAAGTCCCTCTACGAACGACAACAGAAATACTGATCGCGCCACACGGCGAATATCGGGGTCCGCCTCCACCGGGGGCGGGCCCTTTTCTTATGTTGCGCTATGCTTCTCGACTGTTGCCGAACGGAACAAGCTGCGACGATGCACGTAGTGTTGGCAGGAGATCCGGCGGGGACCGGACCCGAAACGGCACGCAGGAGGACAACGTGATCGACTTCATCATTTTTCTTATCGTTGGCGGCATCATCGGCTGGCTCGCCAGCATCGTGATGCGCACCGACGGACAGCAGGGGATCATCCTCAACATCGTCGTCGGTATCATCGGCTCCTTCATCGGCGGCGTGCTGTTCGGCCCGACCCTGGGCGGAGGCGGCATCTATGGCTGGCTTTCGGCCTTTCTGGGCGCGGTCATCCTGCTCGCCATCGTCAACCTGATCCGTCGCGGCAGCGTCCGCTGATTGCCCGAAGCGGCCGGCATTTCCGCCGGCCGCTTCTCCCTTGGCCGGCACCGCCCGCCATCAGAACAGTTTGAAGACGCCACCCCTCGCTCTACTGAGTGCCACACGCACAGGGCGACAGAGACTCGAGGGGGCATATCCATGGCGAACCGCGCCAAGCTCACGGCCTACGGACTTCCGCGCAAGCCTTTCGCCATCCGACCCGCGCCGCACGAGCGCGACTGGATGGACGCCACCAGCCAGCGCTATGCCTATCGCTGCCTTCCGCTCAACATCGCCAATGCCCATGGCTGGGAACTGCTCTGCACGCAGGGCTTTTCCGCCTGGTGGAACGGCAATCCGGGTCTCGACGCGATCAGGATCGAGCCCGATGTCGCGGGCGAAGTGCCAGCGATCAGCCATTTCGGCCATGGCATCGTCACCTTTCATATCAACGCGGTGTTCCGGACGGAGCCAGGCTATGATCTGATGGTCCAGGGGCCGATCAACCGTCCGAAGGATGCGATCGCACCGCTGTCGGGAGTGGTCGAAACCGACTGGACCCCTTTTACCTTCACCATGAACTGGCAGTTCACGCGGCCGCAGACGGTCATCCGCTTCGAGCCGGGCGAGGTCTTCTGTCATATCTATCCCATCCGGCGCGGCGACATCGAAAGGTTCGAACCCGAATTCCGGGCGATCGAGGACGATCCCGAGCTTTATGCCGAGTTCCAGGCCTGGTCGGCCAGCCGCGCCGGCTTCCTGAGCGATCTGAAAGATCCCAAATCGCCGACGAGCGGCGACAAATGGCAGAAACATTATTATCGCGGCCAGACGGTCGGCGGCGGCGAGGTCGCGTCCGACGATCATCGGACCAAGATACGGCTCAAGCCCTTCTCGGTCGTCAGACCCGACGGCGGAGAAGGCGGGAGCTAGCTCGCAGGCTCCCCGCCGCTTCCCGGCGGCGGCATGACCTGCGCCTGATCGAGCGACAGGATCACCCGCGGCGGCTCCGCGCTGAAATCGAAGATCGGATGCGCCCCGATCGATACGCGACCGGCGACGAGGCTCCCCGCAGGGATTCCACGCCCCGTCGACGCGGCGACGAAGATGATCTCCGCTCCTTGCGCGGGCAGGCAGTCGAGTTCGGTTTCGAACAGGCATTCCCCCCCGATCGAAAATCGCACCAGCATGTCGTCCCCCATCGCCGCGCCCGTGACGGCATCCGATCGCTCATCGCGCGCTTTCGTTATCAGGGGCAGGAAAGATCGTTGCATCCTGACGTCGCTGCCCGCGCGAGGAAATGCTGGAAAGGTCGGCATTGATCCGGGCACGCAACGAGCGTAAAAGGACCGTATCGGGGATGGACCGGTCGCCTGGACGATCGGTTACAGCGAGGCGTAGCTGGTTCAGCTTTGCGTGCCGTTGAAGCCATTCGCCGGAGCATCCGCCATGGAAAGCGCAGTCATCCGATGGTTCATCGCGGGGGTCTTCCTCGCCTTCCTTGCGAGCGTGATTATAGCCGACCTTGTCGGCCGAATCCGCCGTGCCTCGCCGCGCAGGCCGACTGACCGGGGCTTCCGCCCGGCAGGACGCCGGCCGGAAACGCGTGGGGGCTGGAAGGCCGGCGGGCGGCGGTGACGTCGGGTCGGACCCGCGCCACCGCCTGATCGGTCATTCGAGTTCGAACGTGACCGAGATGCTCACCGATATCTTCTGCTCACCGGCCTCGATCATCGTGTCGGCAGCGGCTTCCTTGCGGACCATCGCCATCGGCGCCATCGGACGATAGACCGGCATCGGTTCGCTCGAGCCTTCGCTGATCGCGAGGATGCGCTTCACGCGCATGCCTGCTGCGCGGGCATAGAGGTCCGCACGCTGCTTCGCCGTGGCAACGGCCTGTTCACGCGCCTTGTCCAGCAGCGGCTCGGGCTTGTCGATCGACAGCGAGGGGCCATCGATCTGGTTCGCGCCGGCCGCGACGAGCGCATCGAGAACCGGTCCGGCTGCCTTGATGTCGCGGAAGCGGACGCTGACACGCGACGAGGCCTGATAGCCGGTGATCACCGGCGGCTGATTGTCGGCATAGCGATATTGCGGACTGAGCGAGACCGAGGTGGTCTGGATGTCGCGCTCCGCCACACCGGCCTTGCGGATCGCCGCCACGGTCGCAGCCGCACGCCGCGCATTGTCCTTCATCGCTTCGGCGGCCGTCGGCGCCTGGGTGACGACACCGGCGCCGACGGTGGCGATGTCGGGAACCGCGTTGACCTCGCCCGACGCGACGATGTCGAGCCGAGTCCCGATCACGGGCGGATGGCCGGGGGGCAGCATGGGCTGCTGTGCCATCAGCGGCGCTGCCGCCGCGGCTGCCAGGAGCGCCGCTCCACCGAACCGGGAAAAACTTACTGTCATATTGGTCTTGCTCCTGCTTTGCCGCAACTCCCCGTGCGTGCTATCGATCTTTTGGTTGATCCTCGCTGCACGCGGCATGAACGCCTTTCGGGACCGTTATGATCCATGGCGATCTTGCCGCAGCCGCTCGCCTCTTGAGCGAGGTGATGTATTACTATAATACAGCTGGATCGAGGCGAAGGGGGCCCGCGCGGCCGATAACGGGATTATGGGGATGAACGTCGAATCCGGCATCCAGACCGACTACAGGGCATATGATTTCGACGAGCAGCAGGCTCGTCGGCGCCGCTGGACTATCGCTGGAGCCATCGCTGCCGCAGTGATCGCCGCCGGCTTGATCGCCTATGTCCTGTTCGGCGGCAAGAAGGCCGCCGCTCCTGCCGCTCCGGCGCCGGGCGTGACGGTGATCGTTCCCGGCAGCACCGATGTGGTGACCACGATCTCGGCGACCGGCACGCTTGCAGCCAAGCGCGAAATGCCGGTCGGGATCGCCGGCGAAGGCGGCATGGTCCAGGCCGTGCTGGTCGAGCCGGGCAGCTGGGTGAAGGCCGGGCAGACGCTGGCCGTGATCGAGCGATCCGTCCAGACGCAGCAGGCCGCCTCGCTCGCCGCCTCGGTACGCGTCGCGCGGGCCGACGCGCAGCTCGCGCAGGCCGAACTCGATCGCGCCAAGGCACTCGTCGCGCGCGGCTTCATCTCCAAGGCCGACATCGATCGCCGCACCGCGACCCGTGACGCCGCCATCGCCCGGGTGGCCGTTGCCGAAGCACAGCTCGGTGAGAGCCGTGCCCAGATCGGCCGCCTCAGCATCCGCTCGCCCGCCTCCGGCCTTGTCCTGACGCGCGCGGTCGAGCCCGGACAGGTGGTGGGTGCCGGAGCCGGCGCCCTGTTCCGCGTCGCCAAGGATGGCGAGATCGAAATCCGCGCCCAGCTGGCCGAACAGGATATCGCCCGGCTCAAGGTCGGCGACACCGCGCAGGTGACGCCGATCGGCGGCAGCCGCGCCTTCACCGGTACGGTCTGGCAGATTTCGCCCGTGATCGATCCGCAGACGCGTCAGGGCACCGCCCGCATCCAGCTGCGCTACGATCCCGCGCTTCGTCCGGGCGGCTTTGCAAGTGCGGCCATTCGCAGCGGCTCGGTCAAGGCCCCGCAGCTGCCCGAGTCGGCCGTGCTGCACGACGACAAGGGCTCCTTCGTCTACGTCGTCGGGCCCGACAACAAGGTGGTCCGTCGCGACGTGAAGACGGGCGACGTCTCCGATGCCGGCGTCGTGGTGCTCTCGGGTGTGCAGGGCAATGAAAAGGTCGTCCTCTCCGCAGGCGCCTTCCTCAACCCCGGCGACAAGGTCACCCCGCAGATGTCCAACCGCCCCGCCGCCCGCTGAACTAGGAACGCGCGATGAACAACATCTCCGCCTGGGCGATCCGGAACCCCATTCCTCCGATCGTCCTGTTCCTGGGCCTGACGCTCGCGGGGCTGATCAGCTTCGCGCGGCTCGACATCAACCAGATGCCGGACATCAGCTTCCCCGGCGTCAGCGTCGAGATCCTGCAGCCCGGCGCCGCGCCGACGGAGATGGAGACGCAGATCACCCGGCGCGTCGAGGCGGCGGTGTCGTCAATCGGCAACGTCAAGTCGATCACCTCCTATGTCAGCGAAGGGCTCTCGGGCACCAATATCGAGTTCCAGCTCGGGACCCCGGTCGACCGCGCGGTCAACGACGTCCGCGATGCGGTTTCCAAGATCCGGTCCGAATTGCCCGAGGGCATTTTGGAGCCGGTGACCAAGCGCATCGACGTCGATGGCGGGCCGATCGCTTATTATTCGGTGGAGGGTCTCGATATGACCCTCGAACAGCTCAGCTGGTACACCGACAACACGGTGATCAAGCGGCTGCAGGCGATCGAAGGCATTGCCGGCGTCTTCCGCGGCGGCGGTGTCTCGCGCGAGATCCGTGTCGTGCTCGATCCCGCCCGGATGCAGGCGCAGGGCGTGACGGCCGTGCAGGTCAACAACATCCTGCGCACCACCAACCTCAATGCCGCTGGCGGGCGGGCCGAACTGGCGGGGGCCGAACAGTCGGTCCGCGTGCTCGGCAACGCGACCTCGGCCTATGAACTTGGCCAGACGCAGATTTCGGTCGCCGACGGGCGCACCGTGCGCCTGGCGGACATCGCCACCGTGCGCGATTCCTTCGGCGAGCAGCGCCAGATCTCCAAGATGAACGATCGTCAGGTGCTGTCGGTCGGCATCCAGAAGGCCAAGGGGGCGTCGGACGTCGAGGTCTATGACAATGTCGTCAAGGTTCTCAACGAACTGCGCAAGGAGAACCCCAAGGTCGAGTATAAGGAGCTCTATACGAGCGTCCTGTACACCAAGGAGCAATATCACTCCGCCATCGACGCGATGATCGAGGGTTCGGTGCTCGCGGTCGTGGTGGTGTTCTTCTTCCTGCGCGACTGGCGCGCCACGCTGATCTCCGCGATCGCAATCCCGCTCTCGGCCATCCCGACCTTCTGGTTCATGAGCCTGATGGGCTTCACGCTCAACACGATCAGCCTGCTCGCCTTGAGCCTGGTGGCCGGCATCCTTGTCGACGACGCGATCGTCGAGATCGAGAATATCGTCCGGCACATGCGCATGGGCAAGAGCGCCTATCAGGCCTCGATGGACGCCGCCGACGAGATCGGTCTTGCGGTCGTTGCCACGACCATGGCGATCGTCGCAGTCTTCCTGCCGGTGTCTTTCATGCCGGGCATTCCGGGCCAGTTCTTCGAGCAATTCGGCCTAACGGTCGCCGTGGCGGTGCTGATGAGCCTCCTCGTCGCGCGTCTGATCACGCCGATGGTCGCGGCCTATTTCCTCAAAGCCGAAGGCGTGAAGCAGCATGGCGGCGGGCCGATGATGGACCGCTATATCGGCGTGCTGAAATGGTCGCTGCGCAATCGCTGGAAGACGATCGGTCTCGGCGTACTCTCCTTCATCCTGACGATCGCGCTGTTCGCGACCACGCCGACCGAGTTTCAGCCGCCGCTCGACATCGATTACAGCTCGGTGAAGATCGAGCTAACGCCCGGCGCCCGCGTTGCCGAGGATACGCAGCGCGTGGCCGACCAGGCGACCGCGATCCTGCGCAGCCAGCCCGAGGTGCTGAACGCCTTCGCCGACATCGGCGACAATGGTGACACCCGTTTTGCGACGATCTACGTCACGCTCAAGCCTGCCAAGGACCGCGAGCGGTCGAGCATCGAGTTCGAACGCGAGACCGCGCCGCTGCTGGCGAAGATCCCTGATGCGCGCGTGAACTTCCAGTCGCAGAGCGGCGGGTTTGGACGCGACATAACGGTCATGCTGGCGGGCGACGATCCGGTCGTGCTTCAGCAGACCGCGAACACGCTGATCGGGCAGATGCGCAAGAGCCCGCTGATGCGCGATCCGCGCATCGACGGCGACATCCAGCGCCCCGAACTGATCATCAAGCCGCGCCTCAACCTCGCCGCCGATCTGGGCGTGACGACCGCCGCGCTGAGCAACGCGATCCGCATCGCGACGCTGGGCGACATCGAGCAGAACATGGCGAAATTCTCGCTGAGCGACCGCCAGATTCCGATCCGGGTTTCGCTGAGCGAGGATTCCCGTCGCGATCTCGCCGCGATCGAAAATCTGCCAGTGCAGACCAGCTTCGGCACCTCGGTCCCGCTCAAGGTCGTCGCCGACATTTCCTTCGGTGCCGGCCCGTCGAAGATCCGCCGCTACAATCAGGTCCGCCGCCTCGTCGTCGGCGCCGACCTGACGCCCGGCGTCGTCAGCGGCGAAGCCTATGGCTATATCTACAAGTCGACCATCATGAAGGCGCTGCCGACCGGCATCCGCGAGATCAAGTTCGGCGAGCAGGAAATGCAGGGCGACCTGATCGCCGGCTTTGCCATCGCCGTCGGCGCGGGCGTGCTGTTGGTGTTCGCAGTGCTCGTCCTGCTCTACAAGCGGGTGCTGCCGCCCTTCGTCAACATGGGCTCGCTGTTGCTGGCACCGCTCGGGGGAATCCTGTTCCTCAAGATCTGGGGCATGTCGATCTCGATGCCCGTCTATATCGGCCTGCTGATGCTGCTCGGCATCGTCGCGAAGAACTCGATCCTGCTGGTCGACTTCGCGATCGAAGAGATGCGGCGTGGCGTCGGCCGCACCGAGGCCATCCTCGAAGCCGCCCACAAGCGGGCCCAGCCGATCATCATGACCTCGGTCGCGATGATCGCGGGCATGTTGCCGATCGTGCTGGGCCTGTCGGGCGACAGCAGCTGGCGCGCGCCGATGGCGGTCTGCGTGATCGGTGGCATCGCCATGTCGACCCTGCTCACGCTGGTCATCGTGCCCGCCGGCTTCACCCTGGCGGACGATCTGGAGAAATGGATCGGGCCTAAGCTGGGCAAGTTCCTGATCACCCCCGCCGATCATGAGGCGAAGGCCACGCCACACGCCGCCGAGTGACGAACCGACGATGCCGCCTCCCGCGTCTCGCGCGGATCGTGGAGGCGGCGTTCGTTTCGGTTGAACTATCCGGCCCAACGGCCATTTAGACCGCATGAACATCTTCCAGGCGACCGGGCTCGACCGCTTCAATCCCGCGCAGGGCGGCGTGCGCGGCATGCGCGTCGTCGCCTCGGGCCTGCTCGTCCTGATGGCGGGGCTCTATCTGCTGGCGCGCTCGCATGAGGCACCGGGCGAACCCGCCGCCTGGGGCTATCTGCGCGCCTTCGCCGAAGCGGCGATGGTCGGCGGTCTGGCCGACTGGTTTGCGGTGACCGCGCTCTTCCGTCATCCGCTGGGGCTGCCCATCCCCCATACGGCGATCATACCGCGCAACAAGGACCGGATCGGCGACAATCTCGCCTCCTTCCTGCGCGTCAATTTCTTGACAGCATCGGTCGTCGCGCGGCGGATGCAGGCAGTCGACGTTGCCGCCGCGATCGGTCGGCTGCTCGCCCAGCCCCCCGCCCCCGGCCGCACCCGCGGCGGCATCGGCCGCGCGCTTGCCACCATCCTGGAATCGCTGGGCGACGACCGGCTGGGTGCGATGGTGAAGGGCGCGCTGGCGAGCCGGCTTAAGGCGTTCGACATCGCTCCGCTGATCGGCCGCACGCTCGATGCCGCGATCGTGGAAAATCGCCATGCCGAGATGCTCGACGGGCTGATCGGCTGGGCAAGCCGCATCCTGCTGCATAACGAGACGATGATCCACGACATGGTACAGTCGCGGACGGGCAAGTTCATGCGCTGGACCGGCCTCGACGAGAAATTGTCGGGGGCGATAGTCGAAGGGCTGCACAAGCTGCTGGACGACATGGCGACCGACCCCGAGCATCCGCTGCGCAGCAAGGCACAGGAAGGTCTCGAGCAGCTGGCCGAGCGGCTGCAAAATGATCCCGTCATGCGCGAGCGGGTCGCCGCGATGAAGGCGGAGATTCTCGCCAGCCCCGCAGTCGCCGCATGGCTCGACACACTGTGGCAGAATGCGCGGCTGAAGCTGATCGAGAGCGCGCGCAATCCCGATGCGGCGATCGGC
Source organism: Rhizorhabdus phycosphaerae (assembly GCF_011044255.1). Lineage (NCBI taxonomy): Bacteria > Pseudomonadati > Pseudomonadota > Alphaproteobacteria > Sphingomonadales > Rhizorhabdaceae > Rhizorhabdus > Rhizorhabdus phycosphaerae. The sequence goes on from NZ_CP049107.1 coordinate 757,153, forward strand.
GGGCAGTTCGGCGCGGCACTGCGCCAGCTCGGCCAGACGCTGCAGACGGACGCCCAGCTCCGACGGACGCTGAACCGTTTCGCACGGCGGATCACGGTCGGACTGGTGGCGGACTATGGCGACGGCATCGTCAAGCTGGTGTCGGATACGATCCGCGGCTGGGACGCGCGCACCGTGACCTCACAGCTCGAAAATGCGGTGGGGCGCGACCTGCAATATATCCGGGTCAACGGGACCATCGTGGGCGGCCTCATCGGCGTCGGCCTGCACCTGCTTTCGACGCTGCTCTGAGTCCGTCGGCGCCGCCCGTTCGTGGCGGCAGCGAATCGATCCCTGCGATGTTCGGGGTTGGCAATGCCGACGGCCGCGATCCTGTGCCTGTCAGGGCGAGACAGGCCGGCCGGCCTGGAGGGGGAGCAACCCTTCCACCCGGCACCCCCGATCATCGAGCCGCCGGCATCACCGCTTATGGTCATAGGACGATTAACCAGCGATGTGCCTGTAAACAATTGTAACTTTGGAAATACAATCATTTGCGCCCCGGTCGCATCCGCTAAAGCCATGTCGTCCCGAAGGGCGAAAGGGAGACATGAACATGGGTGGAGCAGACCCCGACACACTTGGAATCGCGTCGGCGCATAGGCATGAAGGCTGGGATGCCGACCAACGATCCCAGCAAGACATCGGGCGATAGCATGCGGATCGCCGTATTGGACGACGAGCCCGCAGCGCGCGCCTATGTCACGCAGACACTGATCGAGGCCGGTCATTTCGCCTATGAATTTCCCAACGCCCGCACGCTGATCACGAAGCTGCGGCAGGACACGTTCGACCTGGTGATCCTCGACTGGAACATGCCCGACAAGAGCGGGCCCGAGATCATCAGCTGGATGCGGGAGAATATGGACAAGCCGATCCCCTCGCTGCTGCTGACCAACCGCAACACCGACGAGGATATCGTGGCCGGCCTGAACGCCGGGGCCGACGATTATGTGATCAAGCCCGTCCAGCCGCCCGTGCTGCTGGCGCGGATCGCCGCCGTCCATCGCCGCACCGGCCCGCGCGAGGCGGTGGCCGCGAACGAGAGCTATGGCCCCTACACGCTGCACCCGGCGCGCCAGACGATCAGCGTCGAGGACGAGAATATCGTGCTCACCGCCAAGGAGTTCGAGCTGGCGGCGACGCTGTTTCGTAATATGCACCGCCCGCTGTCGCGCTCCTATCTTCTGGAGATCGTGTGGGGCCGCAACCCCGATCTGCCGACCCGGACGCTCGACGCGCATATCTCGCGCATCCGGGCGAAGCTGGGCCTGCGTCCGGAGCGTGGCTTTCGCCTGATACCCGTGTACAGCTACGGCTATCGGCTCGAAGCGCTCGAGCCCGAGACGGAGTAAGGCAGACATCGTGCGGAGCAGGTTCTTCCTCGGGGTAGCGACGGCGCTGGCGGTATGGGCTGCGGGCCCGGTCGCTGCGCAGGCGCCTGCGGCGGACCAGTATTTCCGCTACACGGTGCGTCCCGGGGATACGCTGTCGGGGCTCGCCCGCGACTATCTGGTGAGCGACGACTATGTCTCGATCCAGAAGCTCAACGCGGTCGCCGATCCGCGCCGCCTGCCGATCGGGTCTACCCTGCTCATCCCGCAGCCGCTGCTGCGGATCGAAACGATCGCGGGGGTCATCACCTCCTTTCGCGGCGCCGCGACGATCGACGGGCAGCAGGTCGAGGTCGGCACCCAGGTCCGCCAGGGTCAGAAGCTGGAGACCGGCCCCAATGCCTTCGTGACGGTCACCCTGCCCGACGGCAGCGCGATCTCGCTGCCGTCGCAGAGCCGTATCCATGTGTCGCGCCTGCGCCGGATCCTGCTGACCGGCAGTATAGAGCGCCGCTTCCGGCTGGAAGCGGGTCGCAGCCGCGCGACGGTGACGCCGATCCGCGATCCCAACAGCGATTTCCAGGTCACCACCCCCTTGTCGGTGTCGGCGGTGCGCGGAACCGACTTCCGGGTCGCGCTCGACGAGAGCGGCGAGAAGGCGCTGACCGAGGTCGTCGGCGGCACCGTCGAGGTCGGCAAGGATGCCGAGGACGAGGATGTCGCTCAGGTGCCGCGCGGCTATGGCGTGGTGGCGACCCCCACCGGGGTCGATAAGCCTGTGCCCCTGCTCGCCCCGCCCGGTCTCGACACGGTCGCACAGACCCCGACGGGGGGCGTGCTGATCACCGCCAAGCCGGTCGATGGCGCGCGCAAATATCGCTTCCAGCTGGCAACCGACATCGGCTTCCAGGCGGTGTTCGCGGATTCGACCGCCGATGCGCCGACGATCAGCTTCGAAAATCTCGCCAGCACGCAGTTCTTCATCCGCCTTTCGGCCATTGCCGAATCCGGCCTCGAAGGCATGCCTGCCACCTATGCGCTCGGCCAACGCGTCGGCGCCCTCGATCTGCCCTGGACCCGCGTCGACGAAGAGCGTCATGCGCATGTCGATCATCCTCGCCAGCCCACTTCAGCAGCCATGAGCGGCAATGCCCCATCGACAAGCGCAGACGGCACCGCCCCCACGTCTCTACGTTGAGTGGGTCGCCGTCGCGCTGGCTGCGACCGCGCTGGTCGTCGCGCTGGTGCTGGGGCGACTGACCGAGCGCCTCGATCACATCATCTATGACAATGTCCTGACGGCAGCAGGACGACCGCCCCCCGACGACATCGTGATCGTCGCCATCGACAATCGCAGCCTCCAGGCGCTGGGGCGCTGGCCCTGGCCGCGCAGGCTGCACGCGGCCGCGCTCGACCGGCTCGCCGAGGCCAAGGTCCGCGCGGTCGGCTATGACGTCCTCTTCGTCGAACCGACCGGGGAAGACGGCATATTGGCGGCGGCCGTCCGCCGCTCGCCGACCTATCTGCCGATGGTGATCGACGTGCCTGGCCCCAATGGCGCGCCTTATGCGATGGCCCTGCCCGCCGGGCCGCTCGCGGATGCCGCGACCGCCATCGTGCAGGTGAACCTCCACTTCGACGGCGACCGTGTCATCCGGCGTGCTTATCTGGAGGAAGGCGGGGAAGGCCGATCCTGGCTACAGCTCGCCGCCGTCATGGCCGGGCTCAAGCCCCAGGGCGGCGCGATCGGCAAGGATGGCCTGTGGCAGGCGCGGCCCGTCCTCATCCCTTATGGTGGCACTGCAGGCCATATTCGCACGATTTCCTTCGTCGACCTGATCGAGGGCCGCGTGCCACCGGAAATGCTGACCGGTCGCCACGTGCTGATCGGTGCGACCGCCGACGGCATGGGCGACAGCTATCCGACCCCGACATCCGGCGCGACCAGCCAGATGCCCGGCGTCGAGATCCAGGCACAACTCCTCGACGCCCTGCTGCGCCAGAAAGCGATAACGCCCGCGTCGCAGACCGTCACGCTGGTGACGAGTCTCGCTGCACTGTGGATCATGCTGCTCGCCTTCCTGCGCCTCAGCCCAGGTGCCAATGCCAATCTGGCACTTGCGCTCCTGCTGGCTTTGCCGCTCCTTTCCCTGGCGCTCTTCGCCTTCCTCAACTTTTGGTTGCCGCCATCGGCCGCACTCATCGCCCTGCTGTTCGGCTATCCGCTCTGGGGCTGGCGGCGACTGCATGCGATCAGCGGCTATATGACCGCCGAGCTGCGCATTCTGGAGTCCGAGAGCGACGCCCTGCCCCGCCAGCGCCGCGTGGGCGGCGAGCGCGAGATCACCTTGCAGACCAGTCTGCTCGGCGACGCGATCGACCGGCTGCGCGATCTTCGCCGATTCCTGTCCGACGCGATCGGCCGCCTGCCCGACGCCGTCTATGTGACCGGCCTCGACGGCACATTGGCGCTGTCGAATGTCGAGGGCCGCCGCCTTGCCCGCCGGCTGGGGCTCAAAGCCGAAACCGGCGGCGATGCCCGCCTGCTGATGGACTGCTTCCGCTCGGCCGACAGCGGCCACATCTCCCCCTTCGCACCCGATGCCCCGGCGACGGGCGCAGGCGAAGCGGTGACCGAGGACGGGGGCTGCTTCGAGATACGCTATGTCGCCCAGCGAGACGCGACCGACACTCAGGTCGGCTGGATCATCCGCGTCGTCGACATCAGCCCGCTAAAGCAGGCCGAACGTCATCGCGAGGAGGCCTTGCAGCTGCTGAGCCACGACATGCGCGCGCCGCAGTCGGCGATCCTGTCGCTGCTGCGTGGACCCGAAACGGGCGTGCCTAAGCCGATCGCGACGCGGATCGAGAATCTCGCCACCCACACGCTCCAGCTCGCCGAGGACTTCGTCCAGTTGGCCCGCGCCGAGGCGAAGCCGCTGACGATGGAGCCGATCGACCTGAACGACGTGACCATCGACGCAGCCGACGCGCTGTGGCCCACTGCCCGCGCGCGCGGCATCAAGGTGATGGTCGAGGGCGCCGACGACATGCCGCACATGGTCGACGGCGATCGCCAGCTGCTGACCCGCGCGGTCATGAATCTGGTCGGCAACGCGATCAAATATAGCGACGAGGGCATGGTCGTCCGCTGCGTGCTGGAGGAGCGCGACGAGCGCATCATCCTCGCGATCGTCGACCAGGGCATCGGCATGACCGAGGAAGAGCGGTCGCGCCTGTTCGAGCGCTTCCAGCAGGGATCGCGCGAGGGGATCGGCCTGGGCCTCGCCTTCGTCCGCACGGTGATCGGCCGGCATCGCGGGCGCATCGCCTGCGACAGCACGCCGCGCCAGGGCACCACCTTCACCATCGACCTGCGCAAGAGCGACTTCGACCCGTTCGCCGACGAGGAATAGGCCCGCGTCGCGCAACTGCGCTCTGATGACGCAACCATGACGGGGTCTTTTCGTTCTCCTTCCGACATTGGAGGAGAATGACATGACCGACGTTGCCAAGCTCAAGGAAACGCTCTGGAAAAAGATGAGCGACGGCCCCTATGTGATGGCGGGCCTTACCGGGGACAATCAACATTTCGAACCGCTGACGGTCATGCTCGACAAGGACCAGGTCGACCGGCTCTATTTCTTCATCGGCCGCGACAACCGTCTCGCTAAGGGCGGCAAGGCGATGGTTCAGTTCGTATCCAAGGGGCAGGATTATTTCGCCTGCCTCGCGGGCACCGCCACCGTCGACAATGATCCGGCCATGATCGACAAGCTCTGGGCCAAGCCCGTCGAAAGCTGGTTCCCGGGCGGCAAGACCGATCCCAACCTCGCTTTGCTGCGCTTCGACATCGCCGATGCCGAACTGTGGGAATCGGACATGTCGCTGTCGGGCAAGATCAAGATGCTGTTCGGCGCGAAGATCGAGCCCAGCGAAGAGGGCAGCCACGCCCGCGTTTCGACGACTGCCGTCAACAGCTGATCCCGCACGGCGCGATGATCGAACCGTCTGTCCGCCCCCGGTCGCGGGGCGTCGCTTGACGCCGGCGGTTCGCACCGCGCTGATCGGCACGGCAGCTTTATCGGCCTTCACGGCCATCGGCCTCGCGGCCTTCCCCTGGAGCATGCTCCGGGGGGAGGCCGAACGCCGTCTGTCGGACCATTATGGCCGTTCCGTCCGGATCGCGTCGCTTGAGCGGCTGGACGCCTTCTCGCTGAGCCCGCGCCTGCGCATACGGGACCTGACCATCCCTCAGGCTGACTGGGCCGGACCCGGGTCTACCGTTGCGATCCGCCAGGCCGATTTCGGCGTGTCCCTCCCCGCCCTGCTCACCGGACGCGCCCGTCTGCGCGACGTTCGCGTCGACGGGATGCGCCTCGACTTCGTCCGCTCGGCGGACGGCCGGGAAAGCTGGAAGGGCGTGAAGGCGAAAGCCTCGTCCGCCAGCGGTAGTGGCCCGATGATCGACGGCCTCAGCATCGCCGATGGCCGCCTCATCTATCGCGACGCCAAGCGCGACCGCACCTTGAACGCCGCCCTGACCGTGGACTCGGGCGGGCTGAAACTTGACGGGAGCGGCACCGTGCTGGGCGCTCCCGTGCGAATGACCGCCTCCGGCCCTACCGTGACGGGAACGTCTCCCTGGCCGTTCCAGGCCGATATTGCGGGCGCGGCGCTGACGATGCGGGCGAAGGGCCGGATGGATCGGCCGCTCGACATCCGCCACATGGCACTGACCGTCTCGGCGCGCGCCGCCAATCTTTCCTATGTCGATGCGATCATCGAGGCGGGCCTGCCCAGAACGCAGCCGGTACGGCTGGCAGCCCAGGCGCGGCGCGATGGCACCGACTGGGCGGTGACCGCGTTGAACGGCAACATCGGCCGCTCGCACATCGCCGGCGGTGCCACGATCCGCAAGCGGGACGGCCGCAGCATCATCGAGGGCGATGTCTATTCGCGGCAGTTCGACTTCGACGACCTGTCTGATGCGCGCGGCCGGGCGATCGCTGCGGCGAAGCGCGCCAAGGCGGGCCCGCGCGTTTTCCCCGATACCGCGATCGACCTTCACAATGTCGCGCGCACCGACGGACGGCTGACGCTGAAGGCGGACAAGCTGCTCTGGCCGGGTCCTTCTCCCTTCCGGTCGCTCAGCGGCACGCTCGACCTGCAGCACAGCCTGCTCCGCATCGACGACCTCAAGCTCGGCCTGAGCCACGGAACGATGGCGGGCAGCTTTCGCGTCGACCAGCGCAGCGGACGACCGGTGATGACGATGGCGCTTCATCTCAACAATGGCCGCCTGACCGACTTCGCACCGAACACGCAGGTCGACGGACGGCTGGATGGCCGGTTGCGCCTGACAGGCACGGGCCGCACGATCCGCGCCGCCATCGCCCGCTCGAACGGCCAGATCGGCATCGTCGCCCGCAACGGCGCCCTGCCCGCCCGCACCGCCGCGCTGCTGGGCCAGGACCTGCTAAAGGGGCTGACCCTCGACAAGGCGAAGCAGGCGAGCCTGCGCTGCGCGATCGTCCGCCTCGAAGTGCGCGGGGGCATGGCCACCGCCAACCCGATCCTGATCGACACCACCCGCGCGCGCACCGACATCAGCGGTAGCGTAAATCTGAACGGCGAACATATGATGCTGACGATGCGCGGCACCGGAAAGCAGGACAGCGCATTGAAGCTGCACGGCCCGATCACGATCGGCGGGACTCTCAAACAACCTCAGATCGCACTGCCCAAGGGCGGCCCTGTCGGCACCATTCTGAAGAGCATCGGACGTGCGATGGACGGGAAGAAGGAGCCGGTAGCGGGCGATGCGGCCTGTGGGGCGCTGACCAAGCGCGCGATGGCCGTGGGGTAAATGCCGCTAAGAATCAAATCATCGCCGCACAAGGCGATGAGACCCAGTTCACATTGGCGCTACCAGGATTAGAGAGCACGCTCGCCGAAGGAACCTGGCTGATCCAGGCTGATGCGGTGGTGACCCCAACGGGACTCGAACCCGTGTTTTCGCCGTGAAAGGGCGACGTCCTAGACCGCTAGACGATGGGGCCGTGCAGCGTGTGGCGGGCCGATTAGGGCAGGTGCCGGAGATGGTCAAGGGCGGTTCGTCGATATTGTGCAAATATCTCAGTCGGCCCAGGCGGCATCCTCGACGTGGAGCTCGGCGGCGGGGCGGTTGCCCCAGTCGTCGATCTTCGGGCGACCCGCGATCCACAGCGTCCGGTCGGCGCCGGCGCCCAGCAGCGACTGGCCCAGCGCATTGTCGGCCGCGCGGAAGGCGATCGTTTTGATCGAGCGGCCATCGCGGCCCGACACGACGGTGCGGACATGGCCATTGCCGACCACATCGGCGCGGATCACGCGCACGGCGCCCGCCGCGATACGCGGAGAGGGCCAGCCGGCGCCATAGGGGCCTCCGGCCTCCAGCGCCTCGACCAGCGACGGGGTGACCCCTCCGGGCGCCACCACCGCGTCGAGCAGCAGCGCACGGTCGTCGCGGGCGCGAGACACATCTGAGGCAAGGCGGTCGTCGAGGAAGTCGGCCAGCGCATCGACCCCGCCCGGCGCCACGGTGACCCCCGCCGCCATCGCATGGCCGCCGCCGGCAACGAGCAAGCCCATGTCCTTCGCCGCGAGTATGGCCGCGCCGAGATCGACGCCCGAAATCGAGCGGCCGGAACCCTTGCCGATCCCGGCCTCGTCGAGCGCGATGACGATCGCGGGGCGGCCGAGCTTTTCCTTGAGGCGCCCTGCGACGATGCCGATCACGCCCGGATGCCAGCCCGTGCCCGCCACGACGGGGACGGAGCGGTTCGCCAGCCGGTCGGCCATTTCCTCGGCCTGTTCCTGCACCAGCTTCTCGATCGTGCGGCGTTCCTCGTTGAGGCGGTCGAGCTCGGCGGCGATCACGCGCGCCTCGTCCCGGTCCTCGGTCGTCAGCAGGCGCACGCCCAGGTCGGACTTGCCGACCCGACCGCCGGCATTGATGCGCGGGCCCAGCGCGAAGCCCAGATCGGTGCAGGTCGGCGCGCGTTCGAGCCGCGACGCCTCGATCAGCGCGGCGAGGCCGATATTGCGGCGCCCGGCCATCACCTTGATCCCCTGCGCGACGAAGGCCCGGTTGAGCCCGCGCAGCGATGCCACGTCGGCGACGGTGCCCAGCGCGACGATGTCGAGCAGGTCCATCAGGCGCGGCTCGGGACGCGTCGCAAACCAGCCGCGCTGGCGCAGCACGCGGATCAGCGCGGCGCCGAGCAGGAAGGCGACCCCCACCGCCGCCAGATGGCCATGCGCGGCGCCCTCATCCTCATCCAGACGGTTCGGATTGACCAGCGCGAAGGCGCGCGGAAGGGCGACGGCGCATTTGTGGTGGTCGACGACGATCACCTCGATCCCGGCGTCGCTGGCCAGTTGCAGCGCCTCGAACGCCTGCGCGCCGCAATCGACCGTGACGATCAGGCGCGAGCCGCCCTCCCCGATCCGCAGCAAGGCCTCGCCCGAGGGGCCATAGCCCTCCATCAGCCGGTCGGGGATATAGGCACCCGCCTCCAGCCCCAGCATCCGCAGCAGGCGGATCAGCAGCGCCGCCGACGTCGCCCCGTCGACGTCATAATCTCCGAAGATGGTGACCTTCTCCCCCGCCTGCACCGCGTCGGCAAGGCGCTCGGCCGCGCGGTCCATGTCGCGGAAGATCGACGGATCGGGCATGAAGGCGCGGATCGTCGGGGTGCGGTGCGCCTCGATCGCGTCGCGCGGGCAGCCGCGCGCCATCAGAAGCTGGGCGACCAGATCGTCGGGTTCGAAATTGGCGTCGATCCCATCGACCGCCCCGCCCCGCCAATGCCAGGGCTGGCCGAGGATCGAACGGGTGACGTTGAGGACGGGGGATCGCATGCCGCTGCCTTAGCGCCTTGCCGCCCCCAAAGGAAAGGGCGCCCGCCGATGCGGTGGACGCCCCTTGTTTCTTGCCGCTTGCCCGAACAGGATCAGCGGGTCTTGCGGTGCTCGCCCTTGACCCAGCGGACGGTGCCAGAGGAGGCGCGCATCACGACGCTCTCGGTGGTCATCAGGCCGTTGGCGCGGCGCTTGACGCCTTCGAGCAGCGAACCGTCGGTGACGCCGGTCGCGGCGAAGATGGCGTCGCCCTTCACCAGGTCGTCGAGCTTGTAGATCCGGTCGAAATCGGTGACGCCCCAGCGGCGCGCGCGCGACTTCTCGTCCTCGTTGCGGAACAGCAGACGGCCCTCGAACTGGCCGCCGACGCACTTGAGCGCAGCCGCCGCGAGCACGCCTTCCGGCGCGCCGCCCGAGCCCATGTAGATGTCGATCGTCGTGTCGGGGTTGGTCACCGCGATCACGCCCGCGACGTCGCCGTCGGGGATCAGGACGATGCCGCAACCAAGCGAGCGCAGCTCGGCGATCAGCTTTTCGTGGCGCGGACGATCAAGCACGCAGGCGATGATCTCGTCGGGCTCGACACCTTTGGCCTTGGCCAGCGCCTTGACATTCTCGGTCGGGCTGCGGTCGAGGCCAACGATGCCGGCTTCATAGCCGGGGCCGATCGCGAGCTTGTCCATATAGACGTCGGGCGCGTTGAGCAGGCCGCCCTCTTCGGCGATCGCCAGCACGGCCAGCGCATTGGGCCCGGCCTTGGCGGTGATGGTGGTGCCTTCGAGCGGATCGAGCGCGATGTCGATCTTCGGGCCGGTGCCGATGCCCGAGCCGACCTTCTCGCCGATGTAGAGCATCGGGGCTTCGTCGCGCTCGCCCTCGCCGATCACGACGGTGCCGTCGAAGTCGAGGCCGTTGAACGCCTCGCGCATCGCTTCGACCGCCGCATGGTCGGCGGCCTTCTCGTCGCCACGGCCGATCAGCTTCGACGCGGCGATCGCCGCAGCCTCGGTTACACGCACCATCTCCAGAACGAGGACCCGGTCGAGGGCCTTGCTTGCCATCACCATCAAGGAATGCCTTTTCTGCTTATCGTTCGGCCGATGCGCTTAGGCGAGGCCGGTTACAAAGTCGAGAAGCCCGGCGCGGCCGGGCGCGCGATAACGATCAGTCGTCGAGAATGTGCATGAGCATCGGCTTGCCGGCAAGGCTCTGGGAGCCTTCCAGCCGGTCGAGCGCATCGACCACGGCCCGCTCGGGACCGACATGGGTGACCATCGCGATCAGCACATTGCCATCCTCCGACGCGCCGCGCTGGATGAGGCTTTCGATCGAGACACCCGCATCGCGCATCGCCGCGGTCAGCTCGGCCAGCACGCCCGGGCGGTCGGCGACGGTGAAGCGCAGATAGGCACGACCGCGACGGTCGCCCGCCTTTGCCGGGGCGGGCTTTGCAAGGGCCGCGACGGGCATGGCGAAGGCCGGCCCGGTCTCGCCCCGTGCGATGTCGATCAGGTCGGCGACTACCGCCGACGCGGTCGGCCCCTCGCCAGCGCCGCGCCCCTGGAAGAAGAGCTGGCCGACGAAATTGCCGTGCGCCACGACCGCGTTGAGCGAACCTGAGACATGGGCGAGCGGGTGGCTGAGCGGGACGAGGCAGGGGTGGACACGCTGGAACAGCCCCTTGTCGTTGGCCTCGCCATGGCCGACCAGGCGGACGCGATAGCCGAGAGCGGCAGCCTCGGCGATATCGGCGGCAATCACGTGGCGGATGCCGGTCACCGCGATCGAACCGAAGTCGACCGCCGTACCGAAGGCCAGGCTGGACAGGATCGACAGCTTGTGCGCGGCATCTACGCCGTCGATGTCGAAGCTGGGATCGGACTCGGCATAGCCCAGACGCTGCGCCTCGGCGAGGACCTCGGCAAAGCTGCTGCCCTTCTCCTCCATCTCGGAGAGGATATAATTGCAGGTGCCGTTGAGGATGCCGAAGACATGGCTGATGACATTGGCGGCAGCGCCTTCGCGCAGCCCCTTGATCACCGGGATGCCGCCCGCGACCGCCGCTTCATATTTCAGCGCGACGCCCTGCTTCTCGGCGATGGTGGCGAGTTCGATGCCATGATGCGCGATCATCGCCTTGTTGGCGGTGACGAAGGGTTTGCCCGCAGCCAGCGTCTCGCGCGCCAGCGTCAGCGCGGGTCCGTCGGCGCCGCCGACCAGCTCGACCACGACGTCGACGTCATGCGCGGCGGCCAGCGTCGTCGCATCGTCGACCCACGCGAAACGCGCGAGATCGATACCGCGATCGCGCGACCGGTCGCGTGCCGAAACCGCGACGACCTCGATCGGACGCCCGGCCCGGCGCTCGATCAGCGTGCGGTTCTCGTCGATCAACTTGACGACCCCGGCACCGACCGTACCCAGGCCCGCGAGCGCCACCCTCAACGGCTGCGACATAGCTATCCCCTGACTCACTGACGCCCGCGTCCTAGGGGCGAGACGGGTCAATCGCAACGCTACAATGTGCATCGCGTCGTTTCGCAGACATAATATCGTATTTTCAATCATTTGGGCGCATGGACCGGAACGAAGCCCGCTGCTGGCCCGTTCTACCTGCATCCCGCATCCGGGATGATCACAGGAGACGATGCCATGGGCGAGAATCGCCAGGGCGGCAACGACCGCAATCAGCAGATGGATCAGGACCGCGGCTCGCAGGGTCAGCAGGACCAGCAGCGCGAGGGCCAGATCGAAAAGCAGCGCCAGGACCAGCGCCGCGAACAGGACGATGCCCAGCAGGGCGGCAATCGGTCAGGCGGGCAGCAATCCGGTGGACAGGACCGGCTGCCGGATCGCGATCAGCAGCGCTGATCCTGCACTGGGAGAATTGACCTGCTCCCCACACCTACCAATCACCCTTTCCAATCGATCGAGGCTCCAGCGCATAGCGCCGGAGCCTCTTTCATTGCCGCGCCGGTCAGACCAGCTTGCGGTCGAGCGTGATCTCCGCATTGAGCAGCTTCGAGATCGGGCAATTTGCCTTCGCCTCGTCGGCGATGCGGCCGAACTCCTCCTCGTCGATCCCGTCGACCTGCGCCACCAGCGTAAGCGCCGAGCGCGTGACCTTGAAGCCGGCGCCGTCCTTGTCGAGCGAGATCTTGGCCTCGGTCTTCAGCTCGCCCGCAGTGTAGCCCGCACCCGCAAGGGCGAAGCTCAGCGCCATGGTGAAGCAGGACGCATGCGCCGCCGCGATAAGCTCTTCGGGATTGGTGCCCTTGCCGTCCTCGAATCGGGTGTTGAAACCATAAGGCTGGTCGGACAGGATACCCGACTGGGTCGAGACATGCCCCTTCCCGTCCTTGCCGAGACCCGAATAGGTGGCGGATCCGCTACGAACGATCATCACTTCTTCCTTTCATGTTGATGTCCGGCGCGACAACGCACGACGCAACCGAAGCGACCCCGCTGGCGTAGTGCGTCATATCCGATATGTGCGGAGGGATGATGACAAGACTGACCGTGGCGGGGCTCGCCCTTGTTCTGGGCGGGGCGCTGGCGATCGCGGCCTGTTCGCCGCTGCGTACCTTCGACGCAGTGATGCCCAAGGATGGCAGCAGCCGGAAAGTCGCCGGGGACGTCGCCTATGGCGAAGGCCCGCGCCGAATGCTCGACATCTATGCGCCAGTCGATCGGGCTTCAGGCGGCAAGCTGCCGATCATCGTCTTCTTCTATGGCGGATCCTGGGCGGACGGGACGCGCGAAGGCTATCATTTCGCGGGCCGCGCGCTTGCCGGTCAGGGCTTCCTGACGATCGTGCCCGATTATCGCCTGGTCCCCGAAGTGCGCTTCCCGGGCTTTCTCCAGGACTGCGCCGCCGCGGTCCACTGGGCCCGAGCCCATGCCGCGCAATATGGCGGCGACCCCGACCGGATCGTTCTCGTCGGCCATTCCGCCGGTGCCTATAATGCCGCCATGCTCGCGCTCGATCCCCAATGGCTGGGCGCGGATCGCGCCGCCGTGCGCGGTTTCGCGGGGCTGGCGGGTCCCTACGACTTCCTGCCGCTGAAGGGCGATGTCGTCGAGCGGACCTTCGGCGCCTGGCCCCGCGCGGACGAGACCCAGCCGATCCATTATGCCTCTGCCTCTTCGCCGCCGACGCTTCTGCTTCACGGCGGGGAGGACGGCACAGTCTGGCCGAAGAACTCGATCAACCTCTCGCGCCGACTGAAGGCGGCCGGCACCGAGTCCGAGCTCCGCGTCTATCCCAAGACCGGCCATGTCGGCATCGTCACCGGCCTCGCCAAGCCTTTCCGGGGCGACGTTCCGGTGCTCAAGGACATCGCCGCCTTCGCCCACCGGGTGACGGCGAAGTAGGTCGGATCAGCAAGGGAGTGAACGCTCGCCACGATCTTCAGCGCGGCAAGCTTCGCCAGGACAAAGCCCCCAAGGCCTAAGACGGCTGCGGGGCCTGTCGCTTCAATCAAGGGTGACCACCACTTTGCCAAAGGCGCCGTGATTGGCCCGTGCGTAAGCGGCCTCCGCCTGATCAAAGGGGTAGCTGCTGTCGATTACGGGCTTCAGCCCTTTGCTGACCATGAATTCCACGAGGTCTTCATGTTCCTTGCGCGAGCCGACCATCACCGCACTCAGGCGCAAAGCCGAGAAGATCAGGGGCAAGGCGTCGATCGTCCCGCCAAATCCATCGAGCGCCCCGATGAGGGCCAAATGCCCGTTCAGCCCCAAAGCGGAAACCGATTTCTGCAATGTACCCGCGCCACCAAGCTCGATCACATGATCTACGCCGGCGCCATTGGTCCGCTTGCGCAGTTCATCGCCCCATTCCGGGCACTCGCGGTAATTGATGGCATCGACGGCACCGAGCAATCGGGCTTGCGCGATCTTATCCTCGCTGGAAGACAGGACGATCGGCCGTGCGCCCATTGCTGCAGCAAGCTGAATCGCGAACAACGCCACACCGCCGGTTCCGATTACCGCCACGCTGTCACCCGGCTGGACGTTGCCGAGGGGGCGCAACGCAGACCACGCGGTAACGCCGGCGCATGGCAGACATGCGGCCTCCTCGTAGCTCCAATGGTCCGGAATCGCGACGACCCCACTTTCGGAAAGAACGACGTGATCGGCAAAAACGCCGGGTCCCCCAGCGCCCAATGCAGACAGAACGCCAGGCAGAGTAAGGCGTCCCGCTGGCTGGTTTTGCAGAAATGCAGACGCCACACGGTCGCCTGCCTTCCATCGCGTCACGCCTTCCCCTACTGCCACGATCTCGCCTGCTGCATCGGAGAGAGGCGTGAAATGGTCGGCGCCGTTGACCGGATAGGAAAGATCGCGGACGCCGATATCGCGCCGATTGATCGATACGGCGTGGACACGAACCACTATCTCACCGACGCCAGGCTCGGGTGTGTCGGCGTCGCTCCTGACGAGGTCGTAGCCGGCGGCGCTCCGGACGAGATGGTAGCGCCGATTGCGATCGTTCATGCTTTCCGTACCTTTTGTATAACGCAGGATCGAACGGGCGAACGCACCGCTCTGCCGTTCGGGCGTTGCGAGAAAAGCGGGGCCGATCAATTCGACCGGCACGCTCGGAAATTGTTGCCGTACCTTGCTCAACATCCCGTTCAGGGTGAAGGGATCGTCGCTCGCCTGCACTACGCGCACGGCGGTGCGGCCTTCTTTCAGGACCCTCGCCAGAACAGCGCCAAAGTCCTGAGCAAAGATCGCGTCGAAGGCCAGGTCGCGTCCCCGTCCGGCCACCAGCGCTCCAAGGGTCTCGGCATGGACGAGTTCGGGCACAGGATCGAGAAACAGCGAGCGCATCAGCGCGAATGTGTCGGTGATGTAGGTGCCATCGCGATCGACAGCCGGCACACTCGCCATGTCTTCCCGAGTCGACGCGCGCTCATCCTGATCAGCCATCATGACGCCCGACAATATCAGCGACAGACAGCGTTCGGGCACCATCGCCGCAATCTCGGCAGCGAAATGCGTGCCGGTATGATGTCCCACGAGATGGAAGCGATCGATACCGAGGGCATCGATCGCCTCAAGCAACCAGAGCCCATAGTCGCGCGCGTTCGGAGCGCCCTGCGGCGTGAAACTTTGACCGAAACCGGGAGTGTCCAGCGCCACAGATGCCTGCCCGGCACGCTCCAGATATTTCATGACGAGTGAAAAGCTTGAGGAGGAAACAGGCGTTCGGTGCAAGAGGATCACCGGCGTTTCGCCCACCCCTGCCCTGCATCCGTGAATCTGGCCGCCGGCTACGCAGACATAGAATTTCTTGCCCATTCCCGCTTGTCCTCGCAGCGCCGCCAGACGACTCTGCTTGCCGCCCCTATCGCGCCTGCAGAAGCGAGCAGTGCATAACATCCGACAGGTGGATCATGCGTGCCGCCGGGCTGACGCGGCACCAGAACAGAAGATCGCACAAGCCGACATTCCAGCCTGCGAAAATCCGCTCGTGGCGCGCTACTGGGTAGCCTTCCTTCTCCATACGACCAATCGTCGCATTCCCGCTCAGCGCGGCAGTTCGGCGATCGCGTCGAGTACCGCCTTGCGCTTCGGGGTCTCCGACAGCGGCTGGCCACTATGCTCGGCCATGCCGAAATGCATCGTCGTGCCGATCGGGCTGGTCGAGTGGTAGAGCATCAGCAGGTCGCCGAACTCCCGGTCCCAGCCGGTGAGGAAGCGGCGATAGGAGGCTCCCATGCGCGGGTCGCGGTTGAGCCGCTCCATCAGCGTCTTGTCCGGGCCGTTATAGGTCGCGTGCTGCCCGCCCTCATAGCCGATGTATCGCAGCCCCCGCGCGTCGGCCATCTGCTTGAACTGGCGCGCGGTCTTGAACGTCTCGGGGATCGAGGCATCGATGGCGGCGAAGATGGGGCCGAGATCGCTGGTCGGCGTCTTGGGGTCGGCGAGTACGGTCTGTGCGAAATAGAGCGCGCTCGACAGCGCATCGATATGCTTCGCCATGTCCTTGTAGTTGAGGGCATATTCGACAAGGCCCGGCCAGGCATTCTGCCCCGACAGAATCCGCACGATGCCTTTGGGACGGTCGGCATAGACCTGTTCCCAGATGGTGAAGACCTCGATCGATCGCTGCGCGTAGCGCCGCATCCGCGCCTCGTTCTCGTCGGCCGACAGACGCAGCTTCATGCCCTCGTCTCGTGCCTGCCGTGCCGCCGGGAAATCGAGATTCCAGATTTCGTTGCCGACCTCGATATAGGCGGTGCGCTTAGGATCGAGATGCTCATGCACATAGCGTGCGAAGCTGGCGACGTAGAGCGCGTCCGCCTTCCACGGCAGCGTGAACCAGGGATCGACGCCCGCCTCATTGGCGAGCGCGACCATATGCTCGACCGCGACACCCTGCCGCGACTGCTGGATGAAGGCGTCGGCCGGCGTGCGGCGCGACCAGTCGCCCGCTTCGTTCAGATTGGCCAGCGACCAGTCCATGAAGCGCACCGCCTTGTAGGCCGAGAGTTCCTTGACGAAGGCCGGATCGAACAGGGCACGCGGATCGGCATCGGCCTCGCGGCAGTCGATCGCGCGGACCGGATCGGCGGGGTTGGTTTCCTCGATCTTGAAATAGGCGGTGCGGACGTCGGGCCGCCAGATGAAGTCGATCCGCCCGGGGCTCGCGCGCAGGTTGAAGGTCGCGACGCCGGCGACCTTTCCCTGTCCCTTATAGGTGCAGCGAACGGCCAGATCGGCATCGTAGCTGCGCGGCGGGCGCGTCAGCGCCAGCGCGGCCTGTTCGCCGGGACGCAGCGACAGCACCGTGCCGCGCGCGTCGAGGCGGTTGGCGGGCATCTCTGACCAGCCGCCCATGATCGAACTCCAGCCACCGCCGGCCGCGAGGTTCATGAAGGAACGCTCGGCGGTCCAATAAGCCACCGTCGAGAGATTGAGGCCGATCGCGGTCTTCTGCTTGGGCAGAGGCGCTGCCGCCGTCGCCGGCGCCGCAATGACATTGTCGCCAAAGGAAGCGCCCGGCGCCGCCCCCTTATCGTAGCGTGTGACCGCGACCAGAGCGGCACAGGCTGCACCAGCGAAGCCGAGCACCGCGAGACGCCTCATGAACAACCGCACATTCGCCCCCGCTTCTTCGCTCCGGTTGCAGCTATAGGATCGGGCTCGCCTGGACGAAAGCCCCTGCCCCAAAGCGCGTGGCGATGCATCGGCTGTCGACATCCGCCCTTGGCGCCTTCCCGCCGCTGTTCTACACATGTCCCATGCTGACCACGCTGGCGATCCGGGATGTCGTGCTGATCGAGGCGCTCGATCTGGAGTTCGGCCCCGGTCTGGGCACGCTGACCGGCGAGACCGGCGCGGGCAAGTCGATCCTGCTCGATTCGCTGGGACTTGCGCTCGGGGCGCGTGCCGACAGCGGCCTCGTCCGAACCGGCGCGGCACAAGCGATCGTATCGGCCGGCTTCGACCTGCCGGCCGACCATCCCGCCTTCGCCCTCCTCGCGGAAAATGGCTATGAGGCGGAGCCGGGCGAGGCGCTGGTCATCCGCCGGGTGGTCAAGGCCGATGGCGGCAGCCGCGCCTTCGTCAACGATCAGCCCGCATCGGCGGCCACGCTCCGCGAACTCGGCGCGATGCTCGTCGAGATTCACGGCCAGCATGACGATCGCGGCCTGATCAATCCGCGCGGACACCGCCTGCTGCTCGACAGCTTCGGGCGGCTCGACGTGGGACGCATCGCCGGTCTTCATGCTGCGTGGCGCCAGGCCGAGGATGCGCTGGACGCCGCGCGGACCGACCTGGACAATGCCGCGCGCGATCGTGAATGGCTCGACCATGCGGTCGCGGAGCTGAGCCGTTTCGGCGCCGAGCCCGGCGAGGAAGCCATCCTCGCAGCCGAGCGTGCCGACATGCAGAAGGGCGCCCGCCTTGCCGACGATCTTACGGCGGTCAGCGCGCACCTCGAAGGCTCTGACGGCGGGCTGGCGGCGCTGCGTCAGGCGGCGCGCAGGCTGGACCGCATCGCGCCCGAACATCCGCTGCTCGCCGAGGCGCTCGAGGCGCTCGATCGCGCCGTGATCGAGGCGGGCGAGGCAGAGGACAAGCTCGCCGCCGCCGCCGAGGCGATGCGCTTCGACCCCGCAAGGCTGGAGACGGTGGAGACCCGCCTGTTCGAGCTGCGCGCGCTGGCTCGCAAGCATCGGGTGGAGCCCGAGGGCCTATCTGCGCTCCGCGACGAACTGGCGGCCCGGCTCGACCGGATCGAAGCCGGAGACGCTGGCCTCGCCGCGCTGGAGACGGCGGCCCGCAATGCACGGGCGGCCTATGTCGAGGCTGCAGAGCAGCTGAGCCAGGCCCGCCGCGAGGCCGCCGCGCGGCTCGATGTCGCCGTGGCTGGCGAGCTTGCGCCACTGAAGCTCGACGCCGCGCGGTTCCGCACCGTCGTCGAGACGCTGCCCGAAAGCGGATGGACCGCTGCGGGCCGCGACCGTGTCGAGTTCGAGATCTCGACCAATCCGGGCGCTCCCTTCGCCCCGCTGATGAAGATCGCCAGCGGCGGCGAATTGTCGCGCTTCATCCTCGCGCTCAAGGTAGCGCTCGCCGAGCAGGGCTCCGCCACGACGATGATCTTCGACGAGATCGACCGCGGCGTCGGCGGTGCCGTTGCGAGCGCGATCGGCGAGCGGCTGCAGCGGCTGTCGCGCGGTGCACAATTGCTCGTCGTGACCCACAGCCCGCAGGTCGCCGCGCGCGGCGCGCATCATTGGCTGATCGCCAAGAGCCATGACGGCTTCGTCACGCGCACCGGCGTGCGGCCGCTCGACGAAGCCGAGCGTCAGGAAGAGATCGCCCGCATGTTGTCGGGTGCCGAAATCACCGCCGAGGCCCGGGCGCAGGCCATGCGCCTGCTCGAAGTGGCCTGACGCGCCGTTACTCGACCTTCAGAAGCTGGATATCGAAGATCAGCCAGCTGTTGGGCGGGATCGTTTCGTCGCCTTCCGAACCATAAGCGACGGCAGGCGGCAGGATCAGCGTGCGCTTGCCGCCGACCTTCATGCCGACGACGCCATCGTCCCAGCCCTTGATGACTTCGCCGGCGCCAAGGAAGAAGGTGAAGGGCTCGCTCCCGACCGAGCTGTCGAACTTGGTCGATCGCTTGCCCCCGCGATAGAGCCAGCCGGTATAATGGACCGTGACGGATCGCCCGGCGACGGCTTCCGGCCCTTTGCCGACGACGATGTCCTCGACCTGGGTGCCTCCGGCAAGGGTCCGCGCCTCGACCGAGACGCCCGCCGATGCACCGATGATTGCCAGTGCGATCAGATGTTTGGCGAAGCGCATTGCTATTTGTCCTCAACATAGGGCGCTCAGTTGAACGCCAAAGCTGCCTATCGATAGGCAGCCGCCGAACGCCTGCCAAGCCCATGTCCGAAGGGGCGATCCGAGACGCTTGGCCCGCCTCGTCCGCCCGCCTAGAAGAAGCGGATGACGACCGAATCCGAAGCCGCCGAACGGCTCGCCTTCCTCGCGGCCGAGATCGCCCGGCACAACGCGCTCTACCATGGCGAGGACGCGCCCGAGATAAGCGACGCCGCTTATGATGCGCTGATGCGGGAAAATGCCGCGCTCGAGGCGGCCTTCCCGCTGCTTGTCCGCGATGACTCCCCATCCAGGCTCGTCGGCGCCGCCCCCTCCTCGCACCTCGCCAAGGTGCCGCATGCCGTGGCGATGCTCAGCCTCGACAACGCCTTTGCCGATGAGGATGTCGAGGATTTCGTCGGTCGCGTCCGCCGCTATCTCAGTCTCGGTGCCGAAGAGGCGGTGGCGTTGACGGCAGAGCCTAAGATCGACGGCCTCTCCTGCTCGCTGCGCTATGACAAGGGCCGGCTCGTGCTGGCTGCGACGCGCGGCGACGGACAGACCGGCGAGGATGTCACCGCCAATGTCCGCACCATCGCCGACATCCCGCAGACGCTGAAGGGTGCCGTGCCGGACATCTTCGAGGTGCGGGGCGAGGTCTATATGGCGAAGGACGATTTCACCGCACTCAACGCCCGCCTGCTCTCCGATGCCGACGATCCGGACAAGGCCCGGCAATTCGCCAATCCACGCAATGCCGCTGCCGGGTCGCTGCGCCAGAAGGACCCGTCGATCACCGCCGCGCGACCGCTGCGCTTTCTGGCGCATGGCTGGGGCGAGGCCTCCGCGCTGCCCGCCGATACGCAGAAGGGCGTGATGGACGCGATCGCAAGCTGGGGCCTGCCCGTCTCGGACGACCTGATCCGTGTCGACGGCGCGGCGCAGGCGCTGTCGCATTATCGGGGCATCGAGGCGCGCCGCGCCGACCTGCCCTTCGACATTGACGGTGTCGTGTACAAGGTCGACCGGCTCGACTGGCAGAAACGGCTGGGCTTCGTCGCGCGCGCGCCGCGCTGGGCGATCGCCCACAAATTCCCGGCGGAACAGGCACAGACTCTGCTGCGCGCCATCGACATCCAGGTCGGCCGCACCGGCAAGCTCACGCCAGTCGCGCGTCTGGAACCGGTGACGGTCGGCGGCGTCGTCGTCACCAACGCCACGCTCCACAATGCCGACGAGATCGGCCGCCTGAACGTGTGGCCGGGCGACCGCGTGGTCCTGCAGCGGGCCGGCGACGTCATTCCGCAGATCGTGGAAAATCTGTCGCGGGACGAGACGCGCGGAAGCTGGCCCTTCCCGACGACCTGCCCCGAATGCGGATCGGCCGCCGAGCGCGAGCCCGGCGAGGTCGACTATCGCTGCACCGGCGGACTGATCTGCCCAGCCCAGCGGGTCGAGCGCCTGCGCCATTTCGTCTCCCGTCACGCGCTCGACATAGAGGGCCTCGGCCTGACGCATATCGAGAGCTTCTTCCGCGACAGCCTGGTCCAGACCCCGGCGGATATCTTTCGGCTAACCAAGGAGCAGCTGGCGACACGCGAGCGCTGGGCCGAGACATCCGCGTCGAACCTTATCGCCGCGATCGATGCCAAGCGTGCGCCACCGCTCGACCGTTTCCTGTTCGCACTGGGCATCCGCCATGTCGGCGAGGTCACCGCGCGCGATCTGGCCCGGCGCTATCGCAGCTGGGACGCGCTCAGGGCGATGATCGAGCGGGCCATCGCCGCGCGCGACGAAGCCGTGCAGGCGGTCGGCGAACCCGACGAGAAATTCGGCGCGCGCGTTGCCAAGGAGCTGGCCGCCATCGTCGAGACGCCGGGGGTCGGCCCCGAGGTCGCCCTTGCACTGGTCGACTTCTTCGCCGAGCCGCATAATCGCGAGGCTGTCGACGACCTGCTCAGCCAGCTGAAGCCCGCCGATGTCGTCCACGAGACGCGGCAATCCGCCGTCAGCGGCAAGACGGTGGTGTTCACCGGTACGCTCGAGACGATGTCGCGCGACGAGGCCAAGGCGCAGGCCGAAGCCCTCGGCGCGAAGGTGTCAGGATCGGTATCGGCCAAGACGCATCTGGTGGTGGCAGGCCCCGGCGCAGGCTCGAAGCTGAAGAAGGCGGCAGAGCTCGGCATCGAGGTGATCGACGAGGCCGGCTGGGCGAGGATCGTCGCCGACGCCGAGTAATGCGATCTGGAGGCGCGGGGGAATATCGCTTGCAGGCGAAATGCCCGGCTCTACAAGGCGGGCATGGCCCATTCGCCTCGTCGCCTGCCCTATCTTCTGCTCGGAGGCCTGATCGTCGCGATCATTGCCGCGGCCAGCGCGATCTATCTGACGCGCGCGCAGAGCCGCGCCGGCGGATGGGCGGCGCATTCGCTGCGGGTCGAAGTGCTGCTGACCGGGATGGCCGATCGGATGCGCGCGATCGAGTCCGAGCATCGCGGCTATCTGCTGGTGGGCGCGCCGGCCTTGCGCGAGCGCGTTGCGCAATTGTCGGCGCGGATCGAACCGGCGCTGGACCAGATCGAGCGCGAGGTGAGCGACAATCCCCGGCAGATCAGGAATGTCGCCACATTGCGGGCGGCCGTGCGGGCGAAGCTGAGCTTTGCGAAGGATGGCATCGGGGCATTCGACCGAGGCCGACGGATGGAAGCCGTCGCCGCTGTCGCCTCGGGCGAAGGCCATGTGCGCATTCAGCGAGTCATCGACATCATCAATCGCATGCTCGCAGAAGAAGAACGCCTTCTTGCCGAGCGGCGCGCTCAGACCGAACAACTCGTCATGAGCCTCGGCCTGGTGCTTGTCGCCACTGTCATCCTTGTCCTGATCGTCGCCGCAGCCCTGATCCGCGACAGCAACGCGCGCGAGCGCGAATTGCTGACGGAGCGTGACCGGGCGCTCGCCGCCGAACAGGCTATGCGCGTACAGGTGGAAGCCCGCGAGAAGGCCGAAGCGCAGATCCTGCATATGCAGAAGCTCGAATCGATCGGGCAGCTGACCGGCGGTATCGCTCATGATTTCAACAACATGCTCGCGATCGTTATCGGCAGCCTGGATCTCGCGAAGCGACGTATCGGTGGCGATACCGACAGGCTGATACGCTATATCGACAACGCGCATGAAGGAGCTCAGCGCGCTGCCAGTCTGACCGCGCGCCTCCTCGCCTTCTCGCGCCAGCAACCGCTCGCGCCGCTGACGATCGACACCAATCGTCTGGTCGCCGGCATGTCCGAAATGCTCAAGCGCACCATCGGCGAGCAGTATATGATCGAGACGGTGCTTGCAGGCGGCCTGTGGCGCTGCCTTGCCGATCCCAGTCAGCTCGAAAATGCGATCGTCAATCTCGTGGTCAACGCGCGCGACGCGATGGCCGACGGCGGCAAGGTGACGATCGAAACCGCCAATGCCTATCTGGACGACGAATATGCGCGCATCCATCCGGAGGTCCGGCCCGGCCAATATGTGATGGTCGGGGTGACCGATACCGGCAGCGGCATGTCGCCCGATGTGCTGAAGCGCGCTTTCGACCCCTTCTTCACGACCAAAGCGGTGGGCAAGGGCACCGGCCTGGGCCTCAGCCAGATATTCGGCTTCATGAAGCAGACTGGTGGCCATGCAGCGATCTATTCGGAGCCCGGCCAGGGAACGACGGTACGTCTCTATCTGCCGCGCAGCCAGGACCCGCTGCAGGATGCGAATGGCCGCTACATCCTCGACAGCGACGAGGCGCCCCGCGCGAAGCAAGGCGAGGCGATCCTCGTGGTCGAGGACGAACAGCGGGTGCGCCATTTCTCGGTCGATGCGCTGCGCGACCTTGGCTATTCGGTGATCTCCGCCGCCAGCGCGGCCGAGGCGATCCGGACGCTGGAGGAGCAGCCGGTGATCGACATGCTCTTCACCGACATCGTCATGCCCGAGATGAACGGGCGCGAACTGGCGGAAAAGGTTCTGAAGATGCGGCCCGGCATCAAAATCCTCTACACCACCGGCTATACGCGCAATGCCGTCGTCCATAACGGGATGCTCGACGCCGGCGTCGCCTTCCTGTCGAAGCCCTTCACCCTCATGCAACTGGCGCTGAAGGTGCGGCAGGTTCTCGACGGCGGCGGCTTCAACCGGCCCGTCTGACATCCATGAACCCGGTCTATGCTGCGCTGCCGACGACGATCTTCGAGACGATGTCGGCGCTTGCCCGCGAAACAGGCGCGATCAATCTCGGCCAGGGTTTTCCAGACGCGCCGGGCCCCGACGACGTCCGCCGCGTCGCCGCCGAGGCGCTGGTCGACGGCTATAACCAATATCCGCCGATGGCCGGCCTGCCCGATCTGCGCCAGGCCATTGCCGATCATTATCGCGACCATCAGGGCCTCGACCTCGACTGGCAGAGCGAGGTGATCGTCACTTCGGGCGCAACCGAGGCGATCGCGGCCGGCATATTGGCGCTGGTGGCGCCGGGCGACGAGGTCGTCCTGTTCCAGCCGCTCTACGACGCCTATGTGCCGATGGTGCGACGCGCGGGCGGCATTCCCCACATGGTCGATCTCGACCCGCGCGACTGGTCGCTCGATCCTGCAGCGCTCGATGCGGCGTTCAACGAGCGTACCCGGCTGGTGGTGATCAACAACCCGATCAATCCCAGCGGAACGATGCTGGGCGGCGATGTGCTGGCGATGATCGCCGAGCGCTGCATCCGCTTCGATGCCTATGCGCTGTGCGACGAGGTGTGGGAGCATGTCCGCTTCGGGCGCGACCATGTGCCGATGATCGCCCTGCCCGGCATGCGCGAACGCACGGTGAAGATAGGATCCGCCGGGAAGATCTTCGCGCTGACCGGATGGAAGGTCGGCTGGATGATCGCCGCCCCGACGCTCGCGCGGCAGATTGCCAAGGCGCATCAGTTCCTGACCTTCACCACGGCGCCCAATCTGCAAACGGCAGTTGCACATGGCCTGCGCAAGCCGCCGGAGTGGTTCGAGACGATGCGCGCGGATTTCGCGCGGTCGAGGGAGAGGCTGGTGCGCGGTCTCGAAAGCGCGGGCTATCGCGTGCTGCCGAGCGAGGCGACCTGGTTCGTGTCGGTCGATCTGCCGGCGTCGGGCATCGCGCTGGACGATGTCACCTTTGCCGAGCGCATGGCACGCGAGGGTGGCGTCGTCACCATCCCCGTCTCCGCTTTCTACGAAGAACGCCATGTGCGCCACATCGTCCGCCTCTGCTATTGCAAGGACGACGCCACGCTCGACGCCGCGATCGAGCGGCTGGGCGCGATGCGCCAGCGCCTCACCGCCACGAAATGAAAAGGGCGGCCAATTGGCCGCCCCTTCCTTACGCCTGTCCGACTTGCCTCAGCGGCTGCCGAACTTCTTGACCGCAGCGCGGTGCGCGCCCGGCGCGCCCTTGGGACGGCTGAAACGACGCTTGGCCGGCTGGGGCTGGCCCGCCCGCTCGCCACCTTCGCGACGACGGGGACCACGCTCGCCGCTGTTCGCGGGTGCGGCCGGTGCCGCGACCGGCTTCGGCAGCTTCGCCTTCTCGGCCAGGAAATTCTCCGGCAGCGGTTCGATCTCGAGCTTGATGCGGGTCAGCTTCTCGATCGCCTTCAGATAGGGCCGCTCGTCATCCGCCACGAAGGCGATGGCGACGCCCGCAGCACCCGCGCGCGCGGTGCGGCCGATGCGGTGGACATATTGCTCGGCCACATTCGGCAGCTCGAAGTTGAACACATGGCTGACGCCGCCGACGTCGATGCCGCGCGCGGCGATGTCGGTCGCGACCAGGATGCGGACTTCGCCGGTGCGGAACATGCCCAGCGCGCGCTCACGCTGCGGCTGGCTCTTGTTGCCGTGGATCGCCTCGGCGGGGATGCCGGCGGCGCGCAGGTTGCGCACGACACGATCCGCGCCATGCTTGGTGCGGGTGAAGACCAGCGCGCGATCGATCGGCTCGGCCTTGATCCGCATGGTCAGCAGCGCCTGCTTCTCCTGCGCGTTGCAGAAGGTCGCGAACTGGTCGACCCGCTCGGCGGTGGTCGCCGCCGGAGCGACCGAGACCTTGACCGGGTTGTTCAGGAAGCGGTCGCCCAGCTCGGCGATCGCCTTGGGCATGGTCGCCGAGAAGAACAGCGACTGACGCTTCTTCGGCAGAAGCTGATCGATCCGCTTGAGCGCATGGATGAAGCCCAGGTCGAGCATCTGATCGGCCTCGTCGAGGACGAAGATCTCGACGAACTTCAGGTTCAGCGCGCGCTGGTCGATCAGGTCGAGCAGACGGCCCGGCGTCGCGACGAGGATGTCGACACCGCGCTGCAGCTGGCGGATCTGGCGGTTGATCGGCACGCCGCCGAAGACGGTGGCGACGCTCAGCCGCAGATTCTTGCCGTACTGGACGAAGCTCTCGGCGATCTGGCTGGCCAGTTCGCGCGTCGGCGACAGGACGAGCATGCGGCAACCCTGCGGCGGCGTATGCTTCAGATTTTCGGTGAGCAGGTGGAGCGACGGCAGCGCGAAGGCGGCGGTCTTGCCGGTACCGGTCTGCGCGATGCCGCACAGGTCGCGGCCCTCGAGCAGCGGCGGAATCGCCTGGGCCTGGATCGGCGTGGGCACGTCATAGCCCTTGGCGGAAAGCGCGCGGTACAGCGGCTCGATGAGGCCCAGATCGGAAAATTTGGTCACAAATGCACTTTCAAATGGTGCGGGCGCACGGACGGAGTCCATGCGACAGCGGGTTCGCATGACGACCCGCGTGAATAGGGAAGCCTGAGCTGATATGCGTGCCTGAGGGCCGAGCCGGCCTGTCCTTGTAAGAGGGCAGGAGTTCACGCTGCTACGGTCCCGACACCGCAAAACGGCATCGACGCGGTGCAGCATATGCTCCATGATCGTGGCAAATGCAAGGCGAGGTGTTTTCGATGGCGCGTATCGGTCGGTTTTTCGGGCTTTCCCTGCTGATGGCGACCACCGCCCTCCCCGCCCAGGCGGCGCTCACTCCCGCAGAGAAGACCATGACCCGCACCGTCGAGGCAGAGAATGCCGCCACCGTCGCGCTGCTCGAACAGCTGGTCAACGTGAACTCGGGATCGCGCAACCTGCCCGGCGTGACGAAGGTCGGCGAGATGATGAAGGCGCAGCTGGCGCCGCTCGGCTTCGACGTGCGCTGGGTGCCGATGACCGCCGCCGGCCGCGCGGGGCACATCATCGCCACCCACAAGGGCAATGGACGCGGCAAGCGGCTGCTGCTGATCGGCCATCTCGACACGGTGTTCGAGCCCGACAGCCCGTTCCAGCGCTTCGCCCGCAAGGGCGGCGACAAGGCCGAGGGCCCCGGCGTCGGCGACGACAAGGGCGGCATGGTCGTGATGCTCGCGGCGCTGCGCGCGATGAAGGCGGCCGGCACGCTGGCCAAAGCCGGTATCGAGATCGTCCTGACCGGCGACGAGGAGGATGTCGGCGACCCGGTCGAGATCGCCCGCGCAGACCTGATCGCGGCCGGCAAGCGCGCCGACGTCGCGCTCGATTTCGAAGGGCTGGTGCGCGACAATGGCCGCGACATGGGCTCGATCGCGCGCCGCTCGTCGAACAGCTGGACGGTCAAAGCGACCGGCAACAGCGGCCATTCGAGCGGCATCTTCAGCGAAAAGGTGGGCTATGGCGCCATCTATGAACTGGTCCGCATCCTCGACGCCTTCCGCCGCGACCTGCCCGAAACCAACCTGACCTACAATGTCGGCCTGATCGCGGGCGGATCGACCCAGTCCACCGACGCCGAAGGCATCCGCATGACCGCGACCGGCAAGGGCAACATCATCGCCCCCATCGCCGAGGCGCGCGGCGACCTGCGCACCCTGTCGCAGGAGCAGACCGAGCGGGTGAAGGCGAAGATGGCGGCGATCGTCGCGCAGCACCTGCCCGGCACCTCGGCCGCGATCGAATTCGAGAAAGGCGGCTATCCGGCGATGGCGCCGACCGACGGCAACCGCGCGATCCTGACGGCGCTAAACGGCGTGAACAAGGACCTGGGCCTGCCCGACATGCCCCCGCTCGACCCGCTCAAGCGCGGCGCCGGCGACGTCAGCTTCGTCGCCAGTGACGTCGACAGCTTCGCCGGCATGGGCCCCTACTCCACCGGCGACCATGCACCCGGCGAGACGGTCGACCTGACCTCGATCCCGCTCCAGGCGAAACGCGCGGCAATCCTGATGTCGCGGCTCGCGGCGGAGCCGCGCGCGAAGCGTTGAGGCGCGGACGGGTAGAGGTTCGACTTGGGGGTCGGCTTTATTGCGAAGGTTCTTGCCAGCTGTACGACCGAATTGGGGTAGGAAGCGGTCATTAAGACATTGTGGCTAATGGGCTTGGAATGGACGAGCCTTACCTGCCCGAAGCCGACTTCATCGTGATGGTGGCGAACGAAGACATTCCGCTGACCGGCAGCGTCATGGCGGATCATAACCTGAAGCTTCTGATCGCCTATACGAGAGATGAAATCGTCAGCAATCGCGACTGGGCGACAATGGTCTTGGCTGGGCACGGCCCCGACACCGCCGAGGTTCTTGCCGCGTTACTTTCAGCGGCAGAAGACACCGATGCTTGTGTCCGAGGAGAAGCTCTCCAAGGCTTGTCGGAGCGAGATCGAGACCGCGCACTGCCGTTGGTTCGGCGCGAGTTGATGCGGGAAGAATGCGCATACGCGACGTTTCAGGCGGCTCATTTCCTTGCTGATGCCTCCTTGCTCGAAGGTTTACGCGCATGGGCGGGACGGGGTGGTGCGTCGTGGATCAACAGCACCATAGAGGATGCCATACGCGCTTGCGAATTAGCGGGACAGGCGAATACCTGAATGTCCGCAATGGGGTCGGCAGTGGGAATTCTGCTTTCGGCCAAAAGATAGAAAAAAGGATATTCAGAACTTAAGAATTGTCGGCTCTTCGAAGCAGATGACTTCGACGCACTCTTGTGGGCTTACAATCACGCAGGAAAAGGTTTCTTCATGCTCTTGCTCGCGAGCATGCTCGCGATAGTCCAGCAAATAAGGCGTTGTTTCGCTCATCAGGATACCGCAGCCGCTATCGCTCGAACAGACGAGGGCACGCCCGCCGACATCGTTTAGGTAGTGCCAGTAGTCGCTCTCGCTGAAAGACCGAAAGGCCCTTGGCTGCTCAAAGGTCACCTTGAGCGCGACCCTCCCGTCAACCGAAAGCCAAACACGCAAGCTCGCGATGTCGTATTCCAGGCGCTCGATGAAAAAGCTTGGCAGCGAAGGCAAGGAGTCGGTGGTCATTGCTCGTTTCTAAGGGCGACCCGAATGTCCGCAATGGGGTCGCTTTCAGACGGTGCGCGTTTAGGAAATCGCTCCCCGCTTACGCCCCTACACGACCCATCAAAAATCCGGCTTCTCATAATGCTCGGGCGGGCCGACCAACTCCATCCGCTCGGCCAGCACGACGCGCAGCGAGCGGCGGGATTTCATGCCCGAATACCATTGCTTGGTCTCGTCATGCCCGCGCCAGTCGATCCCGCCCAGATAGTCGGCGACCGACAGATGCGCAGCGCAGGCGAGGTCGGCGAGGCTGAGCAGCGGGCCGCCGATCCAGCGGCGGCTGCCGACCAGATAGTCGATATAGTCGAGATGGTCGTTCACCGCCTTCATCGCCTGCCGCAACACGCCGGCATCGGGCGAGGCGCGGTGGACGATCCGCTTCAGCGCGCGTTCGTGCAGCAGCGGGCCGACCACGTCGGCATAGAATTTCTCGTCGAAATAGGCGACCAGCCGCCGGATCTCGGCCCGCGCCGCCGACCCGCCGGGGATCATCGGCGCCGCCTCGACCGTCTCCTCGATATATTCGGAGATCGCACAGCTGTGGATCAGCACCGTCCCGTTCGCCGGATCGACCATCACCGGGGTCTGCCCGACCGGGTTCAGGTCCAGAAACTCGTCGCGCCGCAGCCAGGGAGACTCGCGGACGAGATCATAGGCGACGCCCTTCTCCTCCATCTGGAGCCGGACCTTGCGCGAGAAGGGACAGAGCGGGAATTGATAAAGCTGCCACATGGAGCCGCATGATTATCGGCATGGCGCGCATATGTCAGCAGCGGAGATGGGGGTGCGGGCGATTATTGGAGCGATGGGAGAACGGGCACCATCCGACCCGACGGAATCATTCGACCAGCAGTCCACCACGATCGTTCCTTTGTGCCAGTCCGCCGCATGTCCCTGCCCAATCGGCCCGGCCTGCCCAACGAGCTAGGCTTTGGCACATCGCTCATGCACGGGACGCGGCCACGTCTAAGTCTCAAAGCATGGGCGGCGCTGTCCAGGTCGACGGCGTCCTCTACGAATGGAACCTCCACCGCGAACCCCATCTGTCCGATGACGAGGGCTGGAAGGGCATGACGATCTCTCTGCAGGAGCGCGACGTCCGGCGCGAAGCCCTCGTCGAATTTCCCTCACCCAAGCGCCTGCTCAAAGGCTTGCCCCGCAGCCGCCTGCAACTCGACAACGCGACGATCGCCCGCTACGTGCGCGCAGCCCTGTCGGTCAGCTAGGACCCGAAGACGCGCGGGAAGCCGGTGACGTTCGTGGTAGATTCCGAGGGGAATTGAGGGGAGCGCCGGTGCGTCAGACGCGCGTGCGGGCAGTGAATAGGCGCGATATGATCTGCCCCAGACATCCGAGCTTCGGGCAACCAATGGCCGCTCACGACCAAAATACGCCGTTCCAATCCTGCGCTAGCTATGTCGGCTCACGCCGAAAGCCGCCGGTTCGACTGCGCAGACTGGCTGGTCGAGAATGCCTGGTAGCGGTCATACAAGGCGCTGCCCCCCCGATCCCGATAGCCAACCGTCCGCTATTTAGCTCCAATCAGTAACGTTTGGGTCATTGCTGACAGTCGCATGCGACGTGTCGAACGGCACGACGTCAGGACCCGACGTTCGACATTTGCCCCGCTGGCATCGCAGTAGGACATAAGCTTGCCGTGAACGCCCGCCTTGGGAATCGACAGACTGGCCAAGCGCATCGTATGCGCGCATCAGGGGGCAAGCAAATGGCCAGAATCTACGTATCGTACAGCCGCAAAGACGGCGAGTTTATGCGAGCGTTAGTCAATCGCCTTAAGCAGGACGGTCACGAGATCACGGTTGACGATGACGTTCTGACCGCCGGTCGTGACTGGCGCTCGACACTGGACGAAGGGCTGAAAAGCGCCGACGTGTTTTTGACGTTACTGTCTCATAATACACCGAGTTCAGCCTACACGATGATGGAACTGGGCGCCGCGCGGGCATTTGCTGGCGCTACGGGCAAGCCATTGGTGATCCCGATCGCGATCGACCAAGTTGAAGTTCCGCTCGTGCTCCAAGACATTCAGATCCTTTTTGCCCCCGATCGCGATGTTGATGCTATTGTGGCCCAGATTTCAAAAAGCATATCGAGCCAGCATGGACTTTCGCTTGCGCGGGAGGTCAAAGCGGAAGTCGCGGCAACGCGTATCAAACAAAACGCCCCGCAATACATCGATGAGGCCATCAAGGCACAGGACGCGATCAAGAGTCGAAATGCGTGCGCGGCACGCGGCTGGTACGCGGCCGGTTATGTGGCCCTTCTGTCAGGCATTGCGGTCGCATTATGGACATTCGTCGCGCACGCATCCATCCCGGGCGACTGGCTCAGCTTGGCTCGCGCTGTCGTCGTGAACGTGGTCGTGGTCGGCTTTCTAGGTGCCTGTTCGCGATACGCTTTCTCCCTTGGAAAATCATACACTACCGAAGCGCTCAAGGCATCCGACCGAATTCACGCCATCATGTTCGGGCGTTTTTATCTAAACGCCTTTCCAGATCGCGTGACTTGGACCGAACTGAAAGAGGTGTTTGCAAACTGGAATATTGACCGCTCATCAGCTTTTGCTCACCTAGACGTCTCTCAGATTGATCCACAATTGATCAGCATGATTACCCAGGTCGTCACTACCGCGGTGAAAAAGAAGGAGTAGCTGAACGGCGCCGGGTCGCCGGAGGCTGATTGGCAGGTTCAGCTTTCCGTCTCCGGCTCTATGTCGCTTGGAAGCGCGTAATTCTTTATATCCTTCATGGCTTCCAACAACTTGATAGTGGCAGCTGCATCCATTGTATCGCCCGGATACCGAACCTCATAAAGCCCTTGAAGGTTAGAGGGCAGCTTCACTCCCTCCCTTACCAGCAGAATGAAGCGCCGGCCGTAGAAAGCCATAGCGGCCCCAATCTCAATTAGAACATTGGGATTGAGCAGCACATGTTCTGCACCTTGGTCGTCGGTCAGAACCTTATCTGCATCGACATGGATAATTGCAGCGCCGCAGCGCCGCATATCATCCATGATTTTTTCGGGTACCGGCTTCGAGACCGATTGCCGCTCGACGGAAACAATCGGCTCTAGTTCGCCATATTCCAAGAGCTTGCGAATTGGATCGACTAGCGCCCGGTCCTTGCCGTGAGTTATGAATACCCGCCGACGTCGCAAATCATCCTCAACAGCCGCCTTCATAGACGCGCCCGAAGCGAGAGAAATCGGCGACGGCGCCGGCGTTCTTTGTGGTTCAAAAACGGGTATCTCGGAAGGCTGACGCGTAGGCGGGATAACCGGCTCCGCTACCTCCTGCTTGGGATGTTCTGTTAATTCAGTGACGCCGTTTGTTGTCGGATCGCCGCCCGCTGCGCTGGAGAGGCTTACATAAGCCTTGCCGTTAATCTGCTCTATAAAACCCACTGATTTTGCACTGGCATCTAGACGCTCAAGTACCTCATCGGTCTTATCACGTGGGACGCCAAGCTCTTCTAAAACGTTGAGTGCAATGTCGTGTCGCGGAAACGGGCTCTGATCGTATCGCTTTAAGAAGTCACCGAATACTCTCGGGCGTAGCACGGCTTCCCGCTTGGCTATGACGTCTTCGTCTTCCGCGCGGGGTCTAATAATTTGCCGAGCAAGCTCAGTCACGCTAATGGTAGCGGCTTGTGCCCCGCCTTCGATCAATCCAAATGCGATGCTCGCACCAGACAGAAGGCGCATCTGCGAGCCCTTAGGATCAACGCTTAGCGCCTTAGCAACGTGAAATGGAGCGGTCGCTCGACCCGCGTAGTGATCAAAGATTGCCTGAGGTATGCGCAGCGCATCATCCAACGAGAGGTTGGGAACATCAGCCTGCTTGAGATAGCTGCGCTTAGAGCCCGGGCTTGCCGGACCCACAGGCGGGGTGAAAGCCTTAGATTTCTTAGGTGACGCTGTCGGTGCTTGTCCGTTGGCCGAAGTCGCTTCGGTTGTTTTACCTCTCACCATTTAGCTAGCCCCCTAACTGCTTGTCTCTGAACATAGCGGTTGGCGAAGTGTCCGCAACCCGGTCCGCTTTTGCGGCCGGGTGACCCGATAGCTGCCTGTCCGTAGTCGGCCCATTTAACGTCATCTTGCAATTCTGCTTAGGCAATCACTGGATGTCGGCTTCTGACCAAACCCCGTCGTCCGGCACATCACGTCGGAACGGCAGCAAAGCCCAAATCCCTGTCCCTGAGCGCGTGCTACTCCGCTCGGCGACGAGCCCCTCCCAGAGCCTTTGAGATCGCCCCCAAACCAACCACCGCCGGCCTCCCCCAAGACCGACGGCCCTCACCCTCACTCCGCCGCGACGATCTCGCTCTCCACGTCGTTGAGCGGATGATCGAGCCGGTTGACCATCTCCTTCGGGCAAACCTGCCAGAAGCGCGTGCGCCAGCGGTCCCAGTCGTCGAGAACCGAGTGGGCCCATTTGCTGTCGGTGCGTTCGGCATGTTCGGCGATCAGCGCCTTGCAGCGCATTTCCCAGCGGACCGATCCGAAGCGCTGCCAGACGATGCTGTCCGGGTTGGCGTTGCGTTCGAAGTCGCCATGCTCGTCGAGCACGAAGGCCATGCCGCCGGTCATGCCCGCGCCGAAATTGGCGCCGACGCGGCCGAGGATCACGGCGATGCCGCCGGTCATATATTCGCAGCCATTGGCGCCGCAGCCTTCGACGACCACGGTCGCGCCCGAATTGCGGACGGCGAAGCGCTCGCCCGCCTGCCCCGCCGCGAACAGCTTGCCGGCGGTCGCCCCGTAGAGGACGGTGTTGCCGATGATCGTGTTCGACTTGGTCTCCAGCGGTGACGACACCATCGGGCGAACCGCGATGATCGCGCCTGACAGGCCCTTGCCGACATAGTCGTTGGCGTCGCCGAACACCTCCAGCGTGATGCCCTTGACCGCGAAGGCGCCGAGCGACTGGCCGGCCGATCCGCGCAGGCGGATGTGGACATGGCCGTCGGCGAGCGAGGACATGCCGTAGCGCCGGGTGATCTCGGCCGAGAAGCGCGTGCCCACCGCGCGGTGCGTGTTTCGCACCGTATAGGTCAGCTGCATCTTCTCGCGCCGCTCGAACACCGCCTTGGCATCCTCGATCATCTGCGCGTCGAGGCTGTCGGGCACCTCGTTGCGGAAGGTCGGGATGTTGAAGCGGCGCTTGTCGGCCGGCGCGTCGACCTTCGCCAGCACCGGGTTGAGGTCGAGATCGTCGAGATGCTCGGCGCCGCGGCTGACCTGGCGGAGCAGCTCGGTGCGGCCGATGATCTCGTCGAGCGAGCGTACACCCAGCTTGGCGAGGATTTCGCGCACCTCCTCGGCGATGAAGGTCATCAGGTTGATCACCTTCTCGGGGGTCCCGACGAACTTCTTGCGTA
This sequence comes from Rhizorhabdus phycosphaerae, assembly GCF_011044255.1. Classification (NCBI taxonomy): domain Bacteria; kingdom Pseudomonadati; phylum Pseudomonadota; class Alphaproteobacteria; order Sphingomonadales; family Rhizorhabdaceae; genus Rhizorhabdus; species Rhizorhabdus phycosphaerae. The sequence goes on from NZ_CP049107.1 coordinate 791,549, forward strand.
GCGCCTCGTCCTGTGTGCAGACGCCGACCGGGCAGGTGTTCGAATGGCACTGGCGCACCATGATGCAGCCCATCGCGACCAGCGACAGCGTGCCGATGCCGAACTCCTCGGCGCCCAGGATCGCTGCGATGACGATGTCGCGGCCGGTCTTGAGGCCGCCATCGGTGCGCAGCTTGACGCGGTGGCGCAGGCCGTTGAGCGTCAGCACCTGGTTGGTCTCGGACAGCCCCATCTCCCACGGCGTGCCGGCATATTTCACCGACGTCTGCGGGCTGGCGCCTGTGCCGCCGACATGGCCGGCGACCAGGATGACGTCGGCATGCGCCTTGGCGACGCCCGCCGCGACCGTGCCGATGCCGGCCGAGCTGACCAGCTTGACGCCCACCCGCGCGGTCGGGTTGATCTGCTTCAGGTCGTAGATCAGCTGCGCCAGATCCTCGATCGAATAGATGTCGTGGTGCGGCGGCGGCGAGATCAGCGTCACGCCCGGCGTCGAATGCCGCAGGCGGGCGATCATCTCGGTCACCTTGAAGCCGGGCAGCTGCCCGCCCTCGCCCGGCTTGGCGCCCTGCGCGACCTTGATCTCCAGCTCCTCGGCGGCGCTTAGATATTCGGCGGTGACGCCGAAGCGGCCCGATGCGACCTGCTTGATCACCGAGTTGGCGTTATCGCCATTGGCATAGGGCGTGTAGCGGCTCTTGTCCTCGCCGCCCTCGCCCGACACCGCCTTGGCGCCGATCCGGTTCATCGCGATCGCCAGCGTCTCATGCGCCTCGGGGCTGAGCGCGCCCAGCGACATGCCGGGCGTCACGAAGCGCTTGCGGATCTCGGTGATCGGCTCGACCGAGTCGATCGGGATGCCCTCGCGCGCCCAGTTGAACTCGAGCAGGTCGCGCAGATAGACCGGTGGCAGATCGCGCACACCGCGCGAAAATTGCAGATAGGTCGAATAGCTGTCGGTCGCGACCGAGGTCTGCAACAGGTGCATCAGCTGCGCCGAATAGGCATGCGCCTCGCCCCCTGCCCGCTGGCGATAGAAGCCCCCGACCGGCAGCGCGACCACGGTGTCGTCGAAGGCGGCGTCGTGGCGCAGCTTCAGGTTGAGCTGGAGCGAGTTGAAGCCCTCGCCCGATATCTTCGCCGGCATGCCGGGGAAGAAGTCGTTGACCAGCGCGCGGCTGAGCCCGACCGCCTCGAAATTATAGCCGCCGCGATAGCTGGAAATCACCGCGATCCCCATCTTCGACATGATCTTGAGCAGGCCGTCGTCGATCGCCTTGCGGTGGCGCTTCAGGCACTCCTCGAGCGAGCGATCCCCGAACAGGCCGCGCGCATGGCGGTCGGCGATCGCGGCCTCGGCCAGATAGGCGTTCACCGTGGTCGCACCGACGCCGATCAGCACCGCATAATAATGGGTGTCGAGGCATTCGGCCGAACGCACGTTTACCGACGCATAGGAACGCAGCCCCTTGCGGACGAGGTGAGTGTGGACGGCGGCGGCCGCCAGCACCATCGCGATGGCGATCCGGTCCGGCCCGACATGCTCGTCGGTCAGGAACAGCTCGGCCTTGCCCTCGCGCACCGCCGTCTCGGCCTCGGCGCGGACGCGGGCGATCGCCTGGCGGAGCGCATCGGGCCCGCCATGGGCGTCGAAGGTACAGTCGATCTCCGCCGCCTGCGCGCCGAAATGGTCCTTCAGCGCATGCCAGTCACGGCAGTGGAGCACAGGGCTTTCGAGCACCAGCACATCCGCCTGCTGCCCCTCATTGTCGAGGATGTTGGCGAGGTTTCCGAAGCGCGTCTTCAGGCTCATAACCTGCGTCTCGCGCAGCGAGTCGATAGGCGGGTTGGTGACCTGGCTGAAATTCTGCCGGAAGAAATGGCTGATCAGGCGCGGCTTGTCGGAAATGACCGCGAGCGGCGTATCGTCGCCCATCGACCCGATCGCTTCCTTCGCATCCTCGACCTGGGGGGCGAGGATCAGCTCCATGTCCTCCAGCGACATGCCGGCGGCGACCTGGCGGCGCAGCAGCTCGGCGCGCGGCCAGCGCGGGATCATATCCTCGACCGGCGCGGCGAGGTCCGCGCGCGTCCGGAAGGTCTTCACCCATTCGCCATAGGGCTTCTCGGCGGCAATGCGCGCCTTGATCTCGGCGTCGCCATAGATCCGCCCCTCATGCAGGTCGACCGCGATCATCTGGCCCGGGCCCATGCGGCCCTTGGCGACGATCGTGCTTTCAGGCACGACGACCATGCCGGTCTCCGAGCCGACGATCAGCAGATTGTCCGCCGTGCGCGTGGTGCGCAGCGGGCGCAGCGCGTTACGGTCCACGCCCGCCACCGCCCAGCGGCCATCGGTCATCGCCAGCGCGGCCGGGCCGTCCCACGGCTCCATCACCGAGCCGAAATAGCTGTACATCGCACGCAGCTCTGCGGGCATGTCGGGGCTGTTCTGCCACGCCTCGGGCACGAGCATCAGCTTGGCGGTCGGCGCATCGCGGCCCGATCGGCAGATCGTCTCGAACACCGCGTCGAGCGCGGCGGTGTCGGAGGCGCCGGCCGGGATCAGCGGCTTGATCTCGTCCGAATGCTCGCCGAACGCCAGCGAGGCCATCTTGATCTCGTGGCTCTTCATCCAGTTCTTGTTGCCGCGGATCGTGTTGATCTCGCCGTTATGGGCAAGCGACCGGAAGGGCTGCGCCAGCCACCATTGCGGGAAGGTGTTGGTCGAATAGCGCTGGTGGAAGATCGCGACACGGCTGACGAAGCGCTCGTCCTTCAGGTCGGGATAGAAGACCGACAGCTCTTCGGCCAGGAACAGGCCCTTGTAGACGATCGACCGCGCCGACAGCGAACAGATGTAGAAGCCCTGGATCTGCGCCTCGATCACCTTGCGCTCGATCCGGCGGCGGATGAGGTAGAGGTTCTTTTCGAACTCCTCGAGGCTCATCGCGTCGGGCATCGGCCCGGCGATCATGATCTGCTCGATCTCGGGCCGCGTCTGCAGGGCCTTCTCGCCGATCACCGACACGTCGACGGGCACCTGGCGCCAGCCATAGATGGTGTAGCCGAAATCGATGATCTCGCTCTCGACGATCGTCCGGCAGGTTTCCTGCGCGCCCAGATCGGTGCGCGGCAGGAACACCATGCCCACCGCAAGGCGATTGGGCAGCGGCCGGTGGCCGGCATGCTCGATCGCATCGTCGAAGAAGCGGACCGGCAAGTCGACATGGATGCCGGCGCCGTCGCCGGTCTTGCCGTCGGCATCGACCGCGCCGCGGTGCCAGACCGCCTTCAGCGCATCGATCGCCGCCGACACCACCCGCCGCGAGGCCTTGCCATCGGTCGCTGCGACCAGGCCGACGCCGCAGGCGTCACCCTCATATTCGGGCCGGTACATGCCCTCACGGGCCAGCCGCTCGCGCTCTGCGGCCATCCAGTCGTTTTCGGTGCTGCTCATCACTTCATCTCCGCGGGGTCGAGCCCCAGCAAAATCGCGAGCCTCTCCCGCTCGGCAGGCGTAAGATCCTGCGGTTTCTTGGGCGCGGGCAGATCCGCCGTCTGTTCGGCGATCTTCTTCATGATCTGCGGCATGGCCTTCATCATCGACGGAATCAGCTGCTGCATCCGCGACTGGAAGGCCGGATCGGTCTGTATCGTCATCGAGCGTTCGGCGAAGGCCCTGCCCGCCGGCGTCTGGAAGAAGGCGTCGATCTCACGCAGCTCGGCCAGCTGGAACTGGCCGACATAGGCCTCGGCCAGCCCCTGGCGGAAGCTGGGCTCCATCGCGGTCATCAGCCTGCCCATCTCGCTCGCCATGACGCGCATCGATCGTTCGGTCCTGACGCCGAAAGCGGGGTCCATGACCTGCAGCACATCGCTGAGCTTTGCCGACCCGAGCGCCTTCAGCTTGGCGGGGTCCTGCCCCATGGCCTGCGCGAGCGAATTGAGCGGCATGGCCAGCATGCTGTCCATCATCGACTTCGACATCTGGCTGATCGAGGCGTCCATCACCTTCTGGAAGGTCCCGTCGGGCAGGATGCGCCCTGCGATCCGCGTGGCGACCTCAAGCGCGACCGGATCGGCCGCAGTCGTCGCCTCCGCCCCGGCCACGGGTTTCGTCGCCGAAGGCGCGGCGAGCAGCGCTGAGGGCGACCACAGCGCAGCCAGCGACACCGCTAGCGCGAGGCTTCGCCGTCCCGGCAGCTTGCCGCTCATGCCGCCACCGCCTCGCTGGCGGCGACCTTGGCCTTCTCGCGCAGATATTTGTGCATCCGCTCGGCGACGTCGCGCCCGTCGCGGATCGCCCAGACGACCAGGCTGGCCCCGCGCACGATGTCGCCCGCCGCGAACACGCCCTCGACCGAGGTCTGCATCGTGCGATGGTCGACGCGCAGCGTGCCCCAGCGCGTCACCGAAAGCTCCGGCGCGCCGAACATCACCGGCAGATCCTCCGGATCGAAGCCCAGCGCCTTAATGACCAGGTCGGCTTCCAGGCGGAACTCGCTGCCCGGATCGGCTTCGGGCGTGCGCCGGCCCGACGCATCGGCCTCGCCCAGTCGCATCTTGATCGCGCGGACGCCGGCCACCTGCCCGTCGCCGTCGAACGCCTCGGGCGCGGACAGCCAGACGAACTCGACGCCCTCTTCCTCGGCATTCTTCGTCTCGCGCTGCGAGCCGGGCATGTTGGCGCGGTCGCGGCGATAGAGGCAGCGGACCGACTCCGCGCCCTGGCGGATCGCGGTGCGGACGCAGTCCATCGCGGTGTCGCCGCCGCCGATGACGACGACCTTCTTGCCCTTCGCGTCGAGCAGGCCCTCGTCGAAGGCGGGCACGGCATCGCCGAAATTCTTGCGGTTCGACGCGGTCAGATAATCGAGCGCCTCGACGATCCCGGTCGAGCCGACGCCGGGCGCCTTGATCGCGCGCGGCTTATAGACGCCGGTCGCGATCAGCACCGCGTCATGGCGCTCGCGCAGTTCGGCGAGCGTCGCGTCGCGGCCGACCTCGAACCCCTGGTGGAAGACGATGCCGGCATCGATCAGCCGCTGCACGCGACGCATGACCACGGGCTTTTCGAGCTTGAAGCCCGGAATGCCATAGGTCAGCAATCCGCCCGCACGATCGTGCCGGTCATAGACATGGACGTCATAACCGCGCGCGCGCATCAGTTCGGCGACGGTCAGGCCCGCCGGGCCCGCCCCGATCACGCCCACCGACTGGCCGCGAGCCGGCCCGACCTGCACCGGCTCGACCCAGCCACGCTCCCAGGCGGTATCGGTGATATATTTCTCGACCGAGCCGATGGTGACCGCGCCATGCCCGGCGAACTCGATGACGCAATTGCCCTCGCACAGCCGGTCCTGCGGGCAGATCCGGCCGCAAATCTCGGGCATGGTCGAGGTTGCGTTGGACAGCTCATAGGCTTCGCGCAACCGCCCCTCGGTGGTCAGGCGCAGCCAGTCGGGGATGTGGTTGTGCAGCGGACAGTGGGTCGCACAATAAGGCACACCGCATTGCGAACAGCGCGACGCCTGCTCCTCCGCCTTGCCGTCGCCATAGCGCGCCGCGATCTCGGCAAAGTCGCTAATGCGCGCGTCGGCTTCCCGCTTGTCGGGATAATCCTGATCGACACGCACAAACTTCAACATAGGCTCATCGGCCATGGCTTGCCCTCCGGTTCGGGAGGGCAAATCTCACAGCCGCAGGGCAGAGTCACGCGCAAAACGCGCAATATGTCAGGATATATTACCTATATTCTGTGGATTTCGTCTGATCTGGAATCCGCTCCACCTCATACGACATATTATAAGTCCGTATCGGACCTATCTAAAAACCAGCCAGATCAATGCGATGCTGCCCGCCACGATGCGATACCAGGCAAAAGGCGCGAAGCCATGCCGTGTCACCACATTCAGAAACCAGCGAATGACAATGATCGCGACGAGGAAGGAAACGAGGAAGCCGATCCCGATAGAAGTGAGCTGTGCGTCTCCCAACTCGTGCCGCGCCTTCCACAAGGCGAGCGTGGTGGCGCCGACCATCGTCGGGATAGCGAGGAAGAAGCTATATTCGGCGGCAGTCCGGCGCTCGACCCCCATGGTCAGCGCCCCCATGATCGTCGCACCCGAGCGGCTGACGCCCGGGATCATCGACAGACACTGGATGAAGCCGATGGCGAGCGCCGTTCGTGCCGGCATGGCCTCGACCGTATCGCAGGTAACGCGCTGCACGCTGCGCTCGATCAGCAGGATCGCGACCCCGCCCAGGATCAGCGCGACCGCGACGATGATCGGAGTGTTGAGCATCGCCTTGATCGCGCCATAGGCCAGCGCGCCGATCACCGCCGATGGCAGGAATCCGACGAGCACGTTGCGCGTGAAGCTCACCGCAGCCGGATCGCGCCGCGCCAGCCCGGCGAGCACGGCGGCGAAGCGCTGGCGATAGAGCACCACCACCGCGAGAATCGCGCCGAGCTGAATGACGATGTCGAAAGTCTCCGTCCCCTGCGGCACCTGCATGACCTCCCCGGCCAGGATCAGGTGGCCGGTCGAGGATACGGGGATGAACTCTGTCAGCCCCTCGACGATGCCGAGGAGGACGATCGACAATAGCGACATGTCCATGATGCGATCGATCAGGCCGGCTTGGTGGTGGTGCCGAAGCGGCCGCTCGGACGAAAATTGACCAGCCAGGCAGGCGCCACCGCCTCCATCGGCGTGGGCGTGATGCCGAAGGCTTCGATTCCCTGCGCGCCCTGCGATACGACATTGTCGGCCTGAAGCATCAGCCACTGGTCGCGCGTGATCGGCGCACCCGGCAGGAGGCTCATGGCGCTCACGAGCGGTCCGCCGAGCGCATCGGGGATCGGCACGATCGTCGGCGCGCGGCCGGTCGCCTTGGCGAGCCAGTGGTGCAGCTCGAGCATGGAGATCGTCTCGGGCCCGCCCAGTTCATAGGTAGTGCCGCCATGGCGCTTGGGATCGAGGATCGCTCCCGCGACGGCGCGCGCCACATCGGCTGCCCAGATCGGCTGGAACTTCACTGCGCCGCGCAGCACCGGCACGACCGGCAGCGACAGCATGGCCGCGAAGCGGTTGAGGAAGCCGTCTTCCTGCCCGAACACGATCGACGGACGCAGGATCGTCGCCTGCGGGAAGGCCTCGCGCACTACGGCTTCGCCCTCGCCCTTGCTGCGGCCATAGGCCGACGGCGATTCGGGATCGGCGCCGATCGCCGAGATATGGACGAGCGATTCGACACCGGCCGCAGCCGCAGCCTTCGCGACGGTCTCGGCACCCCGGCGGTGAATCGCGGTGAAGTCGCCCTTGAGGATGCCGACAAGGTTCACGACCGAATCGGCGCCGGCGATCGCATGCTCGACACTGGCGGCATTGGTGATGCTGGCAGGAACGAACTGGATCTGTCCCAGCCCGGCCAGCGGCTTCAGAAAGTGGGCGTTGGACGGATCACGCTCCGCGATTCGAACGCGCGCGCCGGCCTTCAGCAGCTCCTGCGCAACATAACGTCCGAGGAAACCACCACCTCCGAACAGAGTGACAAGACGGCTCATGCCCATATTCCCTTGATGCTGCGATTTTCTCCGCATTGCCCTGCAAGGAAGCTGTTGACAAGGCACAAGGAGCGCCGCTATCCGCCCGGCTCCGCAACCGGAAATGCCCAGGTGGTGGAATTGGTAGACGCGCTGGCTTCAGGTGCCAGTGGCCGCAAGGCCGTGGAGGTTCGAGTCCTCTCCTGGGCACCATCCTTTCCGCAGATCACGCGATAAATCCGATAGCCACCGACCCTTACCAGGCTCCCGCCGGCAGTCCGGATTCAATCATCAGAACATATAAACCACGCCGAGAAGCGTGCTTTTCCGCGTCGGTTTGTCGCCGCCCAAGTCGCAGTATCCGTGGCGAGAGCGGAGGCCGTCGAGGAACCGCGTGACGCCGCCGTCGTTCCAGCCCGAACGGCACAAGGCCGGCTCCGGGCCGTTTCCGGGAGTGCCCCGGCTCCCCCATAAGGCCAGCGCGACATGACCCGCTTTCCCGTCGACACGCTCGTCTTCACTCCGGCCGACGTCGATCTGACGAGATCGCCGCTGGCAGCCGGAATGGCGCGCGCGGGGGTCGAGACCTATGTGCTCGGCGCCTTCAATCCGGGCCTGACGCGGCTGCCGGGCGGGAACCTGCTGATGATGGTCCGCGTGGCCGAAGCGCTCCGGACCCCGATCCTGGACGGACATGTCCACTCGATCCGCTGGGACGAGGACAAGGGCTATGTCGTCGATGCCTGGCCGCTCGAACTCGCCGACACCGCCGATCCGCGTCTGTTCACCCTCCACGGCGGCGGCTGGAAGATCCAGGCGCTCACCTCGCTGTCTTGGTTGCTGCCGGTGGAACTGAGCCCCGACGGGCTCGACGTGCGCGCGGTCCATTATGACCGTGCGGTGGTCGGTGCGCGATGGCGGCCCCGACATTGTTCAAAACGGAATGGTTCTATCGGTCATCGCGCATTGGTTGTTCGACCGCTTCCTCATAAGCTTCGAGCACGATCTTCGTTTCCTGATTTCTAACAACGAAATCCCATCGGAGCTGATCAGACTAATCCCCCTCCGGAAAATCCACTCGACTGCTTTCCGATATCAGATGCAGCCCAATCGAGACTAGGTCGCCAAACACCGGGAGCGCTTGTCGCGGTCTGACGGTCGGACCGTAGCATCAGCTCTGCTCACGCGGATCGTCGTAATCGCCTTGGCGTTCGAGGCGTTTCCGGCAAGGGGGAATCCAAAACAAGGATGGCCGCCCCTGAACCTGCTTGAGCCAGACCAGCCAGCAGTATCCCGTTGCGGTCGATGCCGTAGCGTCCACGCGCCCGCGCAGGATCGGCACTCGCTCGACAAATTGGGCAAATATAGCTGGGGGGCAGTCTCGAAACAGTCGCTCGTATCGACCAGCGCCCTCGATAAAGCCCGTGCGAACCAACATCGCGGCGCCAACGCGTGCCAATGCTACAGCTCGACGGGCGAATTCTTCCGCCAACCGGAACGGTGGGTTGGTGACGATCCAGTCCGGCCTGCTTGCCTCGTCGATACTTTCCGAGGGCACTTCCAGAAAGTCCAGCTGGGCCCCGTAGCCATATGGCGAGATATCGCTGCTGCGCACGGACGCGAATGTCTCGGCGAGCGTAGACGCCATGAAGCCTCTCCCACACGTCGGCTCCCAGCAGCTTGCAGCGCCCAGTTCGAAATCGTTCAGGACATGCTCTAGGAGCGCGCGGGTGGCCCAACGCGGGGTCGGGAAATCGTCAAGGCTGTCGGCAGGCTCCACGCGCTGAGACATGACAGCCGGGGAACGGTTCTGCGGACCCTCGACGCGCGAGTAACGCGGAGAGCGACGGGGCTTCCAACCGGTCAACGATCGGTCCCGACTATAATGCGCAAGAGGAATTCCCAGGTCACGCGCTAGCGATAATCCGTAAGCGCATTTCGATCCAGCCGTTCGGCCGAGGTCAGAATGTAGTGCTTCTCCTCGACCACGACCACCTGATCGCCCTGGACGGTCAGTTCGAACATGGCGACCTTTTCCCCATCCATAAACTGCGCGGAGATCGCACGCGGCCGCACGCCGGGGAAGCGCTGCTTGCACCAAGCAATGTCCTGCTTGGTTTGGACAACGGAAATCTGATCGGTGCCACCCTTAGCCTGCACCGGAATGGCATAATGGCACCCGAACCTGTCCAGCCCGAGATAGAGCTCGTCGATCTCGATCTGGCCGATACCCGTCACCGTCGTACGCAAGTGGTTCTGAAGGCTGTAGGTCGTGAGGCCCAAGAAAATGTCGATAAGTCGATTGTATCGGACGATGGCGAGCAACGCCTGTTCGTCGTCCAACGCATAGGCGCGAATGATCTCCGGCGTACTATCCGGAACCGCGATTACCGCCATATCAGCGCGCGGCAAAACTCGGTTCAACGGCACGAGCACGAACTTGTATTTGGCACGCCCTGCACCCTCGATGATCCACTCCATCCCGTCGGGCTGGGTCGCGAGAATGCTCGCCGGCATGGCGGTCCGATAGCGAAGCGAATAAATCACATCGCCGACGTTCTTGGGGCGACTCAGGCCGAGCGCCTCTGCAGTATCCGGGATGTCGTCCCGATCAAACTCGAATGAGGTTGCCCCTTCGCTATACCTATCGAGGAATATCCGCTCGATAAGCGCGCGATAGACATTCCCCGCCGACGCCGATGCTTGCTCAGCCAAGGGCAGATTCCTGGGAAAGACGCCACGCCTCCGTTTCGTGCTGCTTCCTCTTCGTGGCGCCACTCTTGCGGTCTCGTTTCGAGCTAGGTGCCGCCACGCCGAAATAGGCAGCTGCCGATCCGGCGTCCATACGAAGCAGTCGGTCCTCGCCCAGCGTCAGCACCTTGGCAGGTCGCGTCGGCGTAACGCCGAGTGCGCGAACGATTTCGTCGCCAATAGCGCGCGCCAGCGGTGGCGGGACCGAATTGCCGATCTGCCGCGCGCCATGCCACTTCGTCTCGTTGAAGCGGAACCAATCCGGGAAGCCGTGCAGGCGTGCCATTTCGCGGACGGTGACGCAGCGCGCGTACTTGTAGTGAATAGGCCGTGGGCTGGTGAATGCGCCGCGAGCGCCATCGGTGCCCGCTCGAAGCGTATTGCTGAGACCGTTCGGGTCGAGACGGAAAAAGCGCGAAATTGGCTCGACCTTGCCTGGTGCTACACCCGCAAACCGAAGGCGAGAAATGTGGGTGTGGCCGGTGCGCGTACTGGAGGTAAGCACACCGGGATTCCAATCGCGAACATGTCCGAAATGCCACGCGTCGTTGTCCAAGCAGCGCATCTCGCGCGCAAAAGCGCTCGGAGTGCCCCACTTCTTTGTCGGCACTTCATCGGTGTGATTGAGAATTTCGAACTCGTCGGCGTCCGGCAGATCGGCCAAGGCCTGCTCGCAGGTCGGTCCTACAGGCGCAGCATGCTTGTTCGGCTTGTCGGCCGCCGCAGTCCGTAATTTTGGATAAACGGGAACGGGTAATCCGCGTTTAGCCCCCATCAGGATCAGACGCTGCCGATGCTGCGGCACGCCGTAATTGGCGGCATCGAGCACTTGCCAAGGCAGGCGTACGTCGTAGCCGCTATTCTGAAAAAGCTCGATTAGCTCCTCCAGAAACGCCTTATGCCGACCGACGGTCAGACCTTTGACGTTCTCGAAGACGAAGTACGAGGCATCCAGGTCGACGACGATTCTCACAAACTCGCGAACAAGAGCATTGCGGGGGTCTTCGAGCGCACGTTTTCCAATCATGGAAAAGCCTTGGCACGGAGCGCCGCCGAAAACGACGTCGACCTTACGATTGCCGATGCCAGCAGTCTCTCTGATCTCTTCAGCACTAAGGCCCACGACCGACTTCGGAATCACCGAACAATGCGGAAAATTATACTCGTGGACGGCCGCGTGAACGGCATCGATCTCCACGGCAGCTACGACATCGAAGCCCGCATGTTCGAAGCCCAGGCTCATTCCTCCGGCTCCTGCAAAGAGGTCGATTCCTATCGGTCGCATCGAAATTTCCTCGGAAATACGCTTACTCTGTCGCGATCCTAACATTGCCGATTGCCGAAGTCGATCGAAATTCCGTCTATCGGGTCAAAAACGCGAGCAGCTGCTCTTGTAACAATGTTCTCTCTTTGATCTCACATTGCCACAGCGTCAATACGTCCCATCCCTCTTCTCGGAGCGCAGCGCTTTTTTCGGCGTCGCGCGCTTTATTTCGCGCGAGCTTAGGCCCCCAAAATTCGGGTTTCGATTTCGGCGGCTGTCCGATCCGACAGCCATGAGCATGCCAAAAGCACCCGTGAACAAAAATCGCCTTACGGAGGCTCGGAAACACGATGTCCGGCGTGCCTGGGAGGTCCTTCCTATGCAACCTGTACCGAAAGCCCATCGCGTGCAACAGACGGCGCACGACCAGTTCCGGTGCGGTATTCTTCGATCCGATGCGCGACATCAGCGCGCTTCGGCTTTGCTCAGTTCGGTTGTCGACCATCGACGTTCAAAACACCGTTGACGGAAACATTCTCCGCGTCTCGATCCCACTAAACCGACGATGCTTTGGATTTTCTACGCGACTTGTGTGGACGCGGCAGCTTGAAGCCGATGCCCGGAACGGGCGGACTGAGACGGTAAAGGCCCGCGGATGCCGGCACCAAGTCCTTCATCGCGTTTTCCTCGGCTTCCGCTTCGGCTGGAGACCAGCGTTCGAACTCGACCACATAAATATCTCCCTGGGGCGGTATCGCCTTGATAGCGACCGGCACGATCGCGGAGATTTTCAATTCTTCCTCGGGAACACTGTCTCTCACGCTGGCATATGCGGCGACAATCTGTTCGACAATTTGATGCTCGAGAATCCTCTCGCCCTGCTGCTTAGCCTCGCAAGTGATCAACAAATGCTCTCGCTGACCCTCGCGCTCGATGATCGCTCGGAACATTCCGTCCACTTCGCTTTCGGCGAGCTTCACGCCGGTCTGAAGATGCACGAGTTCGATCACGCCCAAGGTCGAGCGCCGCGCGAAATGGTGTTCCAAGACGTGGAGCGCGACGGCTGTCTGAACGAGCCACGACTCATCGCGCCGACCGAGGGCCTTGGAGGCCAAGGGAAGACTCAAAGATTGTATTGGCTCCGGTACCATAGCCGGTGTCGGCATGTGGACATTGGGGAATGGCTCGGTCTGGTCGTTGGTATAGGGCTGAAACTCGAAGACGCGATCTTTACCGACACGCTGCCGGGCACCGATGCGCAGCGCGCACAGCTTATCCGGCCAGTTCTTCGAAGCGTTGTCGCCACGAATCAGATCCTTCATGAAATTCGCGGGATTCGTCGCACTGCGATTCTTGCCATCGACGCGGTTGCAATGGATGATCGCGTCGGTGACATCTTGGAAGTAAACTGTCGACCGGCCGCTTCCCTCGGCCTGCAAGACATCCCATATTCTCTCGATTACCACCGACTTGTCGGACGCCATACCGTCTCCCTGAAAAGATCAAACTACCCCGAACTATCGCTGTTTCGCAGTCCCAACTATTGATCGTCATTCTCGACCGAATATAACATCGCGTTACGGAACCAAGCGCTTATCGAGGCTCGCGAGGAACCGCGTGACGCCGCCGTCGTTCCAGCCCGAACGGCACAAGGCCGGCTCCGGGGCGTTTCCGGGAGTGCCCCGGCTCCCCTATAAGGCCAGCGCGACATGACCTGCTTTCCCGTCGACACGCTCGTCTTCACTCCGGCCGACGTCGATCTGTCGAGATCGCCGCTGGCGGCCGGAATGGCGCGCGCGGGGGTCGAGACCTATGTGCTCGGCGCCTTCAATCCGGGCCTGACGCGGCTGCCGGGCGGGAACCTGCTGATGATGGTCCGCGTGGCCGAAGCGCTCCGGAACCCGATCCGGGACGGACATGTCCACTCGATCCGCTGGGACGAGGACAAGGGCTATGTCGTCGATGCCTGGCCCCTTGCACTCGCCGACACCGCCGATCCGCGTCTGTTCAGACTCCATGGCGGCGGCTGGAAGATCCTGGCGCTCACCTCGCTGTCCTGGTTGCTGCCGGTGGAATTGAGCCCCGACGGGCTCGATGTGCGCGCGATCCATTATGACCGGGCGATCGCACCCCAAGGCAGCTACCAATGCTATGGCATCGAGGATGCGCGAATAAGCCGCGTGGACGGCCGCTATCTGATGACCACCTGCTCGGTCAGCCCCGAGCGCCACTCCACCACGCTCTACAGTTCGCAGGACGGTTTCGTCTGGTCATTCGAGGATATCGTGCTCGATCACCAGAACAAGGACATGCTGATCTTCGAAGGCCTGATCGACGGCCAGTATTGGGCGCAGACCCGGCCCCTCGGCGACCATTTCTTCGCCTATCCGCCGGACAGCCCGTGGCGTGCCGGACCTTCGATCAACCTCGCGAGTTCTCCCGACGCGCTGCACTGGAAGCCCTGCCGCCGGCCGGGCCTTCGCGCGCGGGCCGGCACCGTAGCGACTGCACGCATGGGCGGCGGCGCTCCGCCCCTGTTAACCAGCATCAATGGGCGTCGGGGATGGCTGAGCCTGTGGCATGGCGTCGAACCCAAGGAGGTCGTCGGCATCTATCGGACCTATTGGTCGCTGCTCGATCCGGACGATCCATCGGTCGTCCTGGCGACGCAGGAAGCTCCCCTGCTCGAAGCCAATCCCGAACTGACGAAACCGCTCGAAGCGCTTCTCTATCTGCGGGACGTGGTCTTCACGACAGGCATCGTCGAGGCCGACGGGCATTTCATCGTCGCCTCGGGCGAGGCCGACCTCGCCTGCCGAATCACGCATCTGCCGGCATCGGCCTTCGCGTGACCGGCAACCGCTCCGCCGCCCCGCTGCGATCAGGGGCGGCGGCGGCGGCGCGCCTTACTCTTCGAGCAGGGCGCGCAGCATCCAGGCGGTCTGTTCGTGGATACCGATACGCTGGGTCAGCAGGTCGGCGGTCGGCTCGTCGCTGGCGGCCTCGACCGCAGGATAGAGCGAGCGGGCGGTACGGGCCGCGGCCTCGTGCCCTTTGGCCAGGATCGCCACCATCTCGAGTGCCTTGGGCGGGACCGTCGGCGCGTCCGGCAGCGAACTCAGCTCGGAATATTGAGCATAGGAGCCGGGGGCGGGGAAGCCGAGCGAACGAATGCGCTCCGCGATCGGATCGACCGCGTTCCACAGCTCGGTATATTGCGCCATGAACATGGCATGGAGGCTGTTGAACATCGGCCCAGTAACATTCCAGTGGAAGTTATGGGTGGTCAGATAGAGGGTATAGGTGTCCGCCAGCAGACGCCCCAACCCTTCCGAGATCGTCTTCCGATCCTGTTCGTCTATTCCGATGTTCACCATGGACGTCTCCTGAGCTTCGAGGCCTGCTTTGCCCCGCCGCACGCACCCGGCGGGATCTCCACCGCGTGAATAGCCCGCCAGCCGCGTCCACCCAAGCGCTAAGACGTGCTGTGGAAAGCCTCTTTCGTCCGCCGCTCGACTACCAGAGGATGTTGCGCCGATCGGGCTCCAGCGGCTCGGGCGCCGGTTCGCCCAGCGCCTGCAACAGGTCTATCTCGATCGTCCGGCACATCGCAGACAGCGGAAGATCATGCACGTCGTTGGCGAAAGGATCGACCAGATCGTCGCCGATGGCGAGCACCGCCAGGAACATCAAGCCCGCGATCATGGATCCGAAGGGGGTGGCATAGCCCAGCGTCTCGACCAGCCCGATCGGCAGGAAGATGCAGAAGAGGTGGGTGAACAGCACAGGGAAGAAGCGATATTGGTTGGGCAGCGGCGTGTTCTTGAGCCGCTCCATTCCGCCCTGCGCATTGGAGATGTCGACCATTACCCGCTCGAGCGACGCCTGCTGGATCGTGTCGATCCAGCCATGGGCTCGCGCCTGCTCGATCCGCATTCCCATGCCCTCGATCAGCCCGTTGGCGATGTTTGTGCGCTGCAACGACTTCTGAGCAGGCCCATCGGGCAGGAACCTTTCAACATTGCCGTCCATGGGCTGACGCCGCAGCTGGCAGCGCAGGGCGTGGACATAGGCGATCTGACGGAAGACGACCTCGCGCCGCACGGCCTCGGCCTCGGGAAGCGAGAGATAGGCCTTGGCAGCACGAACCAGGCTCCTGCTGGCGTTGATCATCTGCCCCCAGAGTTCCCTACCCTCCCACCATCGCTGATAGGCCGAATTGCTTCGGAAGCCGAGAAACAGGGCAAGGACCGAACCAAAGAGTGTTAGCGGCAGCCCAGGCGCCCGGAACGGCAGAACATAATAGGTGATGGTGACGATCACGTCCCACAGGAAAAGGAGAAGCGCAGGCTTCCACACTTCGCGGGCAATCTGCGTCAGACGGGGGACATCGGCGATGATCATGGGTGATTATGCTATCCAGCTCCACCGCCGATCGTCCGGCGGCGCGGCCTATAATCCTTGCGCCCCCCTTTTGTTTCCTTCGTGCAAAAGCGCGCTGCGGACCGCCCGTTCCTCATCCGTTAAGAATTGTGGCGCATCGCCCCCGAAACCAATGAAACTATTGCGCCGCAGCATCATTCTATCCCTGTCGACAGCCGGGGAAGGAAGCACAGCAGATGCAAGAACAGATCCGCTCCATCCTGAAGGCCGCCCTCGGAAGCCGGGCCGCGCCAGGAACGATCGAGCATATCGCCGTCGTGGGCAACGCCCTGCCCCGCCGCTGTGGCCTGGCCACCTTCACGTCGCACGTCGTGGACGCCCTGCGGGATCGCTTCCCCGGGCTGGTCGTCGACCATTATGCGATGGATGACCGGTCGGGCATCGAATATCCCGCCAATGTGCACACCATCGCCGCCGACGATCCCGCCGCCTACCGCCTGGCAGCAGGCCTGATCGAAGCGAGCGGTGCGCAGGCGATCTGGCTTCAGCATGAATTCGGCATCTTCGGCGGCACTGCCGGCGATCATGTCATGCGCCTGCTCGAACGCTCCACCCTGCCCGTCGTCGCCACTCTGCACACCGTGCTCGAGAAGCCCTCGGCCGAAGAGCGCCTGGCATTCGACCGGCTTCTGGATCGCTGCGCCCATCTGATCGTAATGGCCGAGCGCGGCAAGACGATCCTCGAAACGGTCTATGGCGTATCGCCCGAACGGGTCTCGGTCATCCCGCATGGCGTGCCGGACCGCCCGCATATTGTCCCGGAGCAGGCCAAGCAAAGCTTCCGTCTCGCCGACCGCAAGGTCATCATGACCTTTGGCTTACTCGCGCCCGACAAAGGCATCGGTTTCATGATCGATGCCATGCCGGCCATAGTCGCGCGTCACCCCGAGGCTCTTTATGTGGTGATCGGCGCCACCCATCCCAATCTGATCCGGGAGCAGGGCGAAGCCTTGCGGGAGTCGCTGGAGCAGAAGGCCGCCGATCTGGGCGTCGCCGACAATGTCCGCTTCGTCGGCGACTTTCTGGATCAGGAAGAACTGCTGGACTGGCTCGGGGCGAGCGACGTCTATGTGACGCCCTATCTCAACATGGCGCAGATCACTTCGGGGACGCTGTCTTATGCGATCGGCCTCGGCAAGCCCGTCGTTTCCACCCCCTATCTTCATGCGGCCGAGTTGCTCGCCGACGGCCATGGCATTTTGGTGCCGCCGCGCGATTCCGCCGCGCTCTCCGAAGCGGTGCTCAACCTGCTCGACGACGATGGGGCGCGCGAGGCGCTCGCTGGCCGCGCCTATGCCCGTGGACGCGAATTGCTGTGGCCGCGCGCTGTGGAGCGGGCCGTGGCGCTGATGGAAGCGGCCAACCGTGTCCGCCCGCATGTCAGCCGCTTCACCAGCGGCCGCCCGTTGCGCCCGAGCATAGAGGCGGTCAAGCGCATGACCGACGGGACGGGCATGCTGCAGCATGGCATACATACCGTGCCCGACCGCAACCACGGCTATTGCATCGATGACAACGCCCGCGCGCTGATCCTGATGTGCCGGCTCGGCGAGGAGATGGAGGCGGTAACCGGGCCCCTCGCCTCCACTTATTCCGCGTTCATCAGCCATGCCTGGAATCCGGATCGGGGCCGGTTCCGCAACTTCATGAATTATGATCGCAGTTGGTGCGAAAGCGAGGGCTCCGAAGACAGCAACGGCCGCACTTTGTGGGCGCTCGGCTGCGCGGCCGCCACCGCGACCGACGCCGGCATAAGGGGATGGGCGGCGGATCTGTTCGACAAAGCCGCGCCGCTTGCAGCCCAGCTCATATCCCCGCGCGCATCGGCTTTCGCGGCGCTGGGCGCGGTGGACATCCTCAGCATCTATCCGGGGCATCGCGCGGCGACTGCCATGCTTGAAGCGAGCAGCGACATGCTGAAGTCCCTGCTGGTCACATCGCGCCGCCCCGACTGGGCGTGGTTCGAGACGGTTCTCGCCTATGACAATGCGCGGCTGCCGGAGGCGCTGCTGCGCATCGGCCACCTGCTCGACGATCGCGAGGCGATCGACCTCGGCCTGGAGACGCTGGAGTGGATCGCGAAAGTCCAGACCAATGGGCGCGGCGCCTTCCGCCCGATCGGCACGGACAGTTTCCAGCGTCCCTATTCCGCTCCTCTGCCTTTCGATCAGCAGCCGCTCGAGGCTCAGGCGATGATCGATGCGTGCACCGCGGCGTTGAGCGTCAGTGACGACCGCTGCTGGGTCGATCATGCCTGGCGCGCTTATGGCTGGTTCATCGGCGACAATGACCTCGGCCTGCCCGTGGCCGACGGAATCGATGGCGGCTGTCATGACGGCCTGATGCCCCACGGCGTCAATCGCAATCAGGGCGCAGAATCCATTCTGGCTCTGCAACTAGCCAACGCCTCCATGCGTTCGCTGTCCGAGAAACGGGATTCCGGACCCGCTCGCACGGCTGCCTGAAGGGAGTCATGGAGAGCGGGGAGCGGGCCCAAGCAACGCTCGGGAGCCTATGCTCGCTGAATATACACACCGCCTCCGTCTGGCTGCCGACGCTTCGCGCGTCGTCGTTCGCCCCTTCCACCTCGCCTGGCAGGCCAATGGCTCGGAGCCTGGGCGCGCCCAACGCCTGGTCAAGGCAGTGCTTTCGCTCGACATGGAGGAGACGCGCCGTCAGCTGGCACTCGTCATGTATGATTTCGAAGCGCGCCACTGGCAGACGCGCCGCGTCTTCTCGACCCGCTTCGAACAGATCGCGGTGCAGATGGGCGTCGACCTGCGCGAGCTGGAGGATGAGCGCAAGCAGCTGATCGGGGCCTATTTCTGCCACGAATATAGCTATGCCGCAGCGGCGCTCATGAACCCCAGCGTGGTGCCGCACCCCGACCAGAGCGGGCTGTCATCGAACACGCTTCGTATCCTGCTGTCGCTTCGCGCGGTGGGCGAGGGCCATATCAGCTCGATTGCCTTTCGTGAGGGACTGATCACCGGCAGCCGCGAGCTGGAGCTTGCGCCCGAGCCGCCCTTCGCCACCGCCGCGGATGCGCCCGATGCGGATGGCATCCGCGACCAGGACGGACCCATCACCGTCGAACGCCATCGCGACAGTACGCTTTCGGGCATGGTCATCTTTCCGATGACGCCCGCGCAGCGCAATGGGCTGGAAGATCTGCGACTGACCCATTTCGTCCATGACGACGGAAGCACCGAATATATCGGTACCTACACCGCCTATTCGGGGCGGGACATCCAGTCGGAATTGATGCGCACGCGCGATTTCCGGTCGATCGACCTGATCCCGATGCGCGGCGCGGCGGCCCGCAATAAAGGCATGGCGCTGTTCCCACGCAAGATCGACGGCCGCTACATGATGATCGGTCGGCAGGATGGCCAGAATCTGTTCCTGCTGCGCTCGGATGACATCGGTCATTGGGAGGAGGGCGACCTTTTGCTGGCGCCAGCCTTTCCTTGGGAGTTCGTGCAGATCGGCAATTGCGGCGCGCCGATCGAGCTGGACGAAGGCTGGCTTCTGCTGACCCACGGTGTCGGCGCGATGCGGAAATATTCGATCGGCGCCATATTGCTCGACCGGGACGATCCGTCGAAAGTTATGGGTCGCACGCAGCACCCCATCCTGGCTCCGATGGACGAGGATCGCGAGGGCTATGTCCCCAATGTGGTCTATACCTGCGGCGCGCTGCGCCACGGCGAGTATCTCTTCCTGCCTTATGGCGTCGCCGACAGTTCGGTGGCCTTCGCCTTCCTGCCGATCAAGGAACTGCTCGACAAGTTATGATGTGGGCAGCCTCAAGGCTCCCCATCAGATCGCCCGCCGTGCCTCGCCGAGCACCGAGCGCACGACGCTGGCGGGAACAGCGAATCCAATGCCGATATTCCCTTCGCCACCGGGCGCGAGGATGGCGGTGTTGATGCCGATGACCTCGCCCCGCATGTTGATCAGCGGCCCGCCCGAATTGCCGGGATTGATCGGCGCGTCGGTCTGGATCAGGCCAATGCCGCTCTGCGGGGTCAAGCCCCTCCCCAATGCGCTGACGATCCCCGCCGTCACGGTCTGGCCCAGGCCGAACGGATTGCCGATCGCGACCACATAGTCGCCCACCTCGGCGCTGTCGGTCGCAGCCAGCGGCGCCGCGACCAGCTTTTCCGGCGGGATGCGGAGCACGGCGAGATCCGCCTGCGGGCTGGTGCCGAGAAGCTCGGCCTGGAATTGCCGCTTGTCCTGCAGGACGACGAGGATCGCCGATCCGCCGCCGACGACATGGTTGTTGGTGAGAACGAGCCCACGCGCGGCGTCGATGATCACGCCGGAACCCGCCGACATGCGCGGCTGCACCGCCGAGTCGGGAACGCCCAGGAAGCGCCGGAAATAGGGATCGCGCAGCAGCGGATTCTGGGCATAGGGCGAGGGATAGGCGACCGCGATGTTGACGACGGCGGGCGAAACCCGTTTCACCAGCGGCGCGACGCTTAGCCGGTCGAGCGGCACGGGATCGCCCGAAGCCGCCAGGGCAACGCCATTGGCCGGCTGGGGGCTGGCGCCACGCTCCTGCCATGCCGGTATCAGGGCTGCCGATCCCAGAAGAAAAGCTGCCGCGACCGCCGCCTTGTGCATAGTCCCCATCTCCCTGTGTACCGGACAAGCCGGATGGCAGATGATCATGCGTTCCGCGATTTTCCAGAGGCGTTCCGCCCCGAAAGGCCGGTCAGTCGATGCGGGACTGCGCCTCGAACCAGGGGATCATCCGGCCGATCGCCTCCTCGATCAGGACGGTCGACACCGCGAAGCTGAAGCGAATGAAGCGATGCCCCTCGACGGGATCGAAATCGAGACCGGGCGCTGTTGCGACCCCGGTTTCGCGCAGCAGCCGCTCGCAGAAGCCGATGCTGTCCTCGGTGAGATGGCTGATGTCGGCATAGATGTAGAAGGCGCCGTCGGGGGGAGCGATCTGCCGCAGCCCCATCGCCGGCAAGGCATCGAGCAGCAGGTCGCGGTTGCGGGCATAGGTTCGCAGATGCCCTTCCAGTTCGTCGCGACAGTCGAAGGCGATCAGCCCCGCGCGCTGGGCCAGAACGGGCGGGGTCAGGAACAAATTGCCCATCCGCGCCCGTGCCGCAGGGATCAGCTCGCGCGGCACCACCAGCCAGCCCAGCCGCCAGCCCGCCATGCTGTAATATTTGGAGAAGCTGTTGACGATCAGGGCATCGGGATCATGCTCGATCATGGACGAAATCGGCACGCCATAGCCGAGCCCATGATAGATTTCGTCCGATATGATCCGGATGCCCCGCTCGCGGCAGATCGCCGCGATCGCCGCCAGTTCGTCCGGTGCGATAACCGTTCCGGTAGGGTTGGCAGGGCTGGCGACGATCAACCCGTCCGGCGCGGGGGACAGCGCAGCGACCGCAGACGCGGTCAGCTGGTAGCGCTCCTCAGGCCCGCACGCGATCTCGACAGGCTCCAGGTACATGGCGCGCAGCGTATTGCGATAGGCGACATAGCCGGGACGCGCCAGGGCGACCCTCGCGCCCGGTCGAAACAGGCAGGACAGCGCAAGCACGAAGGCCGGCGAGGCGCCGCAGGTGAGGATGACCTGCTCGGGATCGACCTCGGCACCATGCCGTTCGGCATAAAGGCGGGCGATCCGCTCCTTCAGCGGCATGCTTTCCCAATAGCCCATGGGATCATTGTCGAGGATGTCGTGCGCAGCCGCGATCGCCTCGGCGGGGGCGCCGGTCGATGGCTGGCCGAACTCCATGTGGATGATCGATTGCCCTGCCGTCGACAGGGCATGGGCGATCCGGCTTATGGCGATGGCGTGGAAGGGTTCAACCTGGGCGATCATGCGCGTCTGCTAAGGCCATTGCGCGATGCAGACAATGGCGTCACCCGCCGAGCCGCCTCCTGCCGCGACCCTTGCCAGTTTCAGCAAGCTCCATACGCATTTCGGCAAGGGTTGGATCGACGCAATCGCATAAGCGCAGATTGACCAGCCCGCGATCCCGCATCATGATAACGGAACCAGGTACCGTAAAATAGGGCGGAGCCTGCCCCGGGAAAGCGGAACGGCGCTTCCCGGACAATGGAGAGGAGAGTCAGGGTGGCGGGACGACAGGCCTTGGGCGCGACGCGCCGATTCGCCGGTATGGGCAATCGCTTGGCGAAGGGCGCAGCCGTCGCAGCGGTGGCTTTTGCGATCGCAGCGGGAGCCGGCGCGGCGGACAGGGCCGGATGGATCACCCAACAACGGCTCGAGAAGGCCGATGCGGAACCCGGCAGCTGGCTGAACACCGGCCGCAACTATGCCGAGGACCATTATAGCCCACTCGATCAGCTCGACGCATCGACGGTCGGACGGCTCAAGCTCGCCTGGTATCAGGACCTCGACACCGATCGCGGCCAGGAAGCGAACCCCATCGTCGTCGACGGGGTGATGTACACCACCAGCGCCTGGTCGAAGGTCTTCGCCCTCGACGCGCGCAGCGGCAAGCTGCTCTGGTCCTATGATCCCGCCGTCAACGGCCGCAAGGGCTATGACGCATGCTGCGACGTCGTGAACCGGGGCGTCGCCGTCTATGAAGGCAAGGTGTTCGTCGGCGCGCTCGACGGCCGCCTGATCGCACTCGATGCCGCCAGCGGCAAGGTGCTGTGGGACGTGCAGACGACCGACACCAGCCGCCCCTACACCATCACCGGGGCTCCCCGCGTCGTGCGCGGCAAGGTGCTGATAGGCAATGGCGGCGCCGAATATGGGGTGCGCGGCTATGTCAGCGCCTATGACGCAAACAGCGGCAAGCTGGTATGGCGTTTCTACACCGTGCCCAATCCGAACGGTAAGCCCGATGGTGCCGCGTCGGACGCGATCTTCGAAAAGATCGGCAACAAAAGCTGGGGTCCGAACGGCGCCTGGAAAGAGGTTGGGGGCGGCGGCACCGTCTGGGACGCGATCGTCTATGATCAGGAGCTCGACCAGATCCTGATCGGCGTCGGCAATGGCAGCCCTTGGAACCGCCGCGTCCGCTCCGGCGACGAGGGCGACAATCTGTTCCTCTCCTCGATCGTCGCGCTCGATCCCGACACCGGCGCCTATAAATGGCATTTCCAGGAAGTGCCCGGCGAGGAATGGGATTTCACCGCCACCCAGCCGATCATCCTGGCCGACATGCCGGTGGCGGGAAAGCCGCGCAAGGTGCTGTTCCATGCGCCGAAGAATGGCTTCTTCTACGTGATCGACCGCGCCTCCGGTAAGCCCGTCTCGATCAAGAATTTCGTGCCCGTGAATTGGGCCGACGGTTATGACGAGAAGAGCTGGCGCCCGCTGGTCCGCCCCGAAGCGCGGTACACCGAGTCAGGCAAGGAATTCCTGGCGATGCCGAGCGCTTTCGGCGCGCATAACTGGCATCCGATGTCGTTCAGCCCGAAGACCGGCCTCGTCTATATCCCGGTCCAGCTGATGGGCTTCGGCTATGCCGACGACAAGAATTTCACTTATCGCCCCGGTCACTGGAATCTCGGCAACGGATCGCGCTCCCTGCTCGGGCCGCAAAGCGACGCGCAGCTCGCAGCCGCCCGCGCGGCGACCAAAGGGCGCCTGCTCGCCTGGGATCCGGTCAAACAGGAAGCCCGCTTCACGGTCGAGCACCCGGCCCCGTCCAATGGCGGCATCCTTTCGACGGCCGGCAATCTGCTGTTCCAGGGGCAGCCCGACGGCACTTTCTCCGCGTTCGACGCGAGGGACGGCAAGAAGCTCTGGAGCTTCGACGCACAGAATGGCGTGATCGCTGCCCCCATCTCCTTTTCGCTCGACGGCGAACAATATATCGCGGTGATGGCGGGTCTCGGCGGCAGCTTCGGCGTCAGCTCGCCCTTCGCGCCCAATCCGCACAAGCGCCCCAATGGGCGGATCCTCGTCTTCAAGCTCGACGGCAAGGCAAGCCTGCCGCCCTATCAGAAGCCGGTCATGCCCGCGCAACTCGTCAGCGACAGCTTCCCGGCCGGCGCAGCGGAACGCGGCCTCGCCCTCTATGCGGGCCAGTGCAGCCTCTGCCACGGCCCTGGTGGCTATTCGGCGGGGGTGATCCCCGATCTGCGCCGTTCGCCGACCATCGCCAGCCGCGAACTGTTCCATCAGGTGGTGCTCGACGGCATCCTGCAGCAACGTGGCATGATCAGCTTCCGCGACATGCTGAAGCCCGAGCAGGTCGAGGAAATCCGCGCCTATCTCGGCATGCGCGCCGCCGCGCTGAAGGAGAGCGAGGGCAGCTGAACCACCGATCATCGGTCGGTGCAGCCGTTGGACAGGTTGTGCCGCCGATGGACAGAGCCGGGGCCGTCCTGGCGCTAGCCTCTTCCTTTCCGGTTTCGGCGAGGGGGACGGCATGGCGGTGGCGATCGGTGACAAGGCGGGCGGGAATCTGACCGCCGCGATCTCGGTCTATCTGGGCGGGCTGGTGATCGGCCTTACGCTGGTGTCCTTTCCGGCCAGCAGTCTCGTCCTCCGCTCTATCCACGGCTTTTCGAACGAGGCCTATGGAGCGATCTATCTGCCGCAGCTGATCGCCGCGGTCGGTGGAGCGCTGGCGGGCGGTGCCGCAGAAGGCCGGGTCTCGCTCAAGGCGATGTACATCGTCTCGCTGCTCGCCTTCTGCCTCGCTGAAACGCTGCTGGCGATGTCGGCAAGCGCCTCCACTGGCGCGGCACTGCCGATGGTGATGGCGGCCACGGCGCTGTTCGGCTTTGGCTTCGGTTTCGGTGGTGGGCCGCTCAACGCCTTCGCCGCGCTTCTCTTCCCGTCGCGCCAGGGCGCCGCAGTGACGGCCTTGCACATGTGCGCCGGCGCCGGCCTGACGCTGGCCCCGATCCTGTTCGCCGCGCTCGACCGCGTCGGCCTGTGGATTGCCGGGCCGGTCGCGCTCGCCGCCACCGCCGGCCTGCTCGCGCTGCTCAGCATAAGGGCACCCCTGCCTGTTCCCCCACGGCAAGAGCTGCGGACGACAAGCGTGTCTCACCCGTCCCGCTCTCTGTTCTTCTGGCTCTGTGCTGCGGCAGCGATGTTCTACTCGATCGCGGAAGGCACCTTCTCCAACTGGGCGATCGTGTTCCTGACCGACGAACGCGGTCTCGATCCCCAGGCAGCGGCGCTGGCCCTCACCTGCTTCTGGGCGGCACTGACCGCAGGCCGGCTGCTGGCGACGCTGATCGCGGGCTGGTTGCCCCCCGCAGCCTTCCTGCTGTCGCTGCCACTGGCGATCATGCTGACCCAGCTTGCCCTGCCGATGGTCGGCAGCCCTGCGGAGGCGCTGATCGGCTTCGCGGCTGCGGGCCTGTCCTGTTCGGCCTTCTTCCCGATGCTCGTCGCCTTTGCGGCGGCTCCTACGCCACAGGCCATTTCCTGGATCGCATCGATGCTGACCGCGGCGATGATGGTGGGCGTGGGGATCGGTTCCTATGCGATCGGAGCATTGCGGGGAAGCGAGCCGATCGCGGATCTCTATCCGCAGTCGACCCTTGCCCCCGCACTCTGCCTGATCGCGACCCTCACCGCGTTCGTCCTGATCAGGCGCCGTCGATCGCCCGCCTGAAACTCTCGCAGAAAGCGCGGACATCCGCCGCCAGCTGCTGCGGCGTCGACGCCGACGCCCGCGCGTCGATAAAGTCGACCAGCGCCGAACCCACGATGACCGCATCGGCATGCGCGGCGAACTCACGGGCGATGTCCGGGGTCTTTATTCCGAAACCAACCCCCATGGGCAGATCGGACAGCGTTCGCCCGCGCTCGACCGCCTGCCGCACGTCCTCGCTCCCGGCCGCGGCTCCTCCGGTGGGGCCAGCCTGCGGGATCACATAAAGGAAGCCGCCGAAGCCCGCCGTGCGGAGGAGTGGAGCATCGGCGACCGCCCCGGCAGGCAGCAACGGTATCTGGACCAGCCCCGCTTCCCGCAGGCCCGGCAGATAGGCCACAGCCTCGCGCGGGGGCAGATCAGGCAGGATCAGGCCATCGGCGCCCGCCTCGGCTATCGCCGCAAAACCGTCGGCCCCACGAGACAGGACCGGGTTGGCATAGCCCATCAGGATCAGCGGCGTATCCTGATCGCCCTCCCGAAATCGGCGGACGATATCGAGGGTGGCGTCCACGCTGCTACCCGCATCGAGCGCGCGGCGGTTGGCGCGACGGATGACCGGGCCGTCCAATATTGCGTCGGCAAAGGGATAGCCCAGTTCGATCGCGTCGGCGCCGCCTTCGACGAGAGCGTGCAGCAGGCGCGGTGACAGCGAGACTGAAGGGTCTCCTGCGACGAGATAGAAAATCAAAGCAGTACGGCGCTCGGCGGCGCGCAGGGCGAAGCGCCGGATGAGCCGGGAGGTCTGCGGCATCATGCGACGTCCAGAAGATGGTGGTCGACGACCCCTGCCGCCGCCGTGACGCACAATATCGCGGCGCCGAGGGGCAACCGGACCGCCTCCGACAAAGCCAGCGCGACGCCGAAGGCGCTTTCGAACGACAGAGCAAGTCCATGCTCCCAGGCGAGACGACGCATCGCGTCGACCGCGTCAGCATCGGACACTGGACGGACCCCGACCCGACCCGCGCGCAGCCAGGCCGCCAGTTCGGGGCCCGCCGCTGAATAGGACGCGCCGGCAGCGGCGGAGCCGATCCGCCTGATCTGTCCATCGTCGTCCTGCAACAACAGCGTGCGCGCTCCGTGAAAGATGCCCGGCCGCCCCTGCGACAGAGCGCCGCCCGCCTCGCCGGGTTCGGCGATCAGGCAGGAAACTTCTGGATCGTCGAGAAAGGCAGAGAAAAGCCCGGAGGCCGCCGCCCCTCCATCCATCACCGCAATGGCGATGTCGGGCAGCCTGCCCGTGCGATCCAGCAAGGCCGCCCGTGCCTCGGTACCGATAACACCCTGGAAATGTCGGACGATCGTCGGATAGGGATGTGCACCGACCGGTGCCCCGGCAATGTAGAGGCAGCGCTCCGCATCCCCCATCCAGTGCTGCAAGGCGCGGCTCATTGCCCCATGCAGGACCGATATGTCGGGGGACACCAGCACGACCTGCGCGCCGAGGCTGCGCATCCGGTCGATCATGGCACGATAGGTGCCCGCCGCACCCCGCCCTATATAGATAGTAGCCTTAAGCCCAAGCCGCGCCGCTGCTGCGGCGACGGCAACGCCATGCTCGCCCGATCCCGTGTCGGCCACCACTTCGGTCATGCCCATGCGCCGCGCCAGCAGGCATTGGCCGACGACCGCCGCAGCGCCTGCCCCCTGCCCGCTGCTCAGATCCTCGCGCTTGAGGAAGATCGACGCGCCCTGCCCGCTGGTCGCCTCCAGCCGCGTCAGCGGGGTCGGTCGGCAGACATGATCCAGGAGAAGCGCGTCCAGATCGCGGCGGAATTCCGGATCGTCGAGCACGTCAGTGAAGGTCGAATCCAGCCGGTCGAGCACGGGCAGCAGCGCCGCCACGACGAATTGGCCACCGAACAGCTCGTCACCCGCGCCACGGAACTTGCCCCTGGGAATATCGTGCGGCTGGTTATTCGGGATTATGTGCATCGTCCCGTTGAACAGGCGACGCAGGCGTGGGTCCAGACCGGGGCTGACGAAACAAAAAGCCCCGCGCAATAAGTGGATAGAGCCGGCAGCCGACGGATGCCGCCGTCAGCGGCGCAGGGTCTCCGACGGCAGCTCCTGGAAGCGCCTGCGATATTCGGCGGAGAAGCGGCCGAGATGGGTGAAGCCCCATTCGAGCGCCAGTTCGCTCACCGTGGTCGGGGCGCTCGCGTCGAGCAGCGCCTCCCGCACGCCTTCCATGCGACGGTTGCGGATGTAGAGCAGCGGCGGCGTGCCGACGAAGCGCTCGAAGCCGGTGTAGAGCGCCCGCGCGCTGACGTCGGCAGCGGCGACGAGCGCTTCCATCGTAATGTCCTCGCGCAGATTCTGCTCGATATAGGAGAGCGCCCGTTTGACGTGGCGCGGGAGCGCTCCCGTCGCGGAAGCCCGCAAAGCCTCGCTATAATTGTTCGGCTGCCCCAGCAGCAGCAGCGAGATCAGCGCGCTTTCGATCTCGTTCGAAACGCGCCGCTCGCCCAGCAGGCCAGGGTCCATCTCATATTGGTCGAACAGGAAATTGGCGAGCCGCGCAATCGAACGGCCCGGTTCGCCGTCGAGTTCGATCAGCGGCTCGAACACCACCGGTTGCGTCAGCCCGCGGCCGAGCAGGTCGGCCGCCCGCTTCTCGACCGCCGAGCGCGAAATCTTGACCATGCGCTGGCCGCAATCGGCGGACCAGACCGACCGCACCCATTCGGTCGGCGACACGATCGTCGCAGTCCCCACCTGGTTGCGCACCGCGCGCCCGCAATGCTCGAGGTCGGTCCAGCCGGACAAAGGCAGTTCGAGCATGAAGAACGTCTCGAACAGCCCAGCATCAATATGCACTTCTGCACCATATTGCAGATAGTTGAGCGACAATTTCGCGAGCGGGACGCGATGATGCCGGGCATCGACGCGATGATCACGATCACGCAAATAGGTCCGGTGGCTGCAATAGGATCCGGCCAGATAGCTGCTGAACTCGGCCAGATCGGTCGAAACCATCGCGACCCGCGAAGAAAGGGGCAATTGCGCGGAAATCATGCACGTCCTCCTTTCCATTCACTTTGTTCGGCAATCGAGCCTGTCGCGAAAAGCCAGACCGTTCAAGTCTAAAATATGACGTTCGCCGACTAGAGCGAATGCCATGGCTTGAGTTGTTCGTAAGCACTGCGATAGCGCTCAGCCATCCTATTGTATCGCCTTGCTTTTTCTTGATCGGGCACGAAATCCCTTTCGACGCGAACCAGTGAAGCCGATGCCTCCGCGATCGACCCGTAGCGACCGATACCCAGCCCCGCGACGATCGCAGCGCCGACCGCTCCCGTGTCGAGGCACTCGACGCGCCTGAGGGTCACGCCAAGCACGTCGGCCCGTATCTGCGCCCAAAGGTCGGACCGGTTCCCCGCGCCACCGATATACAGCGATCCCGGATGCGCGCCCGCGGCCTCGGCGGCACCCTCGAAGATCAGCCGTGCCGACAGCGCAACACCTTCCAGCGCCGCCAGCGACAATTGCGGCGCCCCGTCGTGCGAGCTCATCCCAAGGAAGGCGCCGCGCGCATGGGCATCCCAGAGCGGCGCGCGCTCGCCCTCCAGATGCGGAAGGAACAGGACGCCATCGCCGGCCCCCGCACGATCGGCCTGCGCGGCGCGGTCGAGGACTCCCTGATGATCGGTGCCGAGCAGTTGCGCCATCCAGCGCAGCGTGTCGCCACCGCTCTGCGTCGGGCCGGCCTGGACATACCAGTCGTCGATCGGTGGAAAGCTCACGATTCCCGCCCGGCCGCCCGGCTGCGCGCCGATCAGCGCGACGATCTCACTGGTCCCGCTGATGTAACAGCCCTCGCCCGGACCGGCCGCGCCAGATCCGAACAGGCAGGCAAAGGCATCCATGGTGCCGTTGACGATGCGGGCCGAACAATCGGGCCAATGCGCGTGGCGAAAGCGGCCGATAACATCGCGGAAGCACCGCAGCGGAGCAACCCTGTCCGCAGCTCCCGGCACCAGCGCGAGATATTCGTCGATATAGGCCCCCGACGCATCGACCGCGTCGAAGCAGGCAAAGGGATCGGCCGTCCAGCTTCCGGTCAACTGGCGGAGCAGGAAATCCTTCGGCGACAGGATCTTCGCCGTCCGCGCCCACAGATCGGGACGATGACGCGCCATATAGGCCATTTGCGGCAGCATGTGACTGGCGCTGACCGCCATGCCGGACGGCCACCATCGGGCCCGACGCTCCTCGCCGACCAGCTGGTTCAGGCGCTCCGCCTCTTCTTCCGCCCGTACGTCCTGCCACACCACTGCAGGGGCCAGCGGGGTACCCTCCTCGTCCACGAAGACATAGGTGTTGACCTGGCTGCAGATGCCGATCGCGGTGAGCTCGGCGGGCGAGCGGCCTTCCATCAACCGGTCGGCCACCTGCCACAGTGCCATCATCCAATCCCAGGCATTCTGTTCGACCCGTCCCTCTACGGCTCGATTGGTCGGATAGGTCGTGCCACAGGTCGCAAGCAGTTCGCCGTCGCGCCCGTACAAGGCGCCCTTGAGCGAGGTGGTGCCGAGATCGATACCCAGAATATAGCCGTCGTCAGGCATCGAGCGCGCTCCTGACGTCGCGCAGGAAGTGCCGGATCTCGTTCTTGCCTCGCCGCACATTGCGCACGCACATCGAACCGATAACGACCCCATCGGCGCCCGCATCGACAGCCTCGCGCGCCTGTTGCGGGGTTCCGATGCCGAAGCCCGCCAGCAGCGGGCGAACGATAGCCGCCCGCCGTGCGGAGGCGATCGTCTCGGCAAGCCGGGGGTCCAGCGTGTCGCGCGGTCCGGTCTTGCCGTCCGCCGCCTGAATCATGACATAGCCGTCCCAGCTGCGCGCCGCGTCCAGGTCCCAGCGGTCCTGGTCGAGCGGTAGCAGGCCGCATTGCGGCACGCCCGCTACGGTGATCGCCCTGTCCGCATCGCCGATCACGAGCGCACCGTCGAGCGGAAGCCCGGCAACCCGCGCCACATCGAGATCGGCATAGGCCATGCAGACCCCGGCGGATGCCGACGGATGTGTGGCCAGCCAGGCCGAAACTTCAGCGATCCGGTCATAGCCATCGCCGCCTGCGCCGATGACCCGCGCCATGGCACCGGCAATGTCGGAGCCGTCGAGATAGGGGTCGACCGAAGGGATGCCGAGTTCGAAGATGTCGACGCCCTCCTCGACATAGATGTCGCGCAGGGCGTCGTCGAAATCCTCGTCGCCCATCACGAAATAGCAGGCGAGGATCGGCCGGCCGCGTGCGGCCAGCCGATCGAGTTTTGTGGTCCCGCTCAAGGGTACCCTTTCCTGTAGGTTCAAGCTCATGTCGGCTGTCGGCAGCGGTTCGAGAGGACCGTCGCAGATCAGAAAGACCTGCGGACCGAAAGGCTCCACTCGCGCGGCCGGGCGAACACGCCTTCGACATAGCCGAAGCCACCGAACTCATTGTTGCCAGTGAGCAGATAGCGCTTGTCGGTGATATTCCGGATACCGGCCGCAACCTGCCAGAGCTTGTCGGGCGTGTCGTAGATCAGGGTTGCGTTGAACAGGTGGTATCCGCTCTGGGCGATGTTCTCGCTGTTCGCGGCGTCGCTGTAGGTCTTCGACCGGTAGCTCCAGTCGCCGCGCACCGTCAGGTCGCCGATCTCGCCCAGCGGCACGACATAGCTGGCCGAACCGGCGAGAGACCATTTCGGCGAGTTGACGAAGCTGTCGCCCTTGTCGATGCCCTGAGACGGATCAAAATCGGCGGCGAACTTGGTGTAGCCCGTGTCGAGATAGCCGGCCGAGAATTGCAGCGTCAGCGGCTTGACGGGGCGCAGTGTCAGTTCCGCCTCGGCGCCGTATACACGCCCGGCTGCGGCATTGCCGGTGCCAGGCGCGATCACGTCCAGCACGCGGACCTGGATGTCCCGGTAGCGGGTGTAGAAGCCGGCGAGGTCGAAACGGACCGTACCCGCCGCATTGGAGGTCTTCAGGCCGGCTTCGTAGACGTCGGCCGTCTCGGGATCGAACGAGCCGGGAACGGCGCGCGGCGGGAAGACGCGCTGGTTGAATCCGCCCGACTTGAAGCCCTGCGAAAAGGACACATAGGTCATCAGGCGATCGGTCCACTGATAGTCGGCACCGAGAAGGACCGAGAAATCGTTGAACTTCCGCTTCGACTGGACCTTGGGCAGGATGCGCTGGCCGTCGGTGAAGCCGGCGCCGCCGAACAGCGACTGGGTATAGTCGTAGAAAATGACCTGCTGGTCGGGGGTGAAGCGCTTGGTCTCGTCGGTGTAACGCGCACCGGCCGTCAGCCGCAGCTTGTCGGTCGCCTTGAACGAGAGATGGGCGAAGCTGGCAAGGCTGTCATTCTTAACCGCGCCACCGCTCTTGATCAGGATGACCGAGGTGTAGACATTGTTGAGATTGTCACCCTTCTCGGTGAAATAATAGCCGCCGACGAGCCAGTCGAGACGGTCGTCGATGAGCGAGCCATAGAGCTGGACCTCCTGGCTGAACTGCTGCTGGCTGATGTCGTCATAGGTTTCGACGATGGTGAAGGGCGAATTGTCGGTGTCGCGGCCGAACTGGCTATCGAACTTGCGGAAGGCCGTGATCGACTTCAGCGTGACGTCGCCCATCTCATAGGCGACCGTGCCCCCTACCCCCCACAGGTCCAGGTCGGAAATAGCATTCGGGTTGCGGCCCCGGAAGGTCTGATAGGGTCCGCCCGCCGTGAAGCGCGCATCGAACTGCGGTAGCCCGAGCGCGGGTGCGATCACCCCATTATAGGGGCCGAAGGTCGGCGCACCGGCGTTCGGATTGAAATCGAGCAGCTTCTGCGCCTGCGCCTGTTCGCGCCGCCGCGTGCCATCGGCTGCGAGATCGATCGTCAGCGCATCGGTCGGCTTCCAGCGCAGCGCGATGCGACCGAGTAGCGCCTTGGTGTTGCCGAGCTTGGGCCCGCCCGCATTCTTGACGAAACCGTCCTGGTTGAGCGTCGCCGCCGAGACGCGCAGCGCCAGCGTGTCGTTGACCGGCAGATCGACCACGGCCTTGCCGTCGATGCGGTTACGGCTGCCGGTGCGCAACTCGACCGTGCCGCCGAACTCGTCCTTCGGCGGCTGCGAAGTGATGTTGATTGCGCCGCCGATCGTGTTCTTGCCGAACAGCGTACCCTGAGGCCCGCGCAGCACCTCGACGCGCTGGACGTCGACCAGGTCGAGCACGCCGCCGACCGAGCGGGCGATATAGACGCCGTCCAGATAGAGACCGACGCCGGGATCGGTGACGAGGGTGAAGTCGGTCTGGCCGATACCGCGGATGTAGATCGACGCGGCGGTGTTGCTGCCCGAGATCGGCGCCGACGAGTTGAACACCAGATTGGGAGTCGATTGAGCGATCTGGGAGACATTGTCGACCTGCCTCGCCTGAAGATCGGCGGCAGTGAAGGCAGTGATCGACACCGGGACCTTCTGCAGCGTCTCTTCGCGGCGGCGGGCGGTGACGACGATGTCGCCGATCTCGGTCGCCTCGCTCGCGCCGGCGGTGGCATCCGCCTGGCCCGCGAACAGCGGCGCGCTGGTAGCCAGCGCACTGGCCGAAAGCAAAGTCGTAATCAGGCTTCTGCCAAGGTTGGACGACATCGATTTCCCCTTTTCATCTCTTTCTACCGATTGACGGCGAATAAGAGGTCGGGGCGCGCTTTCCGTCTATCCAACCTTGGCGGGGTTTATCCGCTTATTGACCGGCGCTCCGTGGATATCGGGCCGGTCGACCTTTGTCAGTGCGTCGTCGGGCGGGGCAGGAAGCCCTGCAACTGGTCCTTGATCGCCAGGCGCAGCTTCTTGAGCTTTGATAGACGGGCATCGTCGGGCACGGCCTTCTGCATTTCGCGGCTGATCTCCTTCTCCAGCCGACGATGGGCGAGCGACAAACGGTAGACCAAGGCGTGCATGTCCACTCTCTCCTTTTGGATGTGTTGAGGGTTGGCAAGGCACCTGCCGGCCATTGGTCTGACGACGCGCCGCCACTTCGGCAACAGGGAGACAGGGCGGCGCGTCGTCAGTGACCGTCGGGTCGGTGGGGTTGCTTGGGGGAAACCAACCCGACGGCAAACTGGGAACCTCTGGCTAGAGGCGGTACTGGTCCAACTTCTCGGCGGCCCCGGAGGTCTGACGGTCGTTCGATCGACGCTCGCCGATCTGCCTACTGTCTTGGCGCCTCCCGGCCCGTGACCGATGAAATGCCGGGAAAGCGCCTCGAAAGCCAATTGAAAGGATCGGGGGTAAACGATAGAAAAAATCTATCGGGCCGGTTAAGCTTTCGGCAAGAGTTTTCCGACGCGTCGTTCAATCCGCCGAGAGGATCGCCCGAGCGGTCAGCTGGATGCGGCGCGCGATCGAGCGATAGCTATCCTCATTGGCTGCGCGCGTGCGCCAGGCCGCTGCGATCGAACGCGTGCTGGTCCAGTCGACGGGCTCAACCCGTCGCACCAGCGCATCGCCGCCGACTTCGGAACGAAGATAGAGTTCGGGAAGGACGGCCAGACCGATGCCGGAACCAACCATTTGCTGGATGCTGTCGAGGCTGGTGCCTTCATAATCGCGCAGAATCACGGCGCGGAGCTCGTCGCAGATGCGCTCGACCATACGGTGGTAATGATGGCGGGGGTCAAGCGACAGGAAGCGCTCGCCCGCCAGATCCTCGCGCTTCACGACCTCGCGCTCGGCGAGCGGATGGTTGGGCGGGACGACGATGATCATGCGCTCCCGGAACAGCGGCTCGAGTTCGATCCCCTCCGCACTGAGCGGCAGCGGCCCCACCATCATGTCCAGCCGTCCGCGCGACAGTTCGAGCGCCTGTTCCGAAGGGATGCCCTCACGGATGTAGAGGCGCAGATCCGGTTCCTCGCGATTGAGCGCCCCGACGATGGACGGCATCAGATAAGGTCCGAGGGTAGGCGTCACTCCGAAACGGATGATACCGACCATCTTCTCGCGCGCGCGCCGCGCCACGCTTCGAATCTCACCCACTTCGACCAGCACTCGCCGCGCGCGCTCGACGATCTGTCGACCGAGCGGGGTCAGTTCCACCGTCCAGCCGCTCCGTTCCACCAGCCTGCCGCCAAGTCGCTTCTCGAGCGCCGTCAGCTGATGGCTGAGGGTCGGCTGCGACACGCCGCACTGGTCCGCCGCCTTGCCGAAATGGAGCAGATCGGCGACCGCAACGAGATATTCGAGCTGACGGACCGTAGGCATAGCAAGGATGATAGATGATCTCTATCGATCGGGCGACCCTCTTTCGATTGGATCGGGAACGTAACACCGGGCACAAGGATGACGCGCATCGGCGGTATCTTGCTCGATCACTCGACCGCCGGTGCGCGACCCCGCCCCCCCATTTCCCCGCTGGCACGACCGGGGGGCTGAAGAGGTCGGCGGCGCGCCCTGTCCCCCTTTGCTCGGCGCGCCGCAAACCCTCCCACCAGTTCCACAGGTTCAGGCGCTCCCCGTCACCTTAATCGGCCAGCATCGCTTCGAGCGCAGCCTGAACATGGAGTGCGGTGGTGTCGAACAGCGGAACCGCGCTGTCCTCCGGTCGCACGAGCAACATGATCTCGGTGCAGCCGAGGATGACAGCCTCGGCGCCCGCATCGACCAGGCGCGCGATGACGTCGCGGTAGGCCGCACGGGATTCCCCCAGAACCCGACCCGCGACGAGTTCTTCGTAGATGGTGCGGTGAACCATCGCTCGGTCGTCCGCCTCCGGTATGATCACCTCCAGCCCGTGACGCTTCGCCAGACGATCTCGATAAAAGGGCTGCTCCATCGTGAACGCTGTCCCGAGCAAGCCGACGCGCGACAGTCCCGCCGTCCGGATGCTCTCCGCCGCCGGATCGGCGATATGGAGCAGCGGTATCGCGACCGCTGCCTCTATTGCGGGAGCAGTACGGTGCATGCTGTTGGTGCAGAGCAGAAGAAGGTCGGCTCCGGCACGTTCGAGCCGCTGTGCCGCGTCGACCATCAGCGCCGACAAGCTGTCCCAGTCGCCTTCATGCTGCAGCCGCTCGATCTCCGCGAAATCGAACGACCAGAGGATGCAGCGGGCCGAGGCGGTGGCCCCCCGGCGTTCCCTTATCCCCTGGTTCAGCAGCCGATAATATTCGGCAGAGCTTTCCCAGCTCATCCCGCCGATCAGGCCAATCGTCTTCATCGCGGCCCTTTCTCAGTCGGCGGTCACGATCGGATAGCGCGCCCGGACGTCATCGAGCAGCCGCTCGATCTTGGCGTTCTGGCCCGCGCTGCCCGATGGGGCCAGGCTCCAGTTGCAATGGGGGTGGGTCTCGATGTCGT
This sequence comes from Rhizorhabdus phycosphaerae, assembly GCF_011044255.1. NCBI lineage: Bacteria > Pseudomonadati > Pseudomonadota > Alphaproteobacteria > Sphingomonadales > Rhizorhabdaceae > Rhizorhabdus > Rhizorhabdus phycosphaerae. The sequence goes on from NZ_CP049107.1 coordinate 827,549, forward strand.
GGAGCCGCAATGCGCCGAGCGCGCTGCGCCAACGTCTGCGCTCGCCGCCATGCTGGCGCACGAGGGTGTCGAGAAGCAGATCCTGGAGCTGATAGGCCTTCATAGGGAGGCCTTCTGGCGCGTTTCGCGGCGCCATGCCAGAGGCCCGATAGTGCGGCATCGCCGGGAGAGGCCTTACCCCCTCCCCCGGACGATCCATTTCGCTCAGTCGATCGCGGCGGTCGCCTCGATCTCGATCAGGAAGTCCGGCAGGGCCAGCGCCTGGACGCCCAGAAAGGTGTTTGGCGGCGGGGTCACGTCGCCGAAGAAGGCGCCCACCTCGGGCAGCACCACGCCCAGCTTGTCGGGCGAGTGGTTGACCACATAGATGCGCAGACGGACGATATCGGCGATCGTACCGCCGGCCGCCTCGATCACCGTCTTGATGTTCGCCAGCGTCTGGCGCGTCTGCGCCGCAAGGTCATCGCCGCCGACGATATTGCAATCTTTGTCCCAGGCGACCTGCCCGGCCAAATGGACGGTCTTGCCGCTTGTCTGCACGGCCGCGTGCGAGAAGCCGTAAGCGAGCGAATTATACATCGAGTCCGGGTTGATACGGTTGTTCGCCATGCTGTGTCTCCCGCTCTGGCTTTAGTCGACGATTTCGAGGCTGTGACCGAAGGGATCGGTCATATAGACATTCTTCTTACCGGCCAGCGGCCCGTCTGTGATGTGGATGATCTCCATCGCGGTGCATCCATGGGCGGTTAGATAGGCGATCGCCTTGTCGACGTCGTCGACCTTGAGGCCGAGATGATGGCCGCCGCGATCGCAGTTGCGCGGCAGGTCCTGCCGGCGATCGTCCGGCTTGTCATATTGGACGAGCTGGAAGTTCATATTGTCGGTCAGCTTCATCATGACCAGCGTCAGCCGCGCGCCCGGCACATTGACATGCGTCGCCATCCAGTCGCGGCCCTGATCGTCGAGCGGGATATCCGCCGCGTCGAGCGGGCCGAGGCGGAACAGCTCCTCCGCGCCGATGACGTCGCGATAGAAGGCGACCGCCGCCTCCAGATCGGGAACTGTCCAGGAAATATGATCGACCGAGAGGAATTGCGGCTTTTCGGGCGTCGCGCTCATTGATGGTCTCCGGCTAGAATTGCACCGAATGTGTCGTGCGGAAGGCACGGCGGCAATCGTGGAATGGCGCTCCGATCGTTGCTCTAGTCGCAACGAAGCGGCGGCGCCGCAAGATCGGCGATCGTGATGGGTCGCGCCGGAAAACGTGCGGCGAAACCAGAGTCGTTCGCGTTGCCGATCAGGCGGAGCAGCGTCGGTTCGCAATTGCGGCCCTGGCATGCCCCCATGCCGCAGCGCGTCGACAGTTTGATGGCGTTCGCCGAACGTCCGTCGAGCAGCTGTTCGATCCGGCCGAGCGGCACATCCTCGCAGCGGCAGACGAGCGTATCCGGCTCCATGGCGGGAAAGAAGCGACGCGGATCGGCGATGCGGTCCAGCAGCGCCGCGAAGCGCAAGAGTTCCTCGCGGCGAGAGCGTGCGGCCGATGCGAGCCGATCGGCGCCCGCTTCATCGAGCAGCCGCATGTCGAGCGCGATTCCGGCGCCCGCGACCTCGCCCGCCGCCATCGCCGCCGGCGCACCGGCCACGCCGGTCGTCTCGCCGGCCACGAACAGGCCGGGCACGGTCGAGCGCATCCAGCGGTCATGCAGCGCGGCCCATCCGCCCGCCGGCCCCGCCTGGCGCATGCGCGCGCCGATCATGCGCGGCAGCGCCGACTGCGGCACGAAGCCGAAGCAGAGGCCGACCGCGTCGCACGACCATGTACGGCCCCCGGCCTCGACGCCTTCCACGCTGCGCTCACCGAGAATGCGTCCGATCGGCACGCCGTAACGGACCGGCACGCCATGACGACGCAGGGTCTGCATCGCGCCGGCCGCCGCCAGAAGATTGCCGAGATGAGCAGCGGCCGTCAGCGGCGCACCCGCCACCGCCTTGACCATCGAGAGTTGCTGCTGGGCGAACAGCACCGCCTCGACCGCGCCGCCGGCTTCCACGACCTGCGCGGCAATCACCATCTGCAGTGGATGGGTACCGGCGAACAAGAGCCGCTCTCCGGGAATCAGGCGTTGGCTCTTCAGGAACGCCTGCACCCCGCCGGCTGCGTAGACGCCGGGCAAGGTCCAGCCGGGCAGCGGCACCGCCAGGTCCTGGCACCCCGCCGCCACAAGCACGCGCGCTGCCTCGATCGTCTCGACGCCGCTTGCCGACGACAGCGTGACGGTGAAGCCGCCCTGCCCGCTCCGGGCCAGGCCAAGGACCGAGCGCCCGCCCCGCCAGTCGACCGCAGGCATATCCTCGAAACGGGCCAGCTGGCGGCGAAGATCGGCGTAGAGCCCGCCCTCCATCCAACCGGCAATCCGAAAGGCTTTGGGCGGCTGGCGCAATATCTGCCCGCCGGGACGCGGCTGCTCGTCGACCACGGTCGCGGCGACGCCCAGATCGGCAAGGGTAAGCGCCGCCGCCTGCCCCGCCGGCCCGCCGCCGACGATCAGGATATCGACTCGATCAGCCATCGGTCCGCACCTCCATGCCGTCCGACACCGGCGTCAGACAGGCACGCGCGCGCCGTCCCGACGGCAGCAGCGTGACCATGCATTCCGAACAGCTGCCCATGTTGCAGAACAGGCCCCGCTCCAGACCACGCGTGTCGCGACGAAACGCAGCAGCATGGTGCAGCATTGCCGTCGCCAGCATCTCGCCCTCGAAAGCCGCGAGGCTTTGGCCATTCACGGACAGGGTCACGGCGCGCCCTCGCTCGGTGTCGCGTTCGATCCGCATGCCTACCCCATGAAGCTGTTCAGATGCTCGAACCGCGCCGGCGAGACGAAGTCGAGTTCGGGCGCCGGGGTGCCACCGATCGCCTGCGCGACGAGCCGCGCAAAGGTCGGCCCCAGGGTGAAGGCCGAGCCTCCGCCTGCAATCCAGAAGCCCGGCAGGCGCGGCACTTCCCCCACGACCGGGAGCTGGTCCGCACTGACGGCGGTGACGCCGGTCCAGCTGCGGATCAGGTTGAGCCCGGCAACCGCCGGAACGGTATCGATCGCGGCGCGCAGATTGCCGGCGAGCGAGTCCCCGATCAGTTCGGGCCGCACGCCGGGATCGAAACCGCCATCGGCCGTGCGGGCGAGCCGCGAGGGCCAGCCACCGCCGATCAGGATATTACCCGCCCCGGTCTGCTTCATCGACAAGCGCCGGCCGACATGCTGGACCAGATGCGGCACCTCCAAGGTGCGGCTGCGCTCGGTCACGTTCATCAACAGCGCGACCGGATAGAGCGGTGCGTGGAGGTTCGCCATGGCGCAGATGTGCGGGGTCCACGCACCTGCAGCGACCAGCAGCTGGCCGGCGCGGATCGACAGATCGCCCGCGCCCGCTTCGAAACCGCCACCGACGCGCTGCAAGCGGTCGAGACGGGTCCGGCCGATCAGCCGCGCACCCGCGCGGCGGGCCGCCGCCGCATAAGCGGGTACGATCGCCCGCGAGTCCGCATGGCCTTCGTCGGCCGCATAACCAGCGGCCAGGATCGATGGGGACAGATAGGGCGCGATCCGCCGGGCCTCATCACCATCGAGCAGGCGCATGCGCAGCCCCTCGCGGATCTCGCGCTCGACCTTGCGCTCCAGCATCGTGACCTGTTCGGCGGTCTCGGCGACCATGAAGCCGCCGTCCATGACGACGTGGAGATCGGCATCCAGCGCCGCCTCCAGCCCGCGCCAGTCCTCGATCGCCATGCGGCTGAGCGCTATGGTCTGTTCGGCCTGTCGGGCGAGCGCATCACCCTGTTCGAGGAAGCGGCGTTCGATCTGGAAGTGGAGCGAGCCGGCATTCTGCCCCGACGCGCCCAGGCCAAAATCGGCGGCGTCGACGAGCGTGACGCTCGCTCCGGCAGCGGCGAGATGCCAGGCGGCGGCGCAGCCGACGAGGCCGCCCCCCACCACCAGGACATCGCACCGCTCCATCGGCTAGAGCCGCCCGGCGGCGACCAGGGTCTCCCGGATCGTGGCGATATGCTCGTCGGCGACATCGCGCAGCGGTCGACGGACGAAACCGCCAGGAAGGCCCTGCACGTTGAGCCCGGCCTTGAGCACGGCCGGCCCGGACCCGAAGCGGCCGACCAGTTCGCGGGTGTACCAATGGTCGAGGATCATGCGGTCCTTTACGCCGCAAGCGCGGGCCGCGTCTATCTCCCCTGCCCAAAGGTGATTGTAGAAGTCGGGGTGGACGCGGCCCAGGACCGCGCCGGCCCCCATGGTTCCGTCGCCGCCGCGCGCCTGCAGCAGCGCCAGGCCGTGCTCATCCATCGAATGGCCGAACACGCGAACCTTTTCGTTCAGCGCGAAGAAGGTGCCGACGAAGCTGCGCAGGTCGCTGGTCGACTGCTTGATCGCCACGACATTCTCGATGTCGGCCAGACGCTCGAGCAGTTCGACCGGCATGTCGATCGCGGTGCCCGGCGGCCAGTTATACACGCAGATCGGCAATGGGGTGCGCTTCGACACGTCGGTGTAAAAGTCGACGATCTCGTCGGCATTGGGTCGGAGGTACGGCGGCGGGGTCACCAGCACGCCCTCGAAATGATGCGCCGCGGCCGCTTCGGCGAAATCTACCACCTCGGGTGCGGTGAAAGCGCTGCAGCCGGCAATGAGCGGCAGGCGCTTGCCCAATTGGTCGCCAGCGGCTGCGAACAGCTGCTTGCGCTCGGCCGGGCTGAGGCTGGTCCACTCGCCGGTGGTGCCGGCGATGACGAGGCCGTGCATGCCTTCTGCCTCGAGCCACTCGAGCAGCCGGCCGAGGCCGGCCAGATCGAGCTGCCGATCGGCGTCGAAAGGTGTCGTGATCGCAGGGATATAGCCCCGCCAGTTGACGCGAGATCGCTTGCTCAAACCATGGCCCCCTTTGGCGCTCGTAACGGCATTGCCACGCCGTCCCTAGCTGTTGCGACGAAGCCGCGCTCGCAGCAATAGCAATGAATCCCCATGTTCGTTGCGTTGCGTGCAAAGTTTTCATTTGCGTTACACCCCGCTTTCCTGTTGCATCGCGGCACGAAAACGGAGCGGGATATGTGGGACAACGCTTTCCATTATTTCTATGAGGCCGCCACGCTCGGCTCTATGCGCCTGGCGAGCGAGAAGATCGGCGTCGCCGTATCCTCGATCAGCCGCCAGATCAGCCAGCTCGAAAGTGCCATGGGCGTCTCGCTGATCGAGCGCGGAAGGCGGTCGATCCGGCTGACCGATGCCGGGCGGCTGGTGTTCGATTTCCACCGCGAGCAGCTCGCCGATCGCGAAGGGCTGATGAACCGCCTGCAGGAATTGCGCGAGGTGAAGGCCGGGCACATCGTGCTGGCGATCGGCGAAGGGTTCATCGGCAATGCCTTCGCCAAGACGATCGACCAGTTCCAGCGCCGCAATCCGGGTATCGCGATCACCGTCCATAGCTGCGCGAGTTCGGAGATCGTCCGCATGGTGCTGGAGGACGAAGTCCATATCGGCATGATCCTGCATGAGCCCGACGAACCCAAGATCCGAACGCGCCTGTCGGTCAGCCAGCCGCTGACCGTCCTGTGCGCGCCGAACCACCCGGCAGCGGCCCTCAGCGCGATCACGCTCGAGGATCTCAGCCGCTTCGACCTGTGCCTGCCGCCCAAGGGCTTCCGTATCCGCTCGACCCTGCTGCATGCCGAGCGGCGCGCGCGGATCATGCTCGAACCGATGCTGGTCACGACCTCGATCCAGATGATGCGCGACGTCGCCAAGGCGGGGCGCGCGGTCACGGTGCTGCCGCGCATCTCCGCGCTGACCGAGCTTGCCGAAGGCAGCCTGGTCGCGCGGCCGCTGCTCGATCCCGAACTCGAGCATTCGTCGGTAAGCCTGATCCACCGGCTAGGCCGTCAGCTGGACGGCGCACCGGCGCGCCTCCTGTCGCAGTTGGAAAACAGCCTCAAGAACTGGGCGCCGGCGCAGGCGACGCCCTCGCTCGTCGAGGAGGATCTAGCGCCGGTCTCGTGACGGTATCGCCACCGAGACCAGCGCCGCCACCGCAGCATTGACGATCATCGCGACCAGGCCGGTGTCCCAATGCGGCAGCACATCGTTCCAGAAGGGCTGCATCTGCGGCAGCAGCGCGGCATAGCCGACGACGATGCCCGCCATGATGCCCACCGCGTTCGCCCGCTTCCAGATAAAGGCGAAATAGACGCCCGGTGCGAGCATGCCGATCGCGGCATAGGCCGACAGCCCGATCTCGACCAGCGAGCGTGACGCCCCCAAGGTGAGCCACACGGCGGTGCCCGCAAAGACCAGCATCGACAAGCGCGAGGCGAGCAGCGCGGCGCGGTCGGTGAGCGACGGCAGCATCGGCTTGAGGACGTTGCGACTGAACAGTGATCCTGCGGTCAGCAACAGCACCGATCCGGGCACGAGCGCCAGAAGACACGCCGTCCCCGCGAACAGGCCGACGGCCCAGGGCGGATAATGGCCGGCGACGAAGGTGATCAGGGCGGCGTTGCTGTCGCCGTCCGGCGGCTGGGTACCCGCCAACAGGGCGGCGAAGCCGAGCAGGATGATGAAGAAATAGGAGAGCGAATAGATCGGCTGCAGCACCGCGTTGCGCCGGATCGTCTTGCGGCTGCCGGCCGAGAAGCACAGCTGGAAGAGGTGCGGCAGGATCCAGTTGCCGATCGCCACGTTGAGCGCAGAGGTCATCAGCCAGACGCTGTCGAGCCCCGCTTCGGGCTTCAGACCAGGGAAACTGCCGGCTGCGGGAAAACTGTCCTGCACGCGGGTATAGATGTCCATGATCGACGACGCGCCGACCGCCGTGGCCGCGCCGCCGCACAGCACGACGACGACGACCAGCATCAGGACGTCCTTCACGCCCGCCGCGAAGGCGGCCGAGCGCAGACCAGCCAGAAAGACGAAGGCGACCATCACGACCGCCGCCATGATCGCGGCCAATGCGGGCGACACGTCCTGCCCCAGCGTCAGACGCAGGATCAGACCGAGCGCGGTGATCTGGATCTGCACATAGACGATCAGTGCGGCGATGCCGGCCAGACCGACGACGACGCCGAGCCACGTCGCCTTGTAGTGAGCGGCGAAAAAGTCCGCCTGCGTGACCAGATTGTCCTTGTGCCCCGCCGCCCAGATGCGCGGCATCAGCCAATAGCCGATCACCGCCGCCAGCGAGACCGAGGTCAGCGCCAGATAGGCGGGCGCGCCATAGGCCCAGGCGAAGCCCGAAATGCCAAGCACCGCAAAGGTCGTGTAGATCTCGCCGGCGTTGAGGAACCAGAAGATGAGGATGCCGAAGCGACGGCCGCCGACGGCCCATTCCGCCATCGTCTTCGCGCGCGCCTGCCGCCGGCTGTAGAGCACCGCGCCGATCACGGTCCCGAGCACGATCGCCAATGTGAGAGCAAGGATCATGCGTGGTGGTCCCCGCCCTGGAGCCCCTCGCCGTCAGCGCCATCCTCGTTCCCGTCGATGCGCTCGTCGAGGCGGAACACGATGGCGATGACGATCGTGGTGATGACGATGCCCACCATCTGCCACGCCATCGGGAAAGGCAGCGACAGCGGCCGCCACGCAACGTCGTTGACCAGCGGGACAGCCGCGATCTGCCAAAGAAAGGGTATCAGAAACAGCCAGCGGTGTCCGTAGCCTGCAGTAGTCATGCGCTTGTCTTTCCCCCGCCAGCGGCAATCCAGCCGTCGACCTTCGCTTCGAGCACGTCCATCGGCAGGCTGCCGGTTTCCAGCGCCTGCTGGTGATAGTCGCGGATATCGAAGCGGCTGCCAAGCTTGGCGGTCGCACGGTTGCGCAGCTCGCGGAACTTGAGTTCGCCGATCTTGTAAGCGCAGGCCTGGCCCGGATAGGCGATGTAACGGTCGATCTCGACTGCTACGTCGCGGGGCGCCATCGAGGTGTTGTCGAGCATATAGTCGATCGCCTTCTGACGGTCCCAACGCATGGCGTGGATACCGGTGTCGACCACCAGCCGCACCGCGCGCAGCATCTCCATGTCGAGATGGCCGAACAGCTGCATCGGATCGCCGAACATGCCGAGTTCCGGTCCGAGCGATTCAGCGTAGAGGCCCCAGCCCTCGCTATAGGCGGTCGACGAGCCGTAGCGGAGCAAAGGCGGCAAAGCCTCATTCTCGCGCGCCAGCGTGATCTGGAAATGGTGCCCGGGAATGCCCTCGTGCAGGGTCAGTGTCTCCAGCGTCGGGATCGGTCGCGTGTTGAGCATCGACATGTTGAAGAACAGGATGCCCGGGCTCTTCCCGTCGGGCGGGCCCGGCCGATAATAGCCGGTGCCGCGCTGGTCGCCGAGAGCGGGCAGCGGGGCCACCTTGAACGGGGCTTTCGGTCGGCCGTGAAACAGCTCCGGAATGCGCAGCCAGATACGGTCCTCGATCGCCTTGAACCGGCCGAGCAATTCGTCGGGCGTCTTGCAGTAGAATTTAGGATCGGTCCGAACATATTCGAAGAACGCCTTGAGATCGCCGGAGAAACCGACCTTCTCGCGGACCCGGTCCATCTCCGCGCGGATACGGGCGACTTCGGACAGGCCGAGCGCGTGAATCTCGTCCGGCGTTTTGCGCGTCGTGGTGTGGCGGGCCAGCTCCCACGCATAGAGGCGATCGCCGTCCTTCATCGCCCAGCGCCCCGGCTCCGCCGTCGCGACCGGCAGATAGGTCTCGCGCAGGAAGCTCTGCCACAGGCGGTAGCCCGGATAGACCTTTTCATCGATCGCCTTGCGATAGGCGGCAGTGAAGCGTGCCTTGTCGGCTGACGAAAAACCTGCCGGAATGCGATCGATCGCCGACCAGAAAGGGCTTTTCTCGACCGGTGTCGCCAGCAGGGCATCGACCTGCTTCAGCAGATTTTCGATGACGATCCGGGGCTGGCGATAGCCCGCGTCGAGGCCGCGCTTCGCCTGCACGACCGAATTGGAGAGATAGCCGGCAAAGCCGTCGAGCCGTTCGAGGCCCGCTTGATAATCCTGGACCGTCGCGAAAGGCGCGGGGCCGCCCGATACGAAGTCGGGAAACTCGACCTGCAGGCCGAAGGACGGGTTGAAGGGTGCCTTGCGCTGCACCTCGAACAGGCCCGTCTCGAAAAGTTCGAGCGTCTGCCGTGTCTTATAGGCGAAGACGTCATAGGCGATCTGGTCGACCGGCGAGAGCGCGGCCCGGTCGATCGTCTGCAGCTCGCGCAGCTCGGCGGTCTTGTTCGCCTTGAGCCTGGACGCATAGAAATCGCCGAGCGGATCGACGAAGAGCGGACCGCGAACCGCCTTCGCCTTGCGCGATTCCGAGATGGGATCGAGCAACGCCTCGGCCTCGTCGCTCTTCTCGAGCAGCGCGCGCAGCTTGCGCCCGGCGTCGCCAGTGCCGGCAGCCCAGGTCGGCACGGCTGCGGCCGCAGCCCCTGCGCCGAGCAGGGCGAGCATCGCGCGCCGCGAAGGCTGTATCGATTGGAAGACGGTCATCTTTATCCCCCCGTGCATGATGCGGTCGGAACCCTGCGCGCAGAATGCAAATCCGCGCCCCCACGGCAAGCAGCTCGCAACCCGGCCGGATGACGGAAATATGCCCGTTTTCCGTGACTTCCATGACATTGCAATGTCGATTTTGCGGATATCGCAACAAACTATCGCAGATTGATGCATTGTTTGCACGGTTCGTGCGCGCATGCTGCCGAAATGGGCCGGCGGGCCTGTTGCCGCCGCACGAACACAGGAACAGAGGGAGCCACAGCAATGACGCCACGCATGGGAGCGATCTGCCTTTTCGCCAGCCTGGGCCTCGCCACGCCTGCGATCGCCGAGATGGTGGCGTTGACGGGCGCCAATGTGGTGGACCTCGACGGCAAGGCCCCCGTCCAGAATGCCGTGGTGCTGATCGACGGGGAACGGATCAAGGCGATCGGCCCGGCCGCCACGACGCTGATTCCTGCCGGCACGCGCACCATCCCACTCGACGGAAAATGGCTGGTTCCCGGGCTGATGAACATGCACGTCCATCTCGCGCTCAACCTGCCGGGCGCCGCGCGGGTCTATGATGAGGGCAAGGATTCGATCGCGCTGCGGATGCTCGACAATGCGCAGAAGTCGCTGCGATCGGGCGTTACGACGATCCGTCTGACCGGCGCGCAGGACGGGGTCGATTTCACCGTCAAGAAGATGATCGACGGCGGCACCTTCGATGGTCCGCGCATCCACACCGCCGGCTCCTCGATAGTCGCGACGGGCGGACATGGTTCGACCGAGGTCAATGGCCCGGCCGAATTCTCCCGCGCGGTGCGCGAGCAGGTCAAGCGCGGAGCGACCTGGATCAAGCTCGGCATCTCGGGCGGCATTTCCGACACCCATGGCGAAATCGCGGCGTCGCCCTTCACCGACGACGAACTCAAGACCGCGATCGAGGTCGCGCATCGCAACGGCGTGAAGGTGACCGGACACAATGGCTCTCCTCTCGCGGCCGAGGCGGCGCTCGATGCGGGCATCGACGGCTTCGAACATGGCTATTTCCTCACCCCGCCCGTGCTCACCAAGATGAAGCTGAAGGGCGTTTGGCTCGTCCCCACGATCGTCGTCAGCCAGCAGGGGGCGAAGGAGTTCTATCGCAAGATCGGTTCGCCCGACTGGTATCTCGCCCGTGTGGATTCGGTCGGCAAGGCGCATTGGGAAACGCTGCGCAACGCCATCAGGATCGGAACGCCGATCGCGCTGGGCAGCGACCAATATCCGTGGGAGCCGAATGAGGGCACGACCGCCACGATCCGCGAGGCCGAACTCTATGTCGATGCGGGCATGACGCCGCTCCAGTCGCTGCGCGCCGCGACGATCGAGCCGGCGCGCATGCTGGGCGTCGACAAGGAGGTGGGGCTGCTCAAGCCGGGCTACCTCGCCGATATCGTCGCGGTGGACGGCGATCCGACCCGCGACATTCGCGCGCTGCGCACGATCAGTTTCGTGATGAAGGGCGGAAAGCCGATCGTCAGCGGACCTGCAAAGGATTGAAACACTCTAGTTTGCAAGATGCGCAACAAACGCGCCTATTCGGTGCCATTGCAACAACTTTGTAACTGACGGACAAACTCAACCAGCAGTTTGGTCAGGTACCGGCTGCAGATGGGGGAAATGGTGAAGACCAAGACGATCCTGACGTCCCTGACAGCCGCGCTGCTCGCAGCGGCCTCGCCGCTCGCGGCCGCCGCTCCGACCACCGACAAGCTGTCGCAAATGTTCACCTGGTGGAACCAGGCGTTCAGGACGCCGCGCGCCTACACGACTGACAACTTCGCACGCTATTTCACGGCCGATGCCACCCTCACGCTGAACGGCGAGACGGTGATCCACGGCCTCGACGACTGGGCCAAGCATTTCCAGGCAATCCAGGCGAGCGGAGCGCTGGTCGAGATCGTCGTGCCCTTCAAGGATGTGTTCGAGAAGGACGGGCGCATTTACACCTATCATGTCATTCGCTCGCGCCGGAACGGCAAGGTCGGCTGCATGCTCGCGGCCGGACATGCCGATCTGCGCGGGGACAAGATCGCCGCCATCACGCTGGTGCGCGTACCGGTCGACACGGCGAAGCAGCCGGTCGACCCACAATGCTGGACGAAATGAACTGAGCTTCAGCCGGGCGTGGGGCCCGGCGAGAGGGGATTTCTACCAAGGATCGGAGCACCGTAGATCAAAGATCGCGGGCTCATCAAAAAGGGGTAAGATGATGGACGCTTCTTTCTACTCGAAGATCAGTCGGCGCATGCGCGGCTGCACCGCGCTTGTGTCGGTTGCCGTCGCCATGGGTGCGGCTCCGGCCTATGCACAGTCCGCTGCGGACGCTGCCGCGTCCGAGGGTGAAATCATCGTGACGGCGCAGCGCCGCGCGGAATCGATTCAGAACGTTCCAATCGCTATCACCGCGGTCACGGCCGAGCAGCTGAAGGCCCAGAACGTGCAGGGCGTCGAAGACTTCTTCGCGATGACCCCGAACGTCTCCTTCCAGAGCAACGGCTCGCGCGATCGCAAGGACCTCTCGATCCGCGGCATTTCGAACCAGCTGAACCCCTATGCCGACGTTCGCCAGTCGAGCTATGCCTTCTACATCGACGATTTCAACGTCGTCGCCGGCACCAGCAACCCGCAGATCGTCGACCTCGAGCGTATCGAAGTGCTGCGCGGTCCGCAGGGCACCTATTTCGGCCGTAACGCAGTCGGCGGCGCCATCAACGTCACCACCAAGAAGCCGGTGGACCGTTGGGAAGGCGAAGTCGAAGTCGGCTATTCGAGCTTCGACACCAAGCGCGCCCAGGCCGTGATCAACGTGCCGATCTCGCCGGGCCTGTTCGCGATCCGCGCCGCCGGCCAGTATGAGAAGTCCGACGGCTACATCAAGAACATCAACCCGATTGGCGGCGGCAACGACAGCAAATTCTACACCGGCCGTATCCAGGGCCGCTTCACCCCCAGCGAGAACTTCACCTGGGATCTGATGTACAGCTATTCGAACGAGGCGACCGGCATGCGCAACGGCGTGCCGACCGGCTTCGTCACGCGCACCTGGGCATCGGTCTATTACGGCAAGGCCGCCGGGGTCATCGGCAATCCGGATGGCGTCGGCTTCTATCCGAACAATATCAACCGCGTGAACTTCAACCGCCCGCAGAAGGTCGGAACCAAGTACGACTATATCAGCTCGCGCGCGGTGTGGGACATGGGCCCCGTCTCGCTGACCAGCGTCCTCGGCCACCTCAAGTCGTCGCTGTTCAACTATGGCGACGTCGACGGCGGCAGCCCCGACTTCTTCTACGAAGACCTGAAGGTTACCCGCAAGTCGACCAGCGGCGAACTCCGCCTCGCCTCGAACGGCAAGCAGACGCTCGACTGGAGCATCGGCACCGTGGTCGGCAAGGATAGCGGCCTGAGCGACCAGTCGACCTTCCATGGTGCCAACAGCCCGCTCTGCCCGGCCTCGACCGGCGGACGCTGCAACGGCCTCGAGGTGACCGGCGCAGATGGCTACAGCACGTCGAAGTACTTCGCGCTGTTCGCTCAGGGCACCTGGAACATCTCCGACCAGTGGGCCGCAACCGCCGGCGTCCGCTATTCGAAGGAGAAGGTCACCAACGACTCGCAGACCCGCTCGAACACCATCCTGACCGGCGTCAACGACCGCTCGGCGAAGTTCGACGACGTCTCGCCCAAGTTCACGATCAGCTACAAGCCGCAGACCGACTGGATGATCTTCGCGACCGCGTCGCGCGGCTTCAAGTCGGGCGGAACGCAGACCGCGAACGCGGCTCAGCTGCGCAACGAGTTCGATCCGGAAACGCTGTGGAACTATGAACTTGGCACCAAGTTCGATCTGTTTGACAAGCGCGTCCGCGTCGACGTCACCGCCTTCTACATGGACTGGAAGGACATTCAGCAGACGATCCGCTTCCAGTTCATCGATCCGGTCACCGGCCTGCTCCGCGGCGTCAGCGGCATCGACAACGCCGCCGCAGCCGAAAGCTACGGCATCGAGGCGAGCTTCGACGCGAAGCTGACCGACTTCTGGAAGCTGAGCGGCCAAGTCGGCTACAACAAGTCGAAGTATAAGGACTGGAAGAACGCCCTGATCGACGGCATCGTGCTCGATGTCAGCGGCCAGCAGCTGACGAACGCTCCGGAATGGACGCTGGGCGCGCAGACCCAGTACAACCTTCCGATCACCGACGAGCTCGAATCCTTCGCGCGCGTCGAGTGGAACTATCGTTCGAACATGATCTCCAACCCTTATTATTATCTGTACAAGAATGTGGCGGGTGAGCCTTTCCTCAGCCCGAGCTACCACAATGTGAACGTCCGCCTCGGCGTCGAGACCGAGAAGTTCCGCGCCACCGTGTTCGTCGAGAACCTCTTCAAGGAGAAGTACTACGCGAACGCCTATGAAAAGGCCTTCTACAGCGGCGTTCAGGTCGAACCGTCCTTCCGCCAGTTCGGCGTGAATGTCGGCTACAAGTTCTGACAATGACGAAGGGGCGGCGGCCATCGGGTCGCCGCCCCTCTTCTTCTGACAAGGATCGAATTTCCTCGTGGGGGCGAGGATGTCTGGGCAGGGAGGAAGCCGATGCGGCACTGGCTGATGGTCTTGCTACTCGCCTGCCTTGCAGTTGGCGCCTCGCCCGCGAGCGCTATCACGACCGATGCCCAGGCCGCCTGCGCCAAACTCCCGACCGCAACCCTCGATCTTCCGGCGGAAATGCCGGCCCATATTCTCTCTTCGGAATTGATCGCCCCGAGCGGGTCGACGACCGAGCTCTGCCGCGTGCGCGGCTATGTGTCGCCGAACACCCATTTCCAGATCACCCTGCCCGCCTCGAGCTGGAACGGGAAATTCTTCTACGCGGGCTGCACCGGGTCCTGCGGCATGGCCGGCGAGTCCCTTTGGGCGCGCGAATGCGACTATCCGACCGCGCGCGGCTATGCCTGCATATTGTCCGACATGGGCCACAGGTCCGGCGCCGGAGACGGACTATGGGCCTGGCGCAACCTGGAGGCGAAGCTCGACTTCGCCTATCGCGCCACGCACCGGACCGCGCTGGCCGGCAAAGCGATCGTCAGCGCTTTCTATGCGCAGCCTGCCAAACGCTCCTATTTCATGGGCTGCTCGACCGGCGGCCGCCAGGGGCTCGTCTCGGCCCAGCGCTTCCCTGAGGATTTCGACGGAATTATCGCCGGCGCACCGGTGATCAGCGAGGCGGGAACCTCGATGAGCTTCGTCTGGACGCTGAACAGCCTCGCCCGCGCCGACGGCAGCCCGATCTTCGACGACCGCAGTCTGGCGACATTGCACCGGGGCGCCGTCGCGGCACTGGATGCCGCCGACGGTCGGAAGGATGGCGTCATCGGCAACCCGCTTGCAGCCTTCGATCCTGCGACGCTGGGTTGCAAGAGCAAGGCAGGCGATTGCCTCACCGCCGAGCAGGTCGAGGCCGCGCGAAAAGTCTATGCCGGCCCGGTGAACGCGAAAGGCCAGCCCGTCTATTTCGGCGGCGGCTTCCTGCCGGGATCGGAGATGGGCTGGCGCGCCTTCCTCTCGATCGGCGGGCCCGCCTCAGCCACCCGCTCAGGCACCGACACGACGCGCTACATCCAGTCGGATTTCGGTCCAGGCTGGGAAGCGAAAGCGTTCGACTTCGACCGCGACCCCGACCGGCTGCGTGAGTATGAGGTTCTCTACTCCGCGTCCAATCCGGACCTGCGCGCCTATCGCGGCCGCGGCGGCAAGCTGTTGATCTATCATGGATGGGCCGACGCCCGCGTCGCCCCGCTGAACAGCGTCGATTATTATCGCGCCGTCACCCGCACCATGGGCGGCCCCGCCTCCACCGAAGCCTTTGCCCGGCTCGTCATGGTGCCCGGCATGGAGCATTGCTGGGGTGGCGATGGCCGCTTCGCGATCGATTATATCGCGGCGATGGAGGACTGGGTGGAGCGCGACGTCGCGCCAGCCACATTGCGCGCCGCGCATCGGTCGCCCGCGACCACATCCGATGGCGCGACCTTCATCCAGAGCTTCCCCGCACCCGCCGGCAGCGAAAGCGCGGTGGAGATGCTTCCGACCTACAAGGTCCAATAAGATAATCCTGTTTTCCGTTTCCCGAGGAGTGTTCCCGTGTTGATCGATCGTCGCCGCTTCCTTCATGCCGCCGCCGGCACCACCGCCCTCAGCCTCGTCGGGCCGATGCAGGGCGTCTGGGCGGCCACCGGTTCGGGCGATGCGGCGCTTCAGGCGCTGCTCCAGCGCCACACCGAAGCCTTTCTGCGGCGCTCGCCCGAAGAGGCCACCGGCAATGATTATGACCAGGGCGCCAACGCCTATCTGCGCGCGCGGCTGGACGACCGCTCGCTCGCCGCACGCGAAAGCGACCGCGCCGCGGTGAAGCAGGGCCTGCGACAACTGCGCGCCATCTCCGCCGACACGCTCTCGCCGCGCTCGGCGCTGGACCGCGACGTCGCGCTCTATGTCTATGAGACGCTCGACGACATGCTCGGCCGCTATGGCTATATGGACATGAACCTGCGGCCGAGCCCCTATGTGGTGAGCCAGATGAACGGCGCCTATTACTGGCTGCCGGATTTCATCGGCGGGCGCCATCCGATCAAGGACGCGGCCGATGCCGACGCCTGGTACAGCCGTCTGGCGGCACTCGCCACCGCGCTGGATCAGGAGAGCGAACGCATCCGCCATGATGCCGCCATGGGTATCATCCCGCCGAGCTTCGTGATCGCCAAGACGATCAACCAGATCAAAGGCCTGCGCGACGGCAAACCGCTTGAATCCGCACTGCTCGCCCCCGCGCTGAAGAAGCTCGCTGCGCTCGGCCGCCAGGGCGACGCTGCCCGCGCCGAGAGCATCTTCCGCGACCGGATCGTCCCCGCGCTCGACCGGCAGATCGCCGCGTTCCAGGCGATCGCCCCCAAGGCTGTCGATACCGCCGGTGTCTGGCGCCTGCCCGATGGCGACGCTTATTATGCGGCGGCGGTCCGCTCCAACACCACCGCCGACATCGCGCCGGGCGACCTCCACAAGCTGGGTCTCGAACAGTGCCGCCAGCTGATCGAGCAGATCGACAGCCTGCTGAAGGCGCAGGGGATGTCGCAGGGATCGGTCGGCGCGCGCATCGGGGCACTCAACCAGGACGCCCGCTTCAAGGTCAGCGACGACGATGCCGGCCGCGAGAAGCTGCTCGCGCTCGCCAACGGCTATATCAAGGACATCACCGCGCGGCTGCCGCAGGCCTTCGGCATCTCGACGGTCGATCCGGTCATCGTCCGCCGCATCCCACCCGCGATCGAAGCCGGCGCGCCGGGCGCCTTCTATGGCGAGGGCGCTCCGGGCGAACCGGGCGTCTATTCGCTCAATCTCCAGCATCCGAGCGAACATGCGACCTGGCGCCTGCCCACGCTGACGCATCACGAAGCGGTGCCGGGCCATCATTTCCAATATAGCGTGCTCAATCATGCCCCGGCCCTGCCGCTGTTCCGCAAGGTCGTGCGCTTCTCCGCCTATACCGAAGGCTGGGCGCTCTATGCGCAGCAGGTCGCGGCGGAACTGGGCATCTTCGACAATGACCCCTTCGGCCGCATCGGCGAACTCCAGTCGCAGCTGTTCCGCGCGGCGCGGATCGTCGTCGACACCGGCATCCATCACGAGCGCTGGACGAAGGACCAGGCGGTCGCCTGGATGGTCGACAATGCCGGCGAACAGCCACTGGCGACCGAGCGTGAGGTGACGCGCTACGCGGTCTATCCGGGGCAGGCGTGCAGCTTCAAGGTCGGCGCCAACCGCATCGTTGCCGCCCGTGAAGCCGCCCGCGCGACAATGGGTGACCGCTTCGACGTGCGCGGCTTCCATGACCTCATCCTAACCTCCGGCCCGATGCCGATGGCGGTCCTCGAAAAGGCCGTCGCGCAGTGGGCTTCCGCCTGACACTCCATCCAGGACAATCGACGACATGAAGACCAAGACATTCCGAATTGCGGTCCTTGCCCTCCTCGCGGGGATCGCCATGCCGGCCACCGCCTATGCCGCAACCTCCGCCGAACCCGTCAAGGCGCAGGCGAGCAGCAAGACGATCGCCCTGACCGACGCCAATATCGTGTCGATCGACGGCGGCGCGCCGATCCGCAACGGCGTCCTGATCGTGCGTGACGGCAAGATCATCGCGACCGGCACCGCCGCTTCGGTGAAGATCCCCGAAGGCGCCGAGATCGTCTCCATGGGTGGCAAGTGGCTCGCCCCCGGCCTGATGAACATGCACGTCCATCTCGGCCTCAAGCTGCCGGGTGCCGAGGGTGCGGCGCTGGCGAACGAGACCGACCCGCAATTGGCGCTGCGCATGGCGGCCAATGCGCGCAAGTCCCTGCTCGCAGGCGTGACCACGCTCCGCCTCGTCGGCGAGGATCATGGCGTCGACTTCGCCGTCCGCCGCGCGATCGAGAAGGGCGAGATCATCGGCCCGCGCATCAAGACGGCGGGCGAGATCATCGTGCCGACCGGCGGCCATGGTTCGCTCGAGGCCGACGGCCCCTATGCGCTGGCGCACGCCGTGCGCGAGCAGATCAAGCAAGGCGCCGACTGGATCAAGATCGCCATTTCGGGCGGCATCGCCGACACCCATGGCAGCATCTCGGCCGCGCCGATGACCGACGAGGAGCTCAAGACCCTGATCGAGGTGGCGCACCGCAACGGCATCAAGGTCACCGCGCATAACGGCTCGGCCGAGGCCGCCAAGCAGTCGCTCGCCATGGGCATCAACTGCTTCGAGCATGGCTATCATCTGAGCGACGAGAATCTGAAGGAGATGAAGGCCAAGGGCGTCTGGCTCGTGCCCACCGCCGTCGTCACCCAGGAAGGCGCCAAGGAGTTCTACAAGAAGATCGGCTCGCCCGAATGGTATCTCGAGCGGGTGGATTCGACCGGCAAGGACCATTGGGCCATGCTCCAGAAGGCGATCCGCCTGGGCGTGAATATCGGCCTCGGCACCGACCAGTTTCCGTTCGAACCCAATGGCGGCACCACCGCAACGGTGGCCGAAGCCGAGCTTTACGTGAAGGCCGGCATGACCCCGCTGCAGGCCCTGCAGTCGGGCACTACCCAGACCGCTAAATTGCTCGGCATCGAGGACCAGGTCGGCCGGCTGGCTCCCGGCATGGCCGCCGACATCATCGCGGTCGACAGCGATCCGACCGCCGATATCTCCGCGCTGCGCACGATCAGCTTCGTGATGAAGAACGGCCGCATCTATCGCGACGACGCCCACGGCACGCTGGCCGACTGATCCGGAAAGCCGGATCCGCGACGGGAAGCGGGTCCGGCTCAGTCCTGCGGCGGGAAGGTCCGCAAATACCAGGCAAAGATCAGCCTGTTGCAGACCATGTCGCGCGCGCCGAGGCAGATGAAGGTCGTGTCGACCGACGGATAATGATGCGTCGCCACGTCCATGCCATAGGACGTGCCGCCATGGCCCCAACTCGGCGGCGTGTCGGGATTGACGACGAAGCCGAGGCCATACCAGGGCGTGGCACCTGCGGTCGTGGCGAGCTTGAGCATCGCCGGCCCCAGCAGCTTTCCCGCGCGCAAGGCGTCGAAGAAGCGCAACATGTCATTGGCGCTGGCGACCCCGCCGCCTGCCGATGCCCCCCGCCAGGGAAGGCTGTCGAGATTGGGGAGGAGTACCTTCTCCTCGCCGAAATAGGTCGTGTAGCCGACCGCGACCCCCTGCAAATGATCGCGGTCGGGAAAGCCGCTCACGGTCATTCCCGCCGGCGCGAATATCCGCCTCGCGACAAGATCCTGATAGGCCTCCCCCGTCACCTTCTCGATGATCGCACCGAGCAGGATGAAGCCATAGTTCGAATAGTCGTCCTTGCTGCCCGGCGGAAAGGCCGGTGCGCGATCCCCGTTCAGCCGGATCATATCGGCAATGGTGCGGACTTTAGCCCGATCGGCTCCTTCGCCGCGTTCCAATATGCCGATGTCGCCGGTCCCGCCCCGATGGGTCAGCAACTGGCGGATGGTCACCTTCGCCATCGCCGCATTGGGATAGTCGGTGAGGTAGCGGCCCAGCGGAGCGTCGAGCTCCACCTTGCCCTCCTCGACCAACTGGAGGATGGCGACAGCCGTGAACATCTTGCCCGCCGAGGCCAGAAACATCGGCGTGTCGAGGGTAACCGCGCGATTGTCGCTGCGATCGGCGATGCCCCAGCTCTGGGCCAGCAGCCTGTCCTTGCCGCGCTGGACGATGACGGCGCCAGCAAAGGCGTCGCGCGCGGTCAGCCTTTGCGCGATCGACGCGACCGCCTCGACGGCGCCCCTCCCCGGCAGCGGCAACGGACGCAAGTCCACGGTCTTCAGCTTGGCCGGATCGGCATCGGCTCGCTCCAGCTTCAGCCGCAACAGGCCGGGCAGGCATTTTTGCCGCAGCAACAGCGTCATGGCCTTGTCGGACCGTTCGACGACCTTATCGAGGCTGACGCCGCAGCTATCCTCTGCACTCTCGAGCGCGAACATCGGGTTGGGATCGTCGTTGCGCGCGGCATAGAAGGCCTTGATCCTCGCAGGGTCGCCCGCGTTGAAGGCGTCGCGCCATTCTTCAAGCAGGGCGTCCATCGATGGCGCCGCCTTGGCCGCCGGCTGCGCGAAGGCAGCCGCCGCCAGCGCGGCAAAACCGACGAACATCGTCCCCGAAAGCCCAGCCTTCACTCTTCGTCCCCTTTCAGCTGCCATCTTTGCGCCTTCATACCCGGCGCAAAGACCGGAACCCCGTCGATCGTCGCCACCCTGCCCTGCCCGGACCGCGCGAGACGCGACAGATCCGAAGCGGCGACACCGTCGGTTATCCAGAGCGTGTCGGCGGGCAGGCGCAGCGTCCGCAACTGCGCGGCCCGACGGCGCAGGAGGGCATTGAACGATCCGGCATCGTAGCGGGCCAGATAGATGACGTCCGTCTGCAAGCCGTAGCGCAGGGCCCAGGCATTGATGTCACGATAGAAGGGATAGCGGTTGCGCGGCACGATCATCCGCACCGAGCGGTAACGGCTGGCAGCCTCCCCCCAGAAGGGCGACGTCAACGCGGTCGGCCAGCGGTCGCCGTGCCGGGCAAAGGCGTCGGTCCGCCCCCACCAGCCAGCGCTGCCATCGACGATCTGCACCAGCGCCGCCCCCCAAAGGACGATCGTCGCCACCCTCGGCCGCGCCCCTCGGATGACGATCCAGCACAGGGCGACCATCAGCCAGTAGACCAGTGGCCAGGCGAAGCGTCCGCTGCTGCGGAACATGTGCCCGAGCGCTTCCAGCGGCGCTGGCCAGGGGACGTGGACCACGTGGGAGCCGAGGGCGACATAGGGGGTGATCGCAAGCAAGGCGAGCAACGCAAGCGCGAGACCGAGGCCGAGATGCGGCAGCCACCGCGGCCAGGCCGGCACATGGCGGGCGACGACCAGCGCCGCGACGAGCAGGGCAAGAACCCCCGCGCCGAGATAGGCGAAGCCCTCCACCTCTTCCGCCGTCGTCGCCTGGTCCGGCAACAGCCAGGACCAGCCGCGCGGATCGACGGGCGACAGCAGGTTGGCCTTGTAGATGCCGAAGCCCCATTCGACGCTCATCGCATGGGCTGAACCGTCTCCCGTCTGCGCCAACCAGAGCACGCCGGACAGCCAGGCCACCAACGCCATAAGTCCGACGCTCGCCGCTGCCTCGATCAAGCGACGCCGCAACGCCGGCCCGCTTGCACCGACGATCCCGCGCCAGAGATCGCCTCCCCAGATCGCCGCGACCATCGCCAGAAGATAGGGGTGGATGAGGATCGAGAGCGTCAGCAGCCCGCCCCAGCCCCAGGCCCTCCCCCGCCATTGCGGCGATAGATAAAGCCAGATCGCCGCGAGGATCAGCCATTGGCCGCACAGCGTCAGATGGAAGATGGCCGGCGTGACCGCCCGGGCAAGGAAGCAGGGCGTGAAGAGGAAAAGCAGCACCATCGCCAGCCGCTGCCCGGGATCGGCGCCGATCCTGACGGCGATCGCCCGCGCGAACAGGGCCTGCAGTATGAAGCAGGCGAGCAGCCACCAGCCGAAATATTGGAAAGGCTCTGGCAGCATCGGGCCCAGCAGCTTGAACGGCATCGCCAGCAACGGATTGGCGTCCGCCATCATCACGCTGCCGGCTATGTCCATTCCATAGGCGGGATTGGCGGCGATCGGCCAGCCCCACGGGGAGGCACGATAGAAGGCCCAGCCGAGATAGTTGGTCGCCGCATCATGATCGGCGAGCCAGGCGATATTCGTCGGATCGAGCGGGGCCGGTCCGAAAATCAGCAGGAAGGCAAGCACAGCGAACAGCAGGACGATGGAGGCATCGGAGCGCCAGACCATGAGTTTCACGCCGGTCTCCTAGCGATCAGGAAAAACGCATGGCGAGGCGGACGCCGATGCGCCAATGTTCGCACACAGCGTCCAACAAGGATGAAAAGGGCCCGATGGCATATAGGATCGTACCGCAAATGCCCCCTTCCCCCCTGCACCGGGACCCGACATCGTCGGACACCGCTACCAGTGGTGCATGCCATCCGAAGCACGCACTGGCCAGAGCCTCTGCGAAGCTCCTGTTCATGATGCTCGGCTTGGGCCTCTTCGGAAGCAGCGCCGCGGCGGCCGAGCGACTTCGTGCCGAGGGCAATCTGTATAGCGATGCGACGATCATCGATGGAACCGGCGCTCCGCCCCGGCCGCATCAGGATCTGCTCGTGCAGGGCGATCGGATAATGGCGGTCGGCGCCACCGGCTCACTCGCTGTCCCCGAAGGCACGCCAAGGATCGACCTCTCGGGCAAATTCGTGATGCCGGGGCTGATCGATACCCATGTCCACCTCGCGACGCCGCCCGATCGCATTCGCGCGGAGGCCATACTCAGGCGCAATCTCTATGGCGGCGTCACCGCCGTTCGCGACATGGCCGACGACTTGCGCTCGGTCGGGGAGCTGGCCCGTGCATCGCTGGCCGGCGAGATCGAGGCGCCCGACATCGTCTATGCCGCGCTGATGGCGGGCCCGGATTTCTTCCGCGACGACCGGGTACAAGCGGTCAGCAAGGGCGTGCCGCTGGGCAAGGCGCCGTGGATGCAGTCGATAGCGGATGACACCGATATCGCCATGGCCGTCACGCTTGCGCGGGGCACATCGGCCAGCGCGATCAAGATCTACGCCGATCTTCCGGCAAGCCGCGTGAAGGCGATCACCGAAGCCGCCCACAAGCAGGGGATGATGGTGTGGACGCACAGCTCGGTGTTTCCCGCCCGCCCGTCGCAGGTCATCTCGGCGGGCCCCGACAGTGTCAGCCATGCCTGCTATCTGGCTTACGAGCTGCAACCGGTGAACCTCGCCGCCTATGAGGATCGTACACCGATCCGGGAAGAGCTTCTTTCCAAGGATGGCGACGACCCCGTGATGGCACGCCTGTTTTCCGATATGCGCGCCCGCGGCATCGTTCTCGATGCCACCGGCTCGCTGTTCGTCGCGGAGGATGTGAAACGTCTGAAAGACCCGACCCGGCGGAAGCTGCGCTGCACGGGCAATGCCGCGATCCGTCTCACCAGACAGGCCTGGAAAGCCGGCGTCGCGATCTCAACCGGCACCGATACCAGTTTCGAGGCGGCGCACCCCTGGCCGGAAGTTCATGACGAGCTGATCTTCCTCGTACGGGATGTCGGCATGCCGCCGCTCGAGGCCATAAAGGCCGCTACGCTCGTCGGCGCGCGTGCGGCGGGACGGGAAGCGGACATGGGGTCCATCCAGCCGGGGAAGCTGGCCAATTTCTTGATATTGCGAGCCGATCCCGTGGTGGACATAGACAATATCCGCACGATCGAAGCCGTCATCAAACGCGGGCGCAGCTACCAGCGCACCGCCTTTCGCGCACTCACGTCAGACGAACTGGACCATGGCGATCATGATTGACAGACGGCGATTTCTGTATGGCGCAGCGGGCACGACCCTGGCGCTGGCGGTGAGCCCCGCCATGGCGGCCCAGGCGGCTTCCGATCCTCTTCGCAACTGGGTGGTCGTCAACGCCCTGGGTGGCCTCGGCAACCCCAATGTGAACGGTGGGGGTTTCGACAAGAGAGTGCTGGAGGAAGCCCACGGCTCGGGGCTTAGCGCCGTCAACGTCACGCTGGGCTATGTCTCGGGCGCGGAGGATCCGTTCGAGATCAGCGTTCGCGATGTCGCCGCCATGGACCGGGACATCCGCGACCGTCCCCGGGACCTGCTGAAAGTCTGGACCGCCGGGGACATCCGCAAGGCTAAGGCCGAGGGCAGGATCGGCGTGATCTACGGCTTCCAGAATGCGGCGATGATGGGCAAGGACGCCTCGCGCGTCGACATATTCGCCGATATGGGCGTGCGGATCGTCCAACTGACCTACAATCCCGCCAATGATCTGGGCGACGGGTCGATGGCACCGCAGAACCGGGGGCTGACCCCGTTCGGCCGGGAGGTGGTCGAAAGGCTCAACCATGCGAGGCTGATGGTCGACCTGTCGCACAGCGGCGAGCGGACCTGCCTGGAAGCCGCCCAGATTTCCAAGGCGCCGATTTCCATCAATCATACCGGCTGCAGGGCACTCACCGATCTGCCGCGCAACAAGACCGACGCGGAATTGCGGCTCGTCGCCGAGCGGGGCGGCTTCGTCGGCATCTATTTCATGCCCTTCCTGAATCCCAGCGGCCATGCCCGCGCCGACGACGTGGTTGCGCATATCGACCATGCCATCAATGTCTGCGGGGAAGATCATGTCGGCGTAGGCACCGATGGCGACGTGACCCAGATCGACGACCTCAAAGTCTATGAGGCTCGGCTTGCCGAGGAGATCGCCAAGCGCAGGGCGGCCGGGATCAGCGCTGCGGGCGAACGCCCGGACACCTATCCCTTCGTCGTCGACCTCCGTGGCCCCGATCAGTTCCGCAAGCTCGTCCGCCTGCTCGAGGCGCGAGGCTATACCTCGCGAAGGATAGAGAAGGTCTTGGGGGCCAATTTCCTGCGCTATGCGGAAAGCATCTGGGGGGCCTGATGCTGAAGCCCGTCACTCCTTCTGGAGATGGGAGAGAGGGGCCTCGAATGAAGCGCAATAGCCTGCTTCGCCAAAATCCTCGCTCACGGCCCCGCCCCCGCCAAGCCCCATTGAGATAAGCTTGGCTCCGAAGCTGCGGTGCGATGGGGTGATGGCCGCCGGCCCTCCGAGCTCGGCCCAGCCCAGCCTGAGGACAGCGTCATCACCTTCGCCCGACACAGCCCAGCCGACCCGCACCGTGCCGCTAGGGACGGACAGCGCGCCATATTTCACAGCGTTACTACCCAGTTCGTGGAGCAGCATCGCGGTCGTGATTGCCCCTTTGGGAGCCAGCGGCACAGAGGGGCCCGAAGCCATGAACCGATCGGAAGAGGCGTGGCGTGACAGGCTGTTCGCAACGACGGTCCGCATGTCGGCGTCTGCCCATTTCCGCCGCTGAAGCAACTCATGCGCTTCGGTCAGCGCATCCAGGCGATTCTGGAAGGACTCCACCGGACCCCGGCTGGGCACGTTTCGAAGGGTCTGGCTGGCGAGGCCATGGATCATCGCCAGCGTCTGATTCAACCGCTCGGTCAGCAATTCGTTGAGCTGTCGCCGCTCGATGTCCTCTTCCATGCGCCGCAGCATGGCGCGGCGCAGCTCGAGCTGTGCGATCACCTGGCGGGCAAGCGTGGCCAGCATGCCCTTCTGCTCGGGCGTCAGCCCCTGCGGCCGAGGCGTGCGATCGATCACGCACAGCATGCCCAGCACCTCGCCATGCGGCGCGATCAACGGCGCCCCGGCATAAAAGCGCACACCGTCCGCGACATTCACGAGACTGTTACCCGCCGTTCGCGGGTCGGCCATCAGATCGGGGATGATCAGCAACTCGGCGCTGTCGAGACCAAGTCTGCAGACCGACTGATCGATCGGTGTTTCCCGCTGCTCGAGGCCGACGCGCGCCTTGAACCATTGACGATCGGTCTCGACCAGGCTCACCAGCGAAATCGGCGTGCCGCATAATTGCGCAGCCAGCTGGACGATGTCGTCGAAATTCTGCTCGGGCGGCGTGTCGAGGATCTGATAATCCGACAGGGCCGCCAATCGCGACATGTCGGAGCGCTGGAGGTCAACCAGGCCACGCATAACGTCACTCCACTTCGCGTTCGACACCGGCAACAGCCGGCTGCCCCCGCCCACCAACATAGTTCGCCCAATATCCAGATCAACATCGTGAAAATGCAGGGGTTTCTTTGACGCCACCGCTTTGCCGGCCAGGCGGCAGCCGCAAGCTGGCCCTCGCGGCCCGCGCCAATCCTGCTAATGTCGCGCAGGAAGCGACATCATGGTCGCGCCGCAAGGGAGAGATTCGATCGTGATCGCACCGCAGGCCCAATCCCTGTCTTTGATGCTGCGGCGTTCGGCCGCGCGGCACGGATCCAAGGCGGCACTCGTCTTCGGCGACCAGTGCTGGAGCTATTCGACTTTCGATACCATCGTCGACGAACTGGCCGCAGGGCTCGACGACCTCGGCGTCACTAAGGGCGATCGCGTCGCGATCCTCGCACGGAACAGCAACGCCTTTCTGGCGATCCGTTTCGCGGTGGCGCGGATCGGCGCGGTGCTGGTGCCGGTCAACGTCATGCTGGGCGCATCCGACATCGCCTATATTCTCGACCATTCGGGCGCGCGCTTCCTGTTCGCCGACGCGTCGCTGGTCGAGCTCGGCCGACAGGCGGCAGCCGGCGGTCGGATCGAAGGCTTCTTCCTCGTCGAGGGTGAAGGCGCCGAAGCCACGGGCGCCATCGCGCGGTGGAGCAGCCTGCGCATTCCCGGCGCCACGATCGATGATCGCGCCGACGCCGACGACCTGCTGCAGATCATCTACACGAGCGGGACCGAAAGCCGGCCCAAGGGCGCAATGCTGAGCCATGCCGCCGTCCTCTGGCAATATCAGAGCTGCCTGTTCGATTGCGACTGGACCACCGACACCGTCATCCTCCACGCCCTGCCGCTGTTTCACTGCGCCGCCCTCGACGCGATGGCCGGGCCCGCCCTGCAGGCCGGTGCCACCAGCATCATCAGCGCTTCCGCCGCCCCCGAGCAGGTCATCCCGCTGGTCGAACAACACCGCGTCACCGCCTTCTTCGCGCCGCCGACAGTCTGGATTTCCCTGCTGCGCTCGCCGCTATTCGAGGCGCACGACATCTCTTCTCTCGCCAAGGGCTATTATGGCGCGTCGATCATGCCGGTCGCGGTGATCGAGGAACTCTCCGAGCGCATCCCCGGGCTGCGCCTGTGGAACCTCTACGGCCAGACCGAGATCGCACCAGTCGCGACCGTGCTGCGGCCCGAGGATCACGCGACGCGGCGCGGTTCGGCCGGACGCCCGACTCTTCACGTCCAGACACGCGTCGTCGACGACGAGATGCGCGACGTCGGCCCCGGTGAGGTGGGCGAGATCGTCCACCGATCCCCGCAGCTGCTATCGGGCTATTGGCGCCAGCCCGAGCTGTCCGAGACCGTCTTTGCCGGCGGCTGGTTTCACAGCGGGGATCTGGCGACGATCGACGAGGACGGTTTCATCACCGTCGTCGACCGCAAGAAGGACATGATCAAGACCGGCGGCGAGAATGTCTCTTCGCGCGAGGTCGAGGAGGCGATCTACGCCCACCCGCATGTTTCCGAGGTCGCGGTCATCGGCCTGCCCGACCCGCGCTGGATCGAGGCCGTGACGGCTTTCGTCGTGGTGCGCTCGGGAACGACACCGAGCGTCGAGGCGCTGGAAACGCATTGCGCGCAGAGGCTTTCCGGGTTCAAGCGACCCAAGCGCTTCGTCTTCGTCGACGATCTGCCGCGCAACGCCAGCGGCAAGATATTGAAGCGCAACCTGCGTGAGATGGCGGCCGAGTGAGCGCCGCCCATCCGCCGGCAAGATTTTGAAAAAGAACCAAAGCGATCCGCCGACGTTGTCCTGTCATGGCCGTGCCCCTCCCCGGCCGTCGTGAAGGAGTTTTCGACATGACCGCGCTTACCAAATCCCGTATCGCGCTGTGCGCTATTCCAGCGATGCTTGCCCTGTCCGCCTGCCAGTCGAGCAATCCCACCGAACGCGGCCTGGCGCGTGGCGCGGCGATCGGTGCGGCCGGCGGTGCGGCACTCGGAGCGGTCGTGGGCGGCGTCGGCGTCGGTGAAGGCGCTGCGATCGGCGCTGCCGCTGGTGGCGCGATCGGCGCGCTGACCGCCAAGAACCGCCGCTATTATCGCGACCGCCGCGGCGATTGCTATTATAAGGACGGTGGCCGCCGCTACTACGTCGATCGCAACCGCTGCTGATCCGTCACGGCGTCTGATCCGCCGCCCCGGAAGCCATTTCTACGCTCAGTTCGGTTTCCAGGGCGGCGAGCATCGCCTGCACCTTGGGTAGAGCATGCCGCCTATGCGGGTAGACCGCCCAAATCGGTTCCGGCGCATCGAGATAGCCATCTAGAAGCCGCACGAGACGCCCGGTCGCAAGATGATCGCGGACGTAGAACTCGGGAAGCTGGCATAAGCCGAGCCCATCCAGTGCCGCCGAGACAAGCGCGGTACCGCTGTTGCACCGAAACCGGCCCGTGGGCACCCATGTCCGCCGAGTGCCCTTTTCGCTGAAATGCCAAACTCCGCTCGTACCGATCAGGCAGTCATGCGCCTCGAGGTCGGATGGCGATTTCGGCGGAGTCCTGTGCGACAAATAGGCAGGTGCGGCACAGACGACAAGCGATCGGGCGCCGATCTGACGCGCATCGAGCCGCTGGTCGACCGGATGCCCCGTTCGTATGCCGATGTCGAAGCCCTCGGCAACGAGATCGACGACCCGGTTGGTCAGTTCGAGCGTCACCGAAATGCGCGGATGCGCCCGGATGAAGCGACCGACGATCGGCGCCGCGAAACGCTCGCCCAGGGCCGTCGAGCAGGTGAGCTTCAGCGCCCCCTGCATCTCGCTCTCGCCCCGCGCCATCGACAGCGCTTCGTCGCGTTCATCGATGATGCGACGGCTCTGGTCGACCAGCATCCGGCCAAGCTCGGTGGGACGCACCGATCGCGTGGTGCGTTCGAACAGCTCTGCCTTCAGCCGCGCCTCGAGACGCTGGACGATCCGGCTCACCTGTGACGGCGAGACGTTCAGCCTGCGGGCGGCGCCGACGAAGCTTCCCGTGTCGGCGATCGCCACGATTTCCTCCAGCCCCTCCCAGTCCGACATGATTATTGCCTCACAGAATTAATCACTTGCGAAATTAGCTATTTCGCGCCGAATTGCACCAATATATGTCGCAAGGAGATCAGGAGATACGCCATGAAGACCCGTGCCGCCGTCGCGTTCGAAGCCAAGAAGCCTTTGGAAATCGTCGAGGTCGATCTCGAAGGACCGAAGGCGGGCGAAGTTCTGGTGGAAATCATGGCGACGGGCATCTGCCACACCGACGCCTACACGCTCGACGGCTTCGACAGCGAGGGCATCTTCCCCTCGATCCTGGGCCATGAGGGCGCGGGCGTGGTGCGCGAAGTCGGGCCGGGCGTGACCAGCGTGAAGCCGGGCGACCATGTGATCCCGCTCTACACGCCCGAATGCCGCCAGTGCAAAAGCTGCCTCAGCGGCAAGACCAACCTGTGCACGGCGATCCGCGCGACCCAGGGCAAGGGCCTGATGCCCGACGGCACCAGCCGCTTCAGCTACAAGGGCCAGCCGATCTTCCACTATATGGGCTGCTCGACCTTCTCCAACTTCACCGTCCTGCCCGAGATCGCGGTCGCCAAGATCCGCGAGGACGCGCCGTTCCAGACGAGCTGCTACATCGGCTGCGGCGTTACCACGGGCGTCGGCGCGGTGATCAACACCGCCAAGGTGCAGGTCGGCGACAACGTCGTGGTCTTCGGTCTCGGTGGCATCGGCCTCAACGTGATCCAGGGCGCGAAGCTGGCGGGCGCGGGCAAGATCATCGGCGTCGACATCAACCCCGACCGCGAGGAATGGGGCCGCCGGTTCGGCATGACCGCCTTCCTCAACAGCAAGGGCATGAGCCGCGAGGACGTCGTCGCCAAGGTCGTGGAGATGACCGACGGCGGCGCCGACTACACCTTCGACGCCACCGGTAATACCGAAGTGATGCGCACCGCGCTCGAAGCCTGCCACCGCGGCTGGGGAACGTCGATCATCATCGGCGTGGCCGAAGCCGGCAAGGAGATCGCCACCCGCCCCTTCCAGCTGGTGACCGGCCGCAACTGGCGCGGTACGGCCTTCGGCGGCGCCAAGGGCCGCACCGACGTGCCGAAGATCGTCGACATGTACATGACCGGCAAGATCGAGATCGATCCGATGATCACCCACGTCATGGGCCTCGAGGAGATCAACACCGCGTTCGACCTGATGCACGCGGGCAAGTCGATCCGCTCGGTCGTCGTTTTCTGATCGCGCCGGCATGAGCAGCATCGAGACCCTTTCGACCAACCGGGCCTTTGGCGGCGTGCAGGGCGTCTATCGCCATGCATCGTCCGCCACGGGCACCGACATGACCTTCTCGGTCTATGTTCCGCCGCACGAACCGGGCGCGCGCCTGCCGGTCGTCTGGTATCTGTCGGGGCTCACCTGCACCCATGCCAATGTAACGGAGAAGGGTGAGTTCCGCCGGGCCTGCGCCGAGCTCGGCCTGATCTTCGTCGCACCAGACACGAGCCCGCGCGGCGAGGGCGTGGCCGACGATCCCGCCGGCGCCTATGATTTCGGACTGGGCGCGGGCTTTTATGTCGACGCCACCGAGCCGCCCTTCGCGCCGCATTATCGGATGTGGAGCTATGTGACGGAGGAGCTGCCGGCGCTGATCGCCGCGCATTTCCCGGCCGATATGGCGCGGCAGGCGATCACCGGCCATTCGATGGGCGGCCATGGCGCGCTGACCATCGGCCTGACCTTCCCCGAGCGCTTCCGCTCGATCTCGGCCTTCGCGCCGATCGTGGCGCCGTCGCAGGTGCCCTGGGGCCAGAAGGCGCTTCCCGGCTATCTGGGGAATGACCGGGCAGCCTGGCGGCGCCACGATGCGGTCGCCCTGATCGAGGATGGCGCACGGGTGGCGGAACTGCTCGTCGACCAAGGCGAAGCCGACGGTTTCCTGGCCGATCAGCTCAAGCCCGAATTGCTGGCGGCCGCCTGCGCCGATGCGGGGATCGACCTCACGCTTCGGCTGCAGCCGGGCTACGACCACAGCTATTATTTCATCTCGAGCTTCATGGACGACCATCTACGCTGGCACGCGGCACGTCTTGCATGATCGGATAGCCCGATCATAGGGTACGAGATATTGAAATTGCGCCTTTATCCGGCAGGCATTTGCCGTCACTAGAGAGGCATGACGCCTCGCTGCGCCCCTCATCCTATTTGCTGCATGGATCGCCCGTGAACGATCGCATGCAGGCCCATGCGTTGCTGCTGCTCGACCTGATCGCGGTTGAACGGCCGATCGATGCTTCTAGATTCGATGCGCTCGATGACACGGCATGGAACGAGGTGCTGCGCATGGCACGCCAGCATCGGCTCGAACCCTTGCTCGGGCAAAGATTGGAAAAGGACCCCGGCTGCTTTCCCCGCCTGATCGCCGATCGGATGGGCGAGCGGCGGCGAGCCCAGGCCTTGGCAGGACTGCGCGCCGCAGCGGAGCTGGAACGGCTGCGCACACTCTTCCTCGAGGCCGGCATACCCTTCGCCGCATTGAAGGGCGCCTATCTCGGCAGGGCCGCCTATCCCCGGCCCGAACTCCGGCCGCTGCGCGACATCGACATCCTCGTCCCACGCGATCGCGCGGTCGAGGCATGGCGCCTGCTGGAGTCGAAGGGCTACAGCCAGATCGAGCAGAGCCAGGGCAGCCCGGAATCAGCGCTCGACTTCCTGCACCAGATGCCGCCGGCTCGCTCGCCTGCGACCGGCATGGCAGTGGAAGTCCATTTCCGCCTCTTCCACGATCGCGATCGCGGCGAGGGCTATGAACCGAGCGAAGATCCTCTTTTCTGGGATAGGCTGGTGCGGCTGGGAGAGCCGGGCCGCGAAATCGCTTATCCGTCGCCTACCGACACGCTGCTTCACCTCATCGAACATGCGGCCTATGGCCACGCTTTCGACAACGGGCCGCTTCTGCTCAGTGACATCGCCTGGCTGATCCGAAGCGGCGGGGTAGACTGGTCGCTCTTCTGGTCACTCGCCGACCGGGCGCATTGTCGCCATGGCGCCCTGCTGAGCTTCGCCCTGACGCGCCGCTATTGGCCGGACGTCGACATTGCCGAACCGGATTATGGTCCTGATTCGTCTTCGGTGCCCGTTGCGCTGGTCGATGCGACCGGGATCATCATGCTCCAGGACTCCAGTCGGCGCAAAGACCTCAAGCTATCCTTGCAAGCCCGGCTCCGGCGCCGCAGCGGCAATCTCCCGGCCTTTCTCCTCGGCCGCCTTTTTCCATCGCGGCTGGAGATGGCCAACATGTATCCGGTCGACCCCGCGTCGCCGCGCATGCCGCTGTTCTATGCGCGCAGGCTCTGGGAAATCGGGACCAGGCGCAGACCGGGCCTGATCGGCCAGCGCCTCGATCGCACCAACGGGTCCGTCGAGCATATCGATGGCGCCATCGTCGACCATATGCTGGCCGTTCACGACTGGCTCGAACAGCATGACGCGGCGACTGCGGTGCACTGATCTCAACGCGGGAGGCAACCGCGAATCCCGTCCCTTCACGAAGGATTGCGACCCCAAAGGAGGGTAGGAATCCTTCCGGCACGACATGTGCCAGCCTGTCGGCAGGGATCGATTCCGCTCCTTTCATCGCGCGATCCACTCTCGTCAGCGGCAAGTTATCGCGCTCCGCATCCAGCGTTAATCTGGCAGACAGCTAGTCATCGACACCCAAAGCGCACGGGGGAAGACAAAGGAGTCGCTCTATGCGTGTCAATTCCAAGGACCGGAGAGTCCGTTTCATGATGGTGATGCTGGCCCTGTCGGCTTCAGCCAGCTTGTCTGCTCAACAACAACGTCCTGCCGACTCGAATATTGTCGTCGATGGCGTTCCTCTTCCAGACCCTTCGACGATGACTGAAGGCCCTGAAATAAAGGGCGTCATCTCTGCGCGGACAGGCAACCGTCTGAAGGTTACGTCGTCGGACGGCACGAGCACCGTGATTGCCGTCGGTGATGCCACGCGGGTCAAGGCTGCGTCCGGGCTCTTCGGCAGCAACAAGAAGCTCGGCCTCGACGCGTTGCTCAACGGCCTGCCGGTGACCGTGAAGACGCTGCAGCCCGCCGGCGGCATGGGCAACGAGCTCTATGCGAGCCAGGTCAATTTCCGGAACGCCGATTTCAAGACCGCCTCGATGATCCGCAACGCCACCGACCAGCGCTTCGAGGAACAGATCGCCGCGACCGAGGCCCTGCGCGGCCGCCTCGGCGACATCGACAAGTACAACATCAAGAACACGATCAACGTCCATTTCGACACCGGCAAGGCCGAGCTGTCGGCCGAGGACAAGGCGCAACTCTGCCAGACGGCGAGCACGGCCGAGGCGACCGAGAACGCGCTGATGCTGGTGGTCGGCTACACGGATTCGACCGGTCCCGAAGAGGTCAACCAGCAGCTGAGCGAGAAGCGCGCCGCGCGGGTGATCAACTATCTGCAGCAGGCCTGCGGTTGGAAGCCCTATCGGATGCTCACCCCGACCGGCATGGCGACCGCCGATCCCCTGGCGCCGAACGACACGCCCGAGGGCAAGGCGCAGAACCGCCGCGTTGCCGTCAACATTCTCGTGAGCAAGAGTGTGGACGATCTCTGATTGTGTCCTCCGGACCACATGTCCGGATCTGAATATGAGCCGGAGATCAACCATGGTCTCCGGCTTTCCTTTTGCAGCGGTAGTGGCCCGGCCGAGCTTAGGCTTGCTTCAGTCGCTCTGTCCAAGACTGAGCCATACGCCGAGCGTACCGATGATGCCCGTCGCAACGGTCAGGGCCAGCCACCCCCCATGCTCCCAAAACCATCCGGCTCCCCAGCCCGTGAAGGTCACGCCGGCATAATAGAAGAGCAGGTAAAGCGACGCGGCATGGGCTTTGGCGCCCCCCGCCTGTCGTCCTACTTCACCGCTGGCAATGGCATGAGAGGCGAAGAAGCCCATCGTCACGAAGACGATTCCCACAATGAAGGACCAAAGCGGCTCGGCAAGACTGATCGTCATGCCCAGGGTCATCACGGCGATGCTCGCGGCGAGCGCGCGACGCGCTCCCAATCGCGCGGTAAGGTTGCCCGCCTGCGCTGATGACGCGATGCCGAACACATAAGTGAGGAAGATGAGACTGATCTCGGCCTGGCCCAGCAAATAGGGCGGCCGCGTAAGACGAAAACCCGCATAGTTGAACGGAACGACGAAGACGCTGGTCAGCACGAAGCCGATTGCGAACAAGCGTCGGAGCGCCGGCGAGCGAAACTGCTCGCGCCAGCGGCCAAGATGTTCGGCAATCGCGAAAGCGCGCGATGGCCGGAAATGCCGGGATATTGGCAAGAGCAGATAGAAGCCAACGGCCGCTGCCAGATCGACGCCGCCCACCACGGCCATCGCGCCCTGCCAGTCGAACAGGTCCGCGATGACGCCAACCGCAACGCGGCCGACCATCGCGCCGAACGCTGTCCCGGCAACATAGAGGCCGACCGCCCGAGCGAGGTCCCTCCCGTCGATCTCCTCGGCGAGATAGGCCATCGCCACCACGGGCACGCCGCCCAGGGCGACCCCCTGCAGAAACCGCGCAAGCAGCAGGGTTGACCAGCCCGGCGCGACGGCTGCCGCCAGGTTCAGAAGGGCCGCGATGAACATGGCTCCGAACATCAGCCGCCGTCGCGTCACCAGCTGAGAGAGAGCCGCAGCGGCCATGCTCGATCCGGCGATCGCGCCAGCCGTAACCGACTGGGCCAGCGCGCTGGTCGGCGCGCTCAGTCCGAAATGAACAGCAAAGGCAGGCAGGAGCGGCTGGGTGCACCACAACAACGAAAAGGTGGCGAAGCCGGCCAGAAAGAGCGCGGCACGCGCCCTCGCAAAGTCAGGTTCGCCTCGCCGCATCCCGGCAACTGCGCCATCGTCCCGTGCATCCGGCGGCTCCGGCAGATCGCCGAGCGATTCGAGCTGACTGAGGTCCCTGTCCACGCGACGCCCATGTATCCGAAACGCGCCGACGGCAACGCCCGGCGATCGCCGATGACTTATGGCGGGGGAATTTCTAAAGAAGCGTGATGCACAACCTGTCCACACCTCACCCCGGCAATAAGCTGCTCCATGGGGCATCGATCGAGGTGATACGCGATCTTCGGACAGTTGCCATGCGGAAGCTGGGCCGATGACGGGGATCTGCGGCTATTGGGCTCTCAATGGCCGTGCCGGTGCGGCGGCCGCATGCTCGAAGATGCAACGGGCTCTGGCAATCTATGGCCAAGACAGGGCCGGTGCCGCCGACGAAGGCGAGATCGCCCTGGCCTGCCAGTTGGCGAGGCTGCTGCCCGAGGACCTGCATGACCGACAACCGCTGAACAGCTCCGACGGTCGTTTCACGCTGGTCGCCGATCTGCGGCTCGATAACCGCCCGGAACTCGGCGACGCGCTCGGTATCCCGCCCGAGCGGCTCGCCCTCATGGCCGATTCCGACCTGCTGCTGCACGCCTGGAGCCGCTGGGGCATCGAGGCCGTTCCGCAGCTTTACGGCGATTTCGCCTTCGCCATCTGGGACAGCCATCTACGCCAGCTGACATTGGTCCGGGACTTTCCTGGCGGTCGTCCTCTCTTTTATCACTGCGGCGACGGCTGGATCGGCTTAGCGTCCATGGCAAAGGGCCTGCACGCCCTTCCCGACGTGCCTCTCGCCGCCGATGAGACGACGATCGCACGGCATCTGGCGCTGTTGCCGATGCAGGGATCAGGCAGCTTCTTCGCCGGCATCAAGCGGGTCGAGCCAGGGCATATGGTGCAGATCCGTGCGGATGGATCAGTGGAAAGCTCGACATGGTACCAGCCTCCCCCGGCGCTTCCGCCTCTGGCTGATCCCCAACCCTATCTGGACCGGGTTCGCGAGGTTTTCGATCGTGCCGTCGCCGATCGCCTTCGCAGCACGTCGCGGATCACTACGACGCTCAGCGGTGGGCTCGACAGCACGCTGGTGACAGCCACCGCCGCAGATTTGCTCGCCCGATCAGGAAAGCGCATCACCGCCTACACCCATGTCCCAAAACCGGGCCTGCCCCTGAATGACGCGCCAGGCTTCTCCGGAAACGAGAGCGATCTCGCCCGGAAGCTGGCGCAGCGGCATGACAACATCGATCACCTGCTCGTCGCGTCCGAGGATCGACACATCGGCGACGATCTCGACCAACGCTTCCATTACGCCGAGATGCCCGCGCTGAACCTGTGCAACGAGGTGTGGATCAGCGAGATTTGCCGACGTGCTGGCGTCACTCCAAAAACGGTTCTGCTGATGGCGATCTTCGGCAACATGACGATCAGCAGTTCCGGCCTCAAGGGGCTCAACGACCTCCTGCGAGAAGGTCGGATCGGGACCTGGCTCCGCACGGTCTCCGCGCTGCTACGGCATAAAGGCCTTGCCTTTCGCACGATCCTCTACATGCCGCTGAGCTTCGCCATCCCGGCGTGGCTGGATAAGGCGATAAGGCGGTTGTTCGGGCATCCCCATCGCGATCTGCGCGCGTTTAGTTCGCTCGCCGACGAGATCGCCGACGCGCCGGTTGCACACGCACCGTCGCTTTCCAGGCAAGCAGAGACCATTTTCCGGGAGCAGTCGCGGGGCCGCCGTACAGAGATGCTGGCGCTATTCTGGCAGCAGGAACTGGTCACCCTGTCGAACAAAGGAATGCTGGCCCGGTTTGGGGTCGACACGCGCGATCCCACAAGCGACCGCCGGCTGATCGACCTCTGCCTGTCCCTTCCGCACGAGATCTACCTGGACCAGGGCCGTCTGAAGGGACTCTACCACAGGACCTTTGCCGACCGGGTCGATGCCGACATAAGGCTGGCAAGATCGAAAGGCCTGCAGGGCGCGGACTGGGCCGGCCGCCTGTTGGAGGCCCAATCGTCTATCATCGAGGAAGCCCATCGCGCGGGATCCAGTTCCGTCGGAGAGAAACTGGTGGATACGCCGGGGCTGGTCGCACTGGCGGAGTCCATCCCACAAATGGCAGGCGGCGATCTGGAAGCGCGTGCAACGAGCTACCGCTACCGCCTGCTCCGCGGGCTTTCGGTGACCCATTTTCTGCGAAAGGTAGAGGGGAGAAATGGCTGAAACACGGGGGCGAGCAGCGCAGTGCCCGCCGTCCGGCTGCGGCGAGCGCTGGCCCTGCCCCTCGCCGATAGGATGCCTCAGCTCAGAATTGTGCTATCGGTGGTGCCAGGGCCGCCAGCGTAGGTAGCATCGGAGACATCGATCACCGACAAGGACGGCGCCAGCCAATTCTGCCTTGCGGCGGACCCAGCGTGGAACTGGTCCAGTTCATCGCAATCGCGCGTGCTCTTGGTCTGCTCGGTCATTACACAATATCCATTCGCTCGATCGAGGCCATAGTCGCCAAGCCCTTCGTTTAGCACATGAAATCTGAAATTACATAAGGGCAATTGCGGAATGGGAGCGAAAGCCCGAGATTGTCCTGTAGGTCTCTACATGCCGCTGAGCCTCGCCATCCCGACACGGCTGGACAAGGCGATTGTTCGGGCATCGCCCATCGCAGCAACAACCTACGTGCACCAGGCAGGGGCCACGCGGACATCCGCCGCTGTCGACGTTTCAATTCGTCGGGAGAAGCTCCCCTAGCGATTGGGACGCTCAAACCTATTCGCGATAGGCTTTCCGTGAAGCCGAACCGAAGACAGCGTCGGCAGCTATGCCACTCGGCTGGACCGCCAACGCCTCCTGCCGGGGCCCTCCAAACGCGGAGGGGTCTCAGCTAAAAAAGCCGCCGTCAGCAACTCCCGGCCCCATGGCCAAGGTCGAATCGGACAAGTCGACCAGAGTGACCGAAGGCGCGCTCCATGCCTGCTTCGCAGGAGCGTCATCCTGCCCGTGCTCTGCCAACGGCCGTTCCTGCGGCGACTGATCAGACTTTACCATTTTCGAAAACCCCTGCCAGAATCGCTTCAATGCCCGATGTTTGACATATAATCACTTTGCGGCTCAGGGGAAAATGCTAGTTAGAAACCTGAATTGACAACGGCCGCTCTTGAAAGATAGCCTTCATTTGATTGCACTAGCTCCGCCCCTTGACGGCTGGTTATCACTCTCTGCTTTCGATCGACCAGCTTGCCGGGCCGCCGCCCTGAAGTTTTCGCAGGGCGATGCCCGACTGGTAGTGATCGACGATGTACTCCTGCCGTCGAGATATCGTCGAATAGCCGACGCACTGCAGTCGGATGTTGACTGGAGCGCGCGCCACGGGGTCATACCGTCTCGCGGTGCAAGCGGTTCAGGGCGCGCAAATGTGGTCGACTGGGTCGATGCCGATGGCTTTGCCGAGGCCGAACCCGAGCAGCGCTTCTTCCAGCATCAGGCATATGAACGAGCGCTTCCTGGACGCGAACTCTCCCCAGGCATACTCGACCTGGTCCGGTTCAAGGCCCTGTTGTCGAGCGCCGCATTTCTCGATCTGGCGCTCCTGATCACCGGCCACCGCCCCACGGCGCTGCAAGAGCTGCTCATTCGCCGGATGGTCCGCGGGGACCTGGCGCGGCGGCATGATGATGCCATTGGCGGACGCACCATTTGCGCGCTGCTATACTTCAGCGATGGCTGGCATCAGGCCATGGGCGGGGAGTTCGTCATGCATGGCCGCGAAGGTGACATAGTCATCGACCCGCTACCGAACCGCATGATCATCTTCGATGTCAATACCGGGCTCGATCACAGTGTGAGACCGCTATCCGAAGTGGCCGGGGACTGGCAGCGGTTCAACTTCTCGATCTGGTTCCGCTGACCGGAGCCGTGCGAGATTAGAGGGCTCTCGGAAAGGCTCTGGAGCGAGCGGAAAGGGGTGCACCTATCCGTTCGCCGGCCGTCGCTGCCCGCTAAGGCTCAGGAACGCCTCGGCGAGGCGGTCCTGCGGCCAAACCGTCGTTCAGTTCTTTGGCACCACCTTGAAACTGCGTCCGTCGGCCAGGGTGAAGCTCTTGCCATCGAAGCGGGCCTTGATCACGCCGGCCTTGCGGTTGATGGCCTTGGCCGGGGTGGCTTCCGACCAGCGGATGACCTCGAGCGCATAGCCGTCGCCCTGTTTGGTCGCCTTGCCATAGCCCGTCACGACACCTTTCTCGTCGCCTGAAACCAGGACGAAATATCCATCGACCAGCGCCAGCGCGCCCTGCTCGAGCTTGTAGATGTCGCCATCGGCCGGGCCGATCTGCCGAAATTTCTGTACGGTGCCCGACCCGAAGACGAGCGTCAGGGCGTCGCCCTCGCGCGTGACCGCGATCTCATGCTGGGTGTCGCGACGGAAGTTGAGGGCCGGCTGCTTGGTCGGATCGATGCCGATCGTCTGCTCGGCCACCATGTGGATGCCGCGCTCGCCCGGACCGAAGGTGCCGGCATGCGCCATCGCGCCCTGCGCCTCGAACGGCTCGCCGTCGAAGATTGCCTGCTGGAGGAAGAGGCCATCCTTGTAGAGGATCACGCCCGTCAGCGGCATTTCCTGCCCGCTGCGCCCCGCTTTCAGCAGCGTGTAAGCCCAAAGCCCCTGCGCGTCGCGGACCGCCTTGGTCTCTTCAGCCGGTGCCGCAGTCGATACGGCAAGGCCGAGAGCGGCAAGCCCGATGGCGGCGGTACGCGTAAAGGATCGAAACATATCAGGCCCCTCTTCGTCTTAGGCGACGCCAGCATGCGTGCGGGGCGAAGGATGGGCCAAGCAGGACAGCGGTTCAATTCCGCAGCATGGACTGGTTCATTGTCTCAGCCGCAACGGCCGACTGGCCTGCCGATCGTGGAGCGCCGAATAAGCGAAAGCCCTCCCCCGCGTCGCGGAGGAGGGCCTCGCTGTCCTTGCCGTGACGATGGACTTAGTGCGCCATCGCCTTGACGATCTCTTCGACCATCTTCTTGGCGTCGCCGAGCAGCATCATCGTATTGTCCATGTAGAAGACGTCGTTGTCGACGCCGGCATAGCCGACACCGCCCATCGAGCGCTTCACGAACAGCACGGTCTTGGCCTTCTCGACGTCCAGGATCGGCATGCCGTAGATCGGCGAGCTCTTGTCGGTCTTCGCTGCCGGATTGGTCACGTCGTTGGCGCCGATGACGAAGGCAACGTCGGTCTGCGAGAACTCGCTGTTGATGTCCTCGAGCTCGAACACCTCGTCATAAGGCACGTTCGCTTCCGCCAGCAGCACGTTCATGTGCCCCGGCATGCGGCCCGCCACCGGGTGGATCGCATATTTCACGCGAACGCCCGCTCCCTTGAGCACGTCGCCCATTTCGCGCAGCACGTGCTGCGCCTGGCTGACCGCCATGCCGTAACCGGGCACGATGATGACCTGCTCCGCCTGCCCCATGAGGAAGGCCGCATCGTCGGCCGAACCGCGCTTCCATGGGCGATCGACCTTGGCCGCGCCGCCCGACGCCTCGGGGGCCGCGCCGAAGCCGCCCGCGATGACGCTGATGAAGCTGCGGTTCATCGCCTTGCACATGATGTAGCTGAGGATCGCGCCAGACGAGCCGACCAGCGCGCCGGTGACGATCATCGCCGTGTTGTGCAGGGTGAAGCCCATCGCCGCAGCAGCCCAGCCCGAATAGCTGTTCAGCATCGACACCACGACCGGCATGTCCGCGCCGCCGATCGGGATGATCAGCAGGAAGCCGATGACGAAGCTGAGCGCAGTGATGGTGAAGAACACCCACTGGGAGTCGTCGGTCAGGAAATAGCCGATCAGGCCCAGGATCGCGGCGAGCGTGCCCAGGTTGATCACATGGCGCGCCGGCAGCATGATCGGCGAGCCCGACATGTTGCCGTTGAGCTTCAGGAAGGCGATGACCGATCCCGAAAAGGTGATCGCACCGATCGCGACGCCAAGGCCCATCTCGATCCGGCTGACCTGCAGGATGTGCCCAGTCACCTGATCGACGATGCCGAAATCGGCCGGGTTCAGGAACGCCGCACCTGCGACCAGCACCGCCGCAAGGCCGACCAGCGAGTGGAAGGCGGCAACGAGCTGGGGCATCGCCGTCATGGCGATGCGCTGAGCGGTCACGTAACCGATGACGCCACCGATCGCGATGGCGATTCCGATCTCGACGAGGCCGGTGTTATGCAGGATCAGCGTCGTGGCGACGGCGATCAGCATGCCGATCATGCCGAAGCGGTTGCCGCGGCGCGAGGTGGCGGGGCTCGAAAGTCCGCGCAGCGCGAGGATGAACAATACCCCCGATATCAGATAGGCGAGCGATGCCCAGGCGGGCGTGGCAGCGAGTTCATGCATGTCTAT
The DNA here is from genome assembly GCF_011044255.1 of Rhizorhabdus phycosphaerae. NCBI lineage: Bacteria > Pseudomonadati > Pseudomonadota > Alphaproteobacteria > Sphingomonadales > Rhizorhabdaceae > Rhizorhabdus > Rhizorhabdus phycosphaerae. The sequence goes on from NZ_CP049107.1 coordinate 868,733, forward strand.
ATCCCCCTGCCCGACTCAGCCCTTGCGGTCTTTTTTCTTGTACATCGCCAGCATCCGTTCGGTGACTGCGAAGCCGCCGAAGATGTTGATGCTCGCGAAGACTACGGCCACGAGGCCGAGATATTTGCCGAGTGCGCCGCCCGAGGCGGTCGCGCTTGCGATCAGCGCGCCGACGATGATGACCGACGAAATGGCGTTCGTGACCGCCATCAACGGCGTGTGCAGCGCGGGCGTGACCGACCAGACGACATAATAGCCGACGAAGCAGGCCATGACGAAGATCGACAGGATCGAGATGAAGTCCATATGTTCCCCCTTCCCCGATCAGCCGAGCAGCCGGGCGTTGACGACCTTGCCGCCCTGCGTCAGTCGGATCGCGTCGCCGATCTCCTCGTCGAGGATCGGCTTGTTGGCTTCCTTGTCCCAGAAGGCGCTGAGGAAGTTGAACAGGTTGCGCGAGAAGAGCGCCGACGAGTCCGCCGCGAGCGTGCCCGCCATGTTCTTTGCGCCGACGATCTTGACGCCGTGGCGCACGACCGTTTCACCCGCGACGCAACCTTCGACATTGCCGCCGCTTTCGGCGGCGAGGTCGACGATCACCGAGCCAGGCCGCATCGTCGCGATCTGCGCGTCGGAAATCAGGCGCGGCGCGGCACGGCCCGGGATGAGCGCGGTGGTGATGACGATGTCCTGCTTGGCGATGTGCGCGGAGACCAGTTCGGCCTGGGCCTTCTGATATTCCTCGGACATTTCGGTGGCATAGCCGCCGGCGCCTTCACCCTCGATACCGGCGACCTTCTCGACGAAGATCGGCTTGGCACCGAGCGACATGATCTGTTCACGGGTCGCGGAGCGGACGTCGGTCGCGGAGACCTGCGCCCCAAGCCGCCGCGCGGTCGCGATCGCCTGGAGGCCGGCAACGCCGACGCCCATGATGAAGGCGCGCGCGGCGGAAACCGTGCCCGCCGCCGTCATCATCATCGGGAAGGCGCGGCCATATTCGTTCGCCGCGACGAGCACGGCCTTATAGCCGGCGAGGTTCGACTGTGACGACAGGATATCCATCGACTGCGCACGCGTGATGCGCGGCATGAACTCCATCGCCAGCGCCTCGAAGCCCTTGGCGGCGTAGGCGTCGACCCGTGCCCGCTCACCGAAGGGGTTCATCCCCGCGACGACCCAGGCACCGGGCTTGGCGCCGCCGAGCGAATCCGGGTCCGGCCCCTGTATCCCCAGGACGATGTCCGCACCGGCCAGCGTCGACGGGCGATCACCGACCACGGCACCGGCCGCGGCATAATCATTGTCGGCGATGGAAGCGGTGACTCCGGCCCCGGCCTCGACTGCGACTTCGGCCCCGAGCGCAATGAATTTCTTCACAGTCTCGGGGGTGGCGGATACCCGGGTTTCCCCAGCGGCCGCCTCCTTAAGTACCGCTATCCTCAAGGGATCAGCCCTTGGGCGCGATCAGGAAGACAACGAACAGTCCGGTGGCCGCGCTGAGGATCGTGCCCCACTTCAGCAGGCCCAGAAAGCCCGAATAGGTGTTGTTGTGAGCCTTGTAGTCCATCGGCGCACCATGATCGTCAGACATATTCCACCCCTCGCAAAGACGGTATTTTCCGCGTCCTTCTAGTCCGAGGGCAACAGCGCCTCAAGGAGAAATGCCGTCGGGGCGCCCGCCATTTGTACCAGTTTAATTTTGCTTAGCTTTTCTTTGCTACGCCCCTGCCCAGAAGGAGTAGCGGATGCGTCGCGACGGTCCCCCGGGGCTCTTGCTGGTCGATGCCGAGCCTGCCCAGGCCGGCCTGATGAGCGCTGTCGCGCAACGTGCGGGGTGGCGCGTCTTCCGTGCCGTCGATACGGAATCCGCCAAGCGATCGGCCGAGAATGCAGCAGCCGGCGGGCATCGGGTCGACGCCATGCTGGTCGATCTCTGGTCGCCGGATGGTGACGCCATGGCCTCCGTCACCGATCTGCGCCAGGCGCTGCCCTCGCTCCCGCTCATCGTCATCACCGCGCAAGATTCGGCCGATCTCGCTGTGCGCGCCATGCGGGCCGGTGCTCATGACGTGCTGATCAAGCCGCTGGCTTCGGCGACCCTGATCGCCGCCCTCGACGGATCGGTGCCAGCCGCGACACGCCAGCAGGGCGAGTTGCGCCCATTGGCGGAAAAATGGTCCGAACCGCTCGATTTCGACGGCGTCGTCGGGACCGCTGCCGGTTTCCGGCGCGCGCTCGACACCGCGATGCGCGCGGCGGCCACCCCCGCCGCAATCCTGATCGAAGGCGAGAGCGGCGTAGGCAAAGAGGTCCTGGCGCAGGCGATCCACCGCGCGTCGGCGGTTCGCGACGGCCCGCTCGTAACCGTCAATTGTGGAGCAATACCCGCCAATCTCGTCGAATCCGAGCTGTTCGGGCACGAACGGGGGGCCTTCACCGGCGCCTTCGAACGGCGACGCGGCCTGTTCGCGGCAGCCGATGGCGGCACGATCTTCCTCGACGAGATCGGCGAGTTGCCGGCCGATGCACAGGCGAAGCTGCTGCGCGTGCTCCAGTCCGGCGAGATCCGGCCGATCGGTGCCGCCACCGCAACGCGGATCACCGTCCGGGTCGTCGCGGCCACCAATCGGCGCCTGTCCGAGGACGTGGTGGCGGGACGATTCCGCGAAGACCTGTTCTACCGCTTGGCCGTCGTGCCGGTTCTGCTGCCGCCTCTCCGTGAGCGGCGCGAGGATATCGGTGCACTGGCCGTCCATCTGCTCGAGAGAATCGCGCGGCAACTCGACCTGCCCTCGCTCTCGCTCGATGGCGAAGCGCTCGCGCTGCTGCGCGACCATGACTGGCCGGGCAATGTCCGGCAGTTACACAACGCCTTGTTCCGGGCGGCAATATTCTGCCAGGACGGGATATTGCGCGAACGGGACTTTCCCCAGATACGGCAGGCACGCGCGGCGCCCCCTGCCCCGCCCGCCAATGACGACATGCCGGTCGCCGCAGCATCGAACTTCGCGTCCAGCGCACCGGCGCCCGTTCCGACGAGCCTGCCCCTGTTCGGACCGGACGGCCATGTGCGACCGATCGAGGACATCGAGGCCGACCTGATCCGTCTGGCGATCGGCCATTATCGTGGCCGCATGACCGAGGTGGCCCGGCGCCTGCGCATCGGGCGATCGACGCTCTACCGCAAGCTGGGCGAACTGGGGATCGAACAGGCCGGCTGACCCGCCCCGGTTCGATCACCGGCCCGCGACTGGCGCTTGTGCCGCTTCCCATGACGTGGGACAAAGCGCCGATGCCGTGCGTTGCCCTGCCATGACCGCCCATATCCACGCCATCGGCACCGCCGTACCGCCGTACGCCATTCACCAGACCTTCGTCGATTGGGCGGCAGGTCGGCTCGAGGGGCGCGATCAGGCGCTTTTCCGGCGGATGGCGGCACGATCCGCGATCGACGAGCGCTACACGGTGCTGCCCCCCTCGCCCGCTGGCGGATCGCAGGTCGACCCCGGCGGCTTCTACGGCGCTGCGATGCCCTCCACCGCCGAACGCATGGCCTGCTACGCGCACGAAGCTCCCGCACTCGCGCTGCGGGCGATCGACGATCTCTCGACACGGGTTCCGCTCGGCGACATCACCCATCTCGTCGTGGCAAGCTGCACCGGCTTCGTCGCGCCGGGGGTCGACCAGATCATCGCGCGGCGTCTGGGCCTGTCGGGTTCGATCGAACGCACCCTTGTCGGCTTCATGGGCTGCTATGCGGCGGTCGCCGCGCTGCGCGTCGCGCATCACATCGCCCGCTCAGACGAAAGCGCCCGCATATTGGTCGTCACGGTCGAACTCTGCTCGCTCCACATGCAGGACAGCAGCGACGTCGGATCGCTGATGGCACAACTGCAATTCGCCGACGGGGCGGCCGCCGCGATCGTTTCGGCCCAACCCGCCGGCATCGCGATCGACCGTTTCTTTGCGGCGACCCTACCCGAGAGCGGCGAGCTTATCCGCTGGGACATCGGCAATGAGGGCTTCGTCATGCATCTGTCGGGCGAGGTGCCGACGCGCATCGCCGGCGCGCTCGCCGACCCGCAGCTGCGCCGCGCGATCCTCGGCGACCGGGCACCGGATGCGCCAACCGACTGGGCGGTCCATGCCGGCGGGCGATCGATCCTCGATGCGGTCCAGTCGGGCTTCGGGCTCGCCCCGGACGCGTTGACTGTCTCGCGGAACATATTGCGTCGCTGGGGCAATATGTCGTCCTCTACATTGATGTTCGTCCTCGCCGACATGCTGGCCCAGGAAAGGCCGCTCGATGGCCTGGCCGTCGCTTTCGGGCCCGGCCTCGCCGCCGAGGGTTTTGCGTTGCGCAGCGCCTGATGCGCTCGCTCGCCAGCCCTGCGCAGGAAAGCGAGCAGATGGATGCCGCCGATCTCGACCCGGCCACCTATGCGCGCGTTCTGACCGATCTGGCGCGGGTAAACCGCTGGACGCTGGCGGCGCGTCCCACGCTCGACTTCGTGTCCCGCGTGGTCGGCGAGCGCGATCGTTTCACCCTGCTCGACGTGGGCTATGGCGATGGCGACCTGCTGCGCAAGATCGCGCGCTGGGCGGAAAAGCGCGGCAAGACCGCGGTGATGACCGGGATCGACCTCAACGCCAAGAGCGCCCGGATCGCCTGGAGGGCTACACCCGATCGCTATGACATCGAGTTTCTGACCGGCGACTATCGCGAGCATCTCGACTCCGGCGAAGCGCGCGAAGGCTATGACCTTATAGTGAGCAGCCTGGTCGCCCACCATATGAGCCACGATCAGCTCGTCGAATTCCTGCGCGCAATGGAGCGCCATGCCCGGCTGGGCTGGCACATCAACGACCTCCATCGGCACCGTTTCGCCTATCTCGGCTATCCGCTGCTCGCTCGGGCGATGGGCTGGCACAGGATCGTGCGCGAGGATGGCCAATTGTCGATCGCGCGCGCCTTTCGGCCTGCCGAATGGCGGCCGATTCTCGACGAAGCCGGGCTTCCGCCGGCAAGTGCCACCGTCCACACCCGCTTCCCGTTCCGGATATGCTTAGACCGGACGCGCTGATCGCGGGCGGCGGACCGGCCGGAGCGGCCGTCGCGCTGCAACTCGCCCGGGCGGGTCGGCGCCCGCTGCTCGTCGACCGCCAGCGCGAGCGGGCCGATCCGGTCTGCGGCGGTTTCATGGGCGGGGACGCGATCGCGTCGCTCGCCGCACTCGGCATCGACGTTCAAGGGCTGGGGGCGCATCCGATCACCCGCGCCCGCATCTTTGCCGGACGCCGCGTGGCCGAAGCCCCCCTGCCGTTTCAGGCTGCAGGACTGTCGCGCGCCTGTCTGGACGAGCATCTGCTGACGCTTGCCGCCGCGGCCGGTGCCGGGATCGAACGCGGCGTGACCATCCGGCAGGCCTTTCCCGACCGACTGACGGTCGATCTGGCGGACGGCGCATCGCTTACGGGCGACGCGCTGTTCCTCGCGACGGGCAAGCATGAACTGCGCGGTGCCGCGCGGCCCGTCGCCATGGGGAACGATCCTGCGCTTGGGCTGCGGACCCGGCTCGAACCCGGCGAAGCGCTTCTCCACGGTCTGACGGGCGTGATCGAACTCCACCTGTTCCGCCACGGCTATGCCGGATTGCTGCTGCAGGAGGATGGCGGCGCCAATCTCTGCCTGTCGGTCGCGCAGTCACGCCTCAAGGCAGCAGGCGGCGACCCCGCACGTCTGATCGAGGAGATCGCCTGCGAGACACCGGTTCTGGGCGACCGCTTCGCGGGTGCAACCTCGGTCGGCCCCTGGGTCAGCATAGCTCGCGTGCCCTATGGCTGGCGGGCGCGACAGACCACGCCCGGACTGTTCCGGCTGGGCGATCAGGCGGCAGTCATCGCCAGTCTGGCCGGAGACGGGGTGGCCATCGCGCTCGCTAGCGCCGCCCGCGCCGCCCGCGACTATCTCCGCGAAGGACCGGCGGGCGCTGTCACTTATCAGCCCGGCTTCGCGCGGCAGACCGCCCGCCCCGTCCTGCTCGCCGAAAGCCTGCGCCGCACGGGCGAGCGGCCGATGCTGGCGGGTGCACTGCTGGCGCTTCTGGGCCAAGCCCCCGGCCTCATTACCCGCGCTGCCGCGCTTACACGGACCGATAGGGAAGAGGTCGCATCACCCTGAGGACGGCTCAGTCGCCGGTCAGCGTGGCGACGAGCGCCTTGACCTTCTTCTGGCGCCATTGCGGCGTAGGGGCGACGAGCCAGTAGGCGCGCGGCGACGGGATCGGCTCGCCATGGGCGCGGACCCGGCCTTCGATGATGTCCCGCTCGACCAGCAAGGCAGGGACGTGGGCGGTACCGAAGCCGGCGGCGGCGGCATCGATCGCCAGCCCGGCATCGGCGACAGCCAGCGTCGCGTCGCGATCCTGCGACGGGCAGCCCGGCCAGGCGATCGGCGCGCCCTGGGCCAGGCCGACGCGCACCAGCGAGCCATCGGCCAGGCGCACGCCCTCATGGTCGCCGGGGCCCTCGGCATAGACGATCGCAAGGTCGAGATTGGCCTGGGTGAAATCGAGCCCTTCGTCCGCCGACAGCAGGACGAAGCGCAGCTCGGGATCGTCGCGGCCGAAATCGGCGAGGCGCGGCGCGAGCCATTTGGCGGTGAAGTCGCGCGGCGCAGCGATGGTCAGCGTCTTCGACGACTGGCCCGCCTGCATCGCGCGCACCGCTTCCTCGAACTGAAGGAAGCCTGCCCGCAGCGCGTCAAGCCCCGCCTCGCCCTCGGGCGTCAGTTCAAGGCCCTTGGCCGTGCGCCGGAACAGCACGACGCCCAGCGTGTCCTCCAGCGCACGAATCTGCTGCCCGACCGCCGCCGGCGTCACCGCCAGTTCGTCCGCCGCGCGGGTGAAGGACAGGTGCCGCGCCGCCGCGTCGAGAACGCGCAGACCGTTGAGGGGAAGATGCGTCCGCTTCATCGTGCCGTACCCGTCAGAGCGCCACCGCCGGGCCGATCAGCGGGAAGCGCGGGATCGCCGCCTCGAAGGTCGATCCATCCTCGGCGACCATATGATAGCTGCCTTCCATCGAGCCCGTCGGCGTCTGCAGCGGACAGCCCGACACATAATCGAACGACTGGCCCGGCTCGATCACGGGCTGTTCGCCGACCACGCCCTCGCCGCGCACGTCGTGCTTCACGCCGCGCCCGTCGGTGATAAGCCAGTGGCGCGTGAGCAGCTGTACCGCCTGCGCGCCCTCATTCTCGATGCGGATATGATAGGACCAGAACCAGCGGCCGCGCCCCGGTTCCGACTGTTCGGGCATGAAAGACACGGCCACCCGCACCACGACGCCACGGGTCTGCGCGACATGCGGGAAGAGCGCCTTCATGATCATAGGCCGACGGCCTTCAGCGCGCGGTCGAGATCGTCGATCAGGTCGAGCGGATCTTCCAGTCCGACGTTGAGCCTCAGCATGCCTTCCTCGACTCCCATGGCCGCCCGCACCTCGGCCGACAGACCGGCATGAGTGGTAGACGACGGATGCGTCATGAGCGAGCGGGAATCACCGATATTGTTCGAAATGTCGATGAGTTCGAGCGCGTCGAGCAGACCATGCGCCTGCGATCGTCCGCCGTCGAGATAGACCGCGATGATCGTGCCGCCCGCCGACATCTGCTTCATCGCCAGCGCATGCTGCGGATGGCTGGCAAGGCCCGGATAGAGCGCGCGCGGCACCCGCTTCTCCAGAAACTGTGCCACCTGCAGCGCATTCTCGCTCTGCCGGCGGATGCGCAGGTCGAGCGTCTCCATCCCCTTGAGCACCACCCAGGCGTTGAACGCGGACAGGGTCGGCCCGGTGTTGCGGGTGAAGCTCAGCAGCGTATTGTCGATGAACTCCTTGGTGCCGCAGACGGCGCCGGCGAGGACGCGGCCCTGCCCATCCATCATCTTGGTCGCCGAATAGGCGACGATGTCGGCGCCATAGTCGAGCGGCCGCTGCAGCAGCGGAGTGGCGAAGGCGTTGTCGACGATCGTCAGCACGCCGGCATCCTTCGCGATCCGGCACACCGCCTCCAGATCGACGATGTCGAGCGTGGGATTGGCCGGGGTCTCGAAGAAGAACAACCTGGTGTTCGGGCGGATCGCAGCCTTCCACGCGTCATTGTCGGTGCCGTCGACAATGGTCGATTCGATCCCGAAACGGGGTAGCAGCGTGTCGGTCAGCCAGCGGCACGAACCGAAGGCGGCGCGTCCGGCGACGACATGGTCACCCGCCGAAAGCTGGCAAAGCAGCGCAGCGGTCATCGCCGCCATGCCGGACGCCATGCAGCGGGCGGCCTCGGCGCCCTCCATCAGGGCGATGCGTTCCTCGAGCATCTCCACCGTCGGGTTCTGCAGGCGGGAATAGGTCATCCCCTGCTGCTCGCCCGCGAAGCGCGCGGCGGCATCGCCGGCACAGTCATAGGTGAAGCCGGAGGTGAGGAAGATCGCCTCGCTCGTTTCGCCGAAATGCGAGCGCGCGGTGCCGCCCCGGACCGCCTGGGTCGCGGGACGCCATGTGGTGGTGATCGAGCGGTCCTGGCCGGTGAGCTTCTTCATGTCGCCGCTTTGCCGCCCCGGCCCCGCCCCGTCAACGGCAGCATTGTCACGGTGGGCCGCAAAAGGACGCCGATTTCGGCCACAGGACGCTTGCGTCGGGCCACACCAAAATGGATACCGCTCCGGTTCAAATCGCAGGAGAGTCGATGATGGCGACCGATATCCAGGAAATCCCGCTGAAGACGATCAAGGGCGACGACGCCAAGCTGGGCGACTATGCCGGCAAGGTGCTGCTCGCGGTCAACGTCGCGTCGAAGTGCGGCCTGACCCCGCAATATACCGCGCTCGAGCAACTCTACGCGCAGTATAAGGACAAGGGCCTCGTCGTCCTGGGCTTCCCGGCCAATAATTTCGGCGCGCAGGAGCCGGGCACCGAGGAGGAGATCCAGGAGTTCTGCACGACCAATTATGGCGTCGACTTCCCGATGTTCTCGAAGATTTCGGTCAAGGGCGACGACCAGCACCCGCTCTACGCCAAGCTGGTCGAGGCCAAGCCCGACAAGACGTTCAAGGATCAGAGCTTCAAGGAGCGTCTGGCCGGCTATGGCATCGTTCCCGAAAACGACACCGACGTGCTGTGGAATTTCGAGAAATTCCTGATCGCCAAGGACGGCACCGTCGCCGGCCGCTTCGCCCCCGACATCGCCCCCGACGACGCGATCATCGTCGAGGCGATCGAGGCCGAACTCGCGAAGTGATTGTCGGACGCCTTTCCCGTGCTCCCCACGGGAAAGGCGGTGTCCCCGTTTTAGGCGGGTAGTGCCTTACCCCCTTAGGACAATCCGCGGCGTGCGCCTTGCATTAGCGCGGTGTAAAGCAGCCTGGGACTAAGGGACGCCTCATGCGCATCGCGACGATCACCAACTGGGCCTATGGCGCCACGCTGCTGCTCACCTTCGGGTCGGGCGCGGCGTTCATGGTCGCGGCGGACGCGGGCCGGCTCGAGCGGGTCGCGATAGAGGAACGCGAGAGCTATCGCCACGTCGCCGACCAGTTGCAGATCATCGATGACAGGATGCGCGATGAAGTGCGGCTCTACGCCGTCCGGCGTGCGCCCGAGCACAAGCAGGCCTGGCTCGACGACCTGCGGGGCGCGGCGGCGATCGATGCCGTGGTCGCGCAATTGCGGCTTCGCGCCATGCCGGCCCCGGCACGCGCGGCGCTCGAAGAGGCGGAGCGCAATCTCGATCGGATCGAGGCGCTCGAGCGGCAGGCGATAGCGGCGGTCGAGGCCGATCGGCCGGCCGAGGCCCGCGCGCTGCTCTACGGCACCCGCTATATGGCGCTCGAACGGGGCATAGAGCGCGCCACGGCCGTCTTCATGGCGGCGGTCCGCGCCGATCTCGATGGACAGATCGCGCTCGCCCGCGCCCGCGCCGACCGGTGGGACGCGGTCGCGCAGGCGCTGCTGCTGCTCACCGCCCTGCTGTTCCTCGGCGTGCTCTATTTCGTCCTGTCACGGCGCGTGGCACGCCCGCTCACGAAGATGACCGCCGTCGTCAACCGGCTCGCCCGGCGCGACTATGCCGCCGACCTTCCCGACGATCGCCGAAGCGACGAGATCGGCGAGGTCACGCGGGCCGTCCGCCTGTTCCGTCAGGACAGTATCGAGCGCGAACGGCTGGAACGCGAGCGCGACGAGGACCGCCGGATCAAGGACCTGATCGCGCGGATGATGCACCGCATGCAGGGTTGCGACAGCGAGGGCGAACTGGCCGAGGTGGTCGCCTGTTTTCTGCCACAGGCCTTTCCCGACCTGTCCGGGCAGCTGTTCGTGCACGACCAGACTCATGGCCGGCTGCTGTCGATCGGCCGCTGGCAGGAGCCGGTGCTGACCCTGTCCGATTTCGACCCGACCTTTTGCTGGGCGCTGCGGCGCGGGCATCCACATCGCAGCAACCTGCGCGGCGAGGATGTCTGCTGCCAGCATCTGGACGATCCCGAAGGGTCCGACGCGCTGTGCCTGCCGCTGACCGCGCAGGGCGGCGTGGTGGGCATGCTCTATCTGGAATCGGTGGAGCCCGACGGCCGCTACGCGGACCGACAGCTCTATCTCGACCTGATCAGCGAGAATGTCGGCCTGTCGCTCGCCAACATCCAGCTGCGCGCGACGCTGTCGGCGATGGCGACCCGCGACCCGCTGACCGGCCTCGCCAACCGCCGCCATCTCGACGAGAGCTTCAACCGCGAACGCGCACTGGCCGAAAGCCGCAGGACGCTGCTCGCCGCACTGATGATCGACATCGACCATTTCAAGCGCTTCAACGACGACCATGGTCATGATGCGGGCGATCTGGTGATGCAGCATGTCGCCCATGCGCTGATGGCCCATGCGGGCGAGGGCGATCTCGCTTGCCGCTATGGCGGCGAGGAGTTCACGCTGCTGATGCCCGGCGCCGATGCCGCACAGGCCGCCGCACGGGCCGAGGCGATCCGCCAGACGATCCGCAAGGTCGCACTGGCCCATCGCGGCCGCTCGCTGCCCCCGGTGACCGTGTCGATCGGGGTCGCCGCCTTTCCCGAACAATCCGACGCGGCCAGCCTGCTGCGCGTCGCCGACGGCGCACTGCTGACCGCCAAGTCATCCGGCCGCGACCGGGTCGTCGTCGCGGGCGGCGCCCGGCCCTTCGACCCCGACCGCATCGACGCCGCCGCCTGACAGGCACGTCGCAACACCCACCCCCTATTCTTACAGCTAGCTGTAAGAAGATTGACGACCCCGCCCACATCTGGCTTGCTGCCCCCTCACCGCAGGAACAGGCGGGGCGAGGATGGGATGCAAGGCCGGCGGTCGATGGACCGCGCGTGCGCCCACGTCGCGGCCGCCTGTCCAGCGCGACGGAGGGGTGAGGCGATGAGCGACGGCAGGACGATTTCCGACACAGCGCAAGCTTCGGCGCCGCCCGAGGTCGCCTGGTTACCCTTCGTCCTGCTCGGCATCGGCGCGGGGTGCATCTCGGCGCTTCAGCCGCTGCTGCTCGAACTGCTGCGCGCGGCGGGCAAGCTCGACATCGGGCAGATCGGCCTTGCCGCCACCGCCGAGGCGGCGGGAATGGCGATCGCCAGCACGCTCGCGGCGCTGTGCCTGCCGCTTACCCGCCTGCGCGCCAAGGCCGGGCTCGCCATCGCGGCGATGCTGATCGCCAATGGCGGGACCACCGTGACCGAAGGCGGCGTCATCGTCGCGCTGCGCTTCGTCAACGGCGCGGGCGCGGGCGTGCTGCTTTGGGCTCTGATCGGGGTGTTCTCGCGCGCGGCGCAGCCCGCGCGTCTCTTCGCCATCTATGTCACCGCGCAGTCTGTGCTGGCCCTCGCCCTGTCGCAAGCGATCGGCGAGGTCGTCGCCCCCGCCTTCGGACATGGTGGTGCCTATGGACTCCTCGTCGCGATGAACATCGCAATGCTGTTCGCGCTGCCCTGGCTCGCCGATGCGCTGCCCGGCGCGGGCCATGCGGCGCGCGGCCTGCCCGGCGGTCGAGCGATCGTCGCGCTGTTCGCGATCGCCGCCTTCCTGGCGGGGATCATGTCCCTGTGGGTCTATCTGCTGCCCGTGCTGCGCGGCGCCGGGTTCGATGCGCGGACGGCGGGCCATGCGGTGTCGGTCGGCATCGCCGCGCAGATCGCGGGCGGGCTGCTCGCCGCGATCCTGGCGCCGCGCCTGGGCGCGATGGCCGCCTGGATCGCCGGGATCGCCATTGCGGGCGTTGCGGTGCTGCTGCTGACGCAGGGCGGATCGAGCATCGTCATGCTCGCTGCGGCGGCGGCCTTCGGCTTCGTCTGGATCTTCGTTCCGCCCTTCCAGATGCCTGCCGTCCTCGCGGTTGATCCGAGCGGGCGCGGCGCGATGCTGGTGGGCACGGCACAGCTTGGCGGCACGGTGATCGGCCCACTCGGCGCGGCTCCGCTGGTCGAGCGCCATGGCGCGGGCGCTGCGGCGACGGCCGCGCTGGCCTGGCTTGCATTGTCGCTAGTGCTGCTGGTCGTCTCGCGGCTGGGATCGGTCAGGCCGGTTCCGGCTGCGGCCTGACGGTGACGATCATTCGCCGTCGCTGGTCATCGCCATCACGTCGATGAAGCGGCCCCGCGCATCGAAACGGCAGCGGAAGCGCCTGATGCCTTCGGCGCCCTTGTCGACGCTGCCGTCGATCGCGCTGCCTTCCCCCGGCACGACGACGATCGGGCCCGCCTTTACCATCACGCTGCGCACCGCATACATGCCCGACACCTCGCCCCGGCAAAAGGCGGGCCGGACCGCGCGATCGATCGTCCCGCCCCGGCCCGGCGGCCAAAGCCCGGCGGTCGCGACCGGCGCGGTACCGGCGAGACCGAGGGTGAGCGTGTAGCGGGCCGTCTCGTTGCGGCGGGCGGCATTGCGCATCAGATAGACGCGCACCGCATATGTCCCGTTCGCCGCCAGCACCGACGAGAAACGGTTGCCCGAGATCGCGCCGTTGAACAGCGCCTCGGGCGCGCCCTGCACACCGACGTTGAAATAGCTCGACCGGTTGCTGGTACTGAAGCGCACGCTCAGCGTCTGCCCGGCGGCGGCGCGCAGGCTATAGTCGATCACGTCATAGCCGCGGATCGTGCCGTGGATCACCTGCCGCGTCGCGCCGCCCGAAAAGATCACCGGCACGGTGCGGATGCCCGGCTCGGCCTGCACCGGCCCCGCCGCCAGCGCCAGCGCGCCTATCACCGCCTTCGTCACCATTGCGCGACCACCTCCAGACACTCGGAACCAGTAGCCCACCGCCGCCAGCATAATCACGGACCGGACCGCTTGTCCGCACGATTCTGCACCTGTGCAACGATAGGGCGCCGGAGCGCCCTTTCGGGGCTGCTTGCCGACTGTATTATCTTGGTATAGCAGCAGATCAGTAGATCAAGAGGGTGCCTGAATGAAGACTCTGCTTGCCGCGGTCGCCCTGACCGCCTTGTCGCTGCCGCTCGCCCAGGCCGCCGTTGCGGCCCCGACCGAAACCACCGCTTCCGTTCCGCGCGGCATCCTGTCCGATACCGCTACCCCGACCGCCTATCGGCTCGACCTCACCATATTGCCCGATCAGGAGCGCTTTTCGGGCCATGCCGAAATCGACGTGACGCTGAAGGCGCAGTCGAGCTTCCTCTACCTGCACGCCCGCGACCTGAAGATGAGCAAGGTCGTCGCCCGCGTCGGCGGCAGGACCATCGCCGCGCGCCATGCCGAGGTCGACCCGTCGGGGGTGCTGCGCCTCGACTTCGCGAGCCCGCTGCCCGCCGGCAAGGCGGTGCTGAGCTTCGATTATGATGCGCCCTTCGGCGACGGCCCGGCGGGGCTGTACCGCATCAAGGTCGCGGACCAGTGGTATGCCTGGACCCAGTTCCAGTCGATCGACGCGCGCGCCGCCTTCCCCGGCTTCGACCAGCCCGGCTACAAGACGCCCTTCACCGTTTCGATCACCACCCGGCCCGGACTGACCGCGCTCAGCAACGCGCCGGTCGCGCGCAGCGTGAAGGCGGGCGATCTGATCCGCCATGAGTTCGTGGCGACCCGGCCCCTGCCCACCTATCTGATGGCGTTCGTGGTCGGCCCCTTCTCGACCGCGTCGGGCGAGGTGCCGGCGACCGCGCAGCGCGCCGAACCACTACCGATCCGCATCGTCGGCACCCAGCCCTATAAGGACAAGCTCGACTTCGCGCTGGAAAACACCAAGCCGATCGTGTCGCTGCTCGAAAAATATTTCGACTCCGGCTTCCCCTTCCCCAAGCTCGACCAGATCGGCTCGCCGGTGATGCCAGGCGCGATGGAGAATGCGGGCGCCGACATCTATGGCGACACGATCCTGCTGCTCGATCGCGGCGCTTCGACCGACCAGAAGAAGACCTTCGGCATGGTCGTCGCCCACGAACTGGCGCACCAGTGGTTCGGCGATCTCGTCACCCCCGCCTGGTGGGACGATCTGTGGCTGAACGAGAGCTTCGCCAACTGGATGGGCTATCGCATCGGCGACGAATGGCGCCCCGACCTGAAGATCGGCGCGGGCGCGATCGACGAGGCCTTCGCGGCAATGAACACCGATGCGCTGAAGGCGGGCCGACCGATCCACCAGCCGATCCCGACCAATGGCGACATCGACAGCGCGTTCGATCAAGTGACCTATGGCAAGGGCGGGCAGGTCGTCGCGATGATCGCCGCCTATCTGGGCGACGAGAAATTCCGCGACGGGGTGCGGCTGCACCTGAAGCGCTATGCCTATGGCACGGCCAACACCGACCAGTTCTTCGGCTCGCTCGCCGATGCCGCGCACGACCCGCGCGTGCTCGCCTCGCTCAAGAGCTTCGTCGACCAGCAGGGCGTGCCCGTCGTCCGCGTCGAGCGCACGAGCGGCGGCCTCGCGGTCAGCCAGAAGCGCTATGCCCTGCTCGGCACCGAGTTGCCGGCGCAGAGCTGGATCATCCCGCTGTGCGTACGCGTGGGCGAGACGCGGCAATGTTCGCTGCTCGACAAGCCCTCGACGGTGCTGCCGATCAGCGCGCCGGGCATGATCATCCCCAATGCAGGCGGGACGGGCTATTATCGCTTCTCGCTGCCCGAGGGGGAATGGAAGACGATGATCGCAGGCGCAGGAACGCTACCGCCGGGCGAGGCGCTGGCGCTGACCGACAGCCTGTGGGCGGGCTTCCGCGCGGGCGAATTGCCCCCGTCGCTGCTGCTCGACGCAGCCCGCGCGATGGCGGCCAACGACTATTCGGTCGCCGCAGTCGATGGCGGCTTGCGTCTCGCGGGCCTGCGCCAGCGCGGGCTGATCGCGGGTGATGCCCTGCCCGGCTATCGCCGTTTCCTGACCGATGTCTATGGCCCCAGGCTCGCCGCGATCGGCTTCGATCCCGCGACCGGTGCCCATGCCAGCGACGATGGGGACCTGCAGAAGCTAAGGTCGGACCTGGTGGGCCTGCTGGCAGGCGAGGCCGAGGATCCGGCGCTCCAGACTCGGCTCGCCAAGGCTGCGAGCGACTGGATGGCCGGCGACGCGAAGGCGCTCGACCAGTCCTATCTCGGTGCCGCGCTCGGCGCCTATCTCGCCAAGGGCGGTCTGCCGGCGGCGGAAGCGCTGTTCGAGCGGGCGGCCAAGACCGACGACACGCTGTTCCGCGACAGCGCGATCGGCGCGCTCGCATCGACCGGCAAGGCAGAAACCGGACGCTGGCTGCTCGGCAAGCTCGACGACGAGCGGCTGCGCAACCCGGACCGCCTGTCGATCCTGCAATATCTGGCGCTCGAGCCCGAAACGGTCGAGATGAGCTACGCCTATGTCGCAGCCCATTATGACGATCTGGTCAAGAATGCCGGGCTGTTCGCCGCCGGCCGGCTGCCCAGCCTGCCGATCCGCTATTGCTCTGTCGACAAGGCCGCCAAGGTCGAGAAGGACTTCCGCCCGCAGGTCGAAAAGCACCAGCGTGGAGCGCTGAGCCTCGACCGGACGGTCGAGCAGATCCACAGCTGCGGCATATTGCGCGACAAGCGCGGCGCGGAAATCCTCGCCGCTTTCCGCTGAACGATCGGGCGGCGGCCGTCAGGAAAAGACGACGGTCGTCGCCCCGTTCATCAGCACCCGGTCTTCGAGAAAGGCGCGGACCGCGCTGGCGAGGACGCGCCGCTCGATGTCGCGGCCCTTGCGAACCAGGTCGTCGGGCGTGTCGCGGTGGCTGACGCGCTCGGTGTCCTGTTCGATGATCGGCCCCTCGTCGAGGTCGGCCGTCACATAATGGGCGGTCGCCCCGATCAGCTTCACCCCGCGCGCATGCGCCTGGTGATAGGGCTTGGCGCCCTTGAAGCCAGGCAGGAAGCTGTGGTGGATGTTGATGCAGCGCCCGGTCAGGAAGGCGGCGAGGTCGTCGCTCAATATCTGCATATAGCGGGCGAGCACCACCAGATCGGCACCCGTCTCCTCGACGATCGCCTTGATGCGCGCTTCCTGCTGCGGCTTGTCACCCTTGCTAATGGGCAGATGGTGAAAGGGAATCGTCCCGAAATCGAGATGGGCATAGGTCTCGCGCGGGTGGTTCGAGACGATGCCGACCGGCTCCATCTCCAGTTCGCCGATTTTCCAGCGGTAGAGCAGGTCGGCGAGACAATGATCGAATTTGCTGGCCAGCAACAGCACGCGCTTGCGGGCCGAAGATGCGCGGAAACGATAGTCGAGGCCATGGTCTGCACCCACCGGCGCGAAGCCCGCCTCGACCTGGGCGAGATCGGCACCCCCGACCAGCGCGAACTCGACCCGCATGAAGAAACGACCCGTCATCAGATCGTCGAACTGCTGCGCCTCGATGATGTTGGCGCCATGGCGGGCGAGCGAGGTGGAGACGGCGGCCACTATCCCCGGATGATCGACGCAGGACAGGGTCAGGATATAAGTCTCGGACATCAGGGCTTCCCAGCGAAACGGCTTTGCGCGCCTGTCGCTTGGCGGCACCCGTGGCAGCGGTCAAGCCTGTGCGAGGTCGATGCCCACCTTGCGAAGGGCCTCCGCCGTGATCGCCCGTGCCGCAGGCCAGAGCCGCGGATCGCGTTGCAGCCCCAGCCAGGCCGCCGACAGCAACGGGAAGCCGAGCATTCCCGCCATGCCGCCCAGCCGGTGCCCGATCGGCGCCATGTCCGCTCCGCCCTCGATCGCCGCGACGCCCTCGGCGAGGCCGATGTGGAAGCGAGCGACCATGTCGGCCGCCGCGTCCTTGCCGAGCAGCACGCCGAGACGGTCTATCGCGCCGCCGTCATCTGCGCGCAGATGTTCCCCCACTGCCGCAGGAAGCACGCGCCGGAGCGCCGCGAGGTCAAAAGCAAACGGAAGCCGGTGATACCAGCCCTCCTCGCTCCCAGGGTCGCCCCCCTCCCGTGCTTCATCGATGCGCACAACCGGCACTCCGGTGCCGGCTATGCGGCGAAGCGGCGCGATCCAGCGCTCCGCGAGCCGACCTGCAATTAGTATTGCGACACAATCGCAAAAATCCAAATCGTCGGGATCAGGGTCCGCAATCGTTCGCAAGACCGGCGCAGAACTTGCCAGACAAGCCGACAGAAGCGGCGTTAACAGCTCTTCGGGATCGATTAGGAGAATCACCTAGATTTGCCTTCTTCCCTGACAGCCTTGATGGTTATACTAAAGTCTTAGGAGCTTTTCTCCAGTGGCGTGGGGCCTGAGAGAAAAGTCAGAGAGGAGTGGATCGCCGGCTCCTTGTTCGGCGGTTATGCGTATCGGGGACGGTCTGTGCCTAACGGGCGGATTTTGGTAGCGGACGATCATCCGCTCATTCGGGAAGCTATTCAGCTTTCGATGAGCGCGCGGCACTCGGGCATGGTCGTGGACACGGCGGGTTCGATCGCGGAAGCCGAGGAACTGATCCGTGGAAACGGTCATTACCGGCTGCTGATTCTCGATTATGAACTCCCCGATTCCAACGGCTTCGGTGGATTTTTTAGGCTCCAGCATCTGCTGGACCGGACGCCGATCGCGATCATCTCCTCGCATGACGGCGAACAGATGGTGTCGACCGCGCAGGCGGTCGGCGCATCGGCATTCCTCTCCAAACGGCTGCCGCTGGAACGGACTTTGGCCTCGATCGAAATGATCCTGAATGGCGGCCGGGTATTCCCCCAGAGCGGCTCGGTCGATGCCAGCGTCGACGATCTTCGCAAGCGGTTCGAATCGCTTTCGGGTGCGCAGCGGCGCGTGTTGCTGGCGCTGGCGAGCGGCGACCTCAACAAGCAGATTGCTGGTGACCTGGGCGTGTCAGAAGCGACGATCAAGGCGCATCTGTCCGCGATCTTCCGGAAATTGGGAGTCACCAACCGCACCCAGGCGATCCTGGCGATGCGGCCGCTGCTGCAGCCTGAATGACGCGAGCCCGGGGGCGCCGCTCCGACCTCAAGCCAGGCTGGCTGTCCATCGCCTGTGTCGCGGCGCTCGCCCCGCTGACGCTCGCAGGCTTCAGCTTTTGGGTCGAACACGAGGCGCGCCACGACATTAGTACGCGGTTGACCATCTACCGGGCCCAGTCCCATCAGCGCGAAGTAACCGAGCTCCTGTCGCTGCTGAAGGATGCGGAGACCGGGCAACGCGGCTATCTGATCAGCGGCGATCGCGCCTTCCTCGGGCCCTATATCGACGCACGCGCGCGGCTGCCGCGCCAGATCGAGAAGGTCCGGGCGCTTGCCGCTTCGCCTCGCGAAACCGAAGATATTGCCCTGCTGTCGCAACTCACCACCGCCAAGCTTGGCGAATTGCAGCGTGTGATCAGCGTGCGAGACCGCGAGGGAATGGCGGCGGCGGCCGAAGCGCTGAAGCGCGGGGAAGGCAAGCGGTTGATGGACCGCATGCGGATGCTCGTCGAAGCCATGAACCGCCGTACCGACGCAACCCTTGTCCGGAAGATGGACGAGGAGGAGCGGCGCTACGACGAAATCCGGGTTCAGGTTCTCGCCTCGGTGCTGATCAGCGCCCTGCTCGCCGGCAGCGTCGGCATCTGGATCGGCCGCGACCGGCGGATGCGCCACCTGCTCAACCGCGAGCGCGCCGACATCGCCGCGCGCCAGCGGGCGATCTTCGAAAGCGCGACCGACGCGATCATCCTGATCAATCCGAGCGGCAGCATCGAAACCATAAATCCGGCCGCAGAGCGCATGTTCCTCTACAATGCCGCCGAACTGCTGCGCCGCGACATCTCTACGCTGATCGACATCGCGCCGGGCGAAGGCTCGTTCCTGTCGCGGCTGGGCGTGCGCGACGGGCGGCTGACCAAGACCGAACTGATCGACGTCGTCGGGCGAACCAGCGCGGGCGAGACGATCGCCCTCGACGTCGTCCTCGGGACGATGGAATTGCCCGACGGCGTCCATATCGTCGCCGCGCTGCGCGATGCGACGAGCCGCAAGGAAGTGGACCAGCTCAAGGACGACTTCATATCCACCGTCAGCCATGAGTTGCGGACGCCGCTGACGTCGATCGTCGGCTCGCTCGGGCTGCTGCGCAGCGGTGCCGCCGGGGTGCTGCCCGAAGATGCGCAACGCCTCGCCGAGATCGCGGAGACGAACAGCCAGCGCCTGATCCGCCTGATCAACGACATTCTCGACATCGACCAGATTCGCAAAGGGCGGATGGCCTTCGACTATGCGGTGGTCGACCTGCGCGACGTGATGCACAAGGCGGTCGAGACGATGCAGGGTCTGGCCGGGCGCCGTTCGGTGACGATCGACTGCCGGGCGCCAAGCCATCCTGTCATGGCCTGCGCCGACCAGGACCGGCTGGTTCAGGTAGCGGGCAACCTCCTGTCGAATGCGATCAAATTCTCGCCCGAAGGCTCGACCGTGAAGTTCGAGCTTTTTCCCGGCGACGAGGACCATGTTATCCAGGTTACGGACAGCGGCCCGGGCATCGCGCCGGACTTCGCCGGGTCGATCTTCAACCGCTTTGCCCGCGCCGACCGTCCGGCCAACCGAAAGGTGGGCGGCACCGGACTCGGCCTCGCCATCTCGCGCGAGATCGTGCGGAGCCATGGCGGCGACATATCCTTCGAGAATCGCGCCGAGGGGGGGGCGATCTTCGCCTTCAGCATACCCCGGGATACCGCCAGCCTGACCGAGTCCGACAATGCCGTCCGGCTGCTGGTGTGCGAGCAGGAGCCCGAGCATGGGCGATCGATCCAGTCGATGCTCAACGCCCAGGGCTATGCGAGCGATCTGGTGATGACGGTGCGCGACGGCATCGCCCACGCCCGGTCGCAGCCCTATGAGGCGGTCATCCTCAACCCGGCTATGGGCGAGATCGAGGGCATCGATGCAGTGCGGCGCTTCGGTCTCGCGCGAACACGGGCCAAGCATCCGACCCCCATCATCGTCATCACCGATCGGCCGCCGCCGATGGATGGCAGCGACCGCCCGATCGCGGCCTGGCTGCAGCGGCCGGTCGATCCACGAAGGATGGTGCAGATCGTGCAGCGGGCCATCCGTCGCGCCGACCACCGCAAGGCGGTCATCCTCCACGTCGACGACGACGACGACACGCGCGAGTTGTTCGCCACAGCTCTGGCCGGGCGCGGCCTGCTGCTCAACGCGACCAGCCTGCGCTCTGCCGACAAGATCCTGGCGGAACGCCTGCCCGACGCGATCGTGCTCGACCTGGGTCTCCCCGACGGATCGGGCAAGCGCCTGCTCACCGACGTCAAGCGCTGGAAGAGACCGCTGCCGATCATCGTCTATTCCGCCCAGGAGATTGACGAGGAGACGCGCAGGCTCGCCGATGCGGTGATCGTAAAGTCCCGCCGTGCCCTGTCTCGCCTCGCCACGACCGTCCTCGACATCGTCGACCGCCATGGAGGTCCGCAATGAATGACACGACCCGCATTCTCTATGTGGACGACGAAAGCGACATTCGGTTGATCGTGCAGATGGCGCTCCGGATCGACCCCAGTTTCGAAGTGCGCGCGGCGGAGTCCGGAGATGAGGCCCTGAGCCAGCTCGCCTCGGACGACTGGCGGCCCGACCTTGCCATGATCGACGTCATGATGCCGGGAATGAGCGGCCCGGATCTTCTCCGCGCGATGCGGCAGGATGAGCGAACCGCATCGATTCCGGTCGTGTTCGTCACGGCCAGAGCGCGGCCCGAGGACGTCGACGATTATCTGGCGGCGGGAGCGCTCGGGGTGATCACCAAGCCCTTCGACCCGCTCCAGCTCGCCCCGCAGGTGCATGAGCTGCTGAACGACTGATCCAGAAAACGGCATAAAATTGCACGATCCGGCGCCCGCACGCGAAAAAGCGCGCAGGCTATCCCAGGCTCCGCATGGAGATTGCATTTTCCGTAACAATCGCAACCATGTCTTGAGACTGTTCGGCTAGGAGACCATATCCGGGAGAGTTTTCCCGTTCGTGATCCGGCCAAGACCGGACGCGGCGAGCAGGAGCGGACTAAATGGACATCGAAGCGGCTGATCTTTCCAACCGGGACAGCCAGGATTTCCCCGCAATCTTCGCCAAGGTCCTGACCAGCGGCGCTCTGCCGGGCGAACTCGCCGGCATGGACGAGGACCAGCTCGATGCCGCTGCCCGCTTCGTCGCGGAGACAGCGCATAAGCGTCAGCCCGGGCACCCCGCCATCCTCGTGCAGAGCATTGGCGGAACCAGCGACGGCCGGCGGTTGATGCGGGTCGCGATCGTTAATGACGACATGCCATTCCTCGTGGATTCCGTTTCGGCCGCCATGGCCAACCACAATGTCGAAGTGAGGCGACTGCTCCACCCGGTCACGGCCGTCCGTCGCGACGAAGACGGGATACTGACCGCGCTGCTGCCGAATGGAACCGTGGGCGAGCGCCGGGAATCCCTCATCTATCTCGAAGCCGACCGCGTCGACGCACGCGAGCGCCAGGCGCTGGCCCAGACAATCCGGTCGGTCCTCGCCGATGTCCGTGCAGCGGTGCGCGACTGGCAGGCGATGCAGGTCGCGATGCGCGACGACGCCGAACTGCTGCCCGACGGGGAAGGTGCCGCGCTGCTGCGCTGGCTCCTCGATGGCAACCTGACGCTGCTGGGCCATCGCGTCGAAACCGGCGAGGACGGCGCCAGCCGGCCGCTCGGCATCATGCGGGTCGGCGAGCCCCGACTTTGGCGCGAGAATACGGCGAAAGCCGCGCTCGCCTGGTTCGAGGAAGGCGGCAGTGCCCCGCTGGTGCTGAAGTCCGATTGCCGTTCGACCGTTCACCGCCGGGCGCCGCTCGACCTGATCATCTGCCCGGTCAGAGAGGGCAAGACGATCAAGGGGCTTTCGGTCCACGCGGGGCTGTGGACCAGCGCTGCGTTGCGCACGCCGGTCGACGAGATCCCCGTGCTGCGGACGCGCCTGGCCGCGCTTGAAGAGAAGCTGGGCTTCGACCCGCGTGGCCATGCCGGCAAGGCGCTGCACCACGCGCTGTCCGAACTGCCGCCCGATCTCGTCCTGGCCCTGCCCGCCGATGCGCTGGAGCGCGTCGTCCTCAGCGCCATGTCGCTGGTCGATCGTCCCCGCCCGCGCCTCGAACTGGTGCGGACGACGCTCGGCGAGCATCTCGTCGCCATCGTCTGGCTGCCCCGCGAACTGCTGACCACCGGCAGCCGCACCGCCATAGCCGACATGCTCGGCGAGGCGACCGGCGCGACGCTGGCCAACTGGTCGTTGCAGCTCGGCGAAGGCGATATCGCGCAGATCCGCTACATGTTCGACCTTCCGCCCCATGCGGAGGTTCCCGATGGCGAGCCGCTCGACCGCCGCCTGACCGAGATGTTGCGCGGCTGGGAGCCCGCGGTCGAAGCGCAGCTTGCCGAGGTCGAGCCCGCCAACCGGGCGGCCCGGCTGGCGATCGACTATGCGGCGGCCTTTCCGGGCACCTATCGCACCCATTCGACGCCGGCAGACGCGGCGATCGACATTCTGCGCCTCAATGCGCTGCCCGACGGACAGGCCCGCGGATGCCGCCTTTATCGAAAGGAGCGCGATCCGGCCGGCCGCCTGCGGCTGAAGATCTATCGCAAGGGCGCGCTGATACCTCTGTCCGAAGCGGTCCCCGTGCTGGAGAATTTCGGCTTTCGGGTACTCGAGGAAATCCCGACGCCGCTCAACGGCGGCGAAATCGGCTATATCCATGACTTCCTGCTCGACGTCGCCGATGCCGACGGAACCGGGCCGTTGCTCGAGCGGGCCGAGATTGCCGAAGGGGCGATCGCCGCGACGCTTGAGGGCCGCGCCGAAAACGACCTGTTCAACGAACTGATCGTGACCGTCGGCCTCCAGCCCGAAGAGACCGTGCTGTTCCGCGCCTGGTTCCGCTATCTGCGCCAGACCGGCTTTTCCTACGGCCTCGGCACCGCCGTGGAGGCTTTGAAGAAGGCGCCGGGGGTTGCGCGCGACATCATCGCCTATTTCCGCGCGCTCCACCAACCCGGCCAGCGCGACGACAAGCAGGCCGAACGACTGCACGCCGCGATCGAAACCGGCCTGAAGCAGGTCAGCGCGATCGACGACGATCGCATGCTGCGTCGCTTCAGGGCGGTCGTTCGCGCCACGCTGCGGACCAACGCCTTCTCCCCCGCCGCTCAGGAAGCACTCGCCTTCAAGATCGATTCCAGCGGCATTCCCGGCCTGCCTGCGCCGGTTCCGTGGCGCGAGATCTGGGTCTACAGCCCTCGTGTCGAGGGCATCCACCTGCGCGGCGGCCCGATTGCTCGCGGCGGACTGCGTTGGTCCGACCGGCGTGACGATTTCCGTACCGAGATCCTCGGGCTGATGAAGGCGCAGGTCGTCAAGAATGCTGTCATCGTGCCGACCGGCGCGAAGGGCGGCTTCTATGCGAAGCAATTGCCGGCGCCCTCCGATCGCGACGCCTGGCTGGCCGAAGGTACCGAAAGTTACCGCATCTTCATCCGCTCACTGCTGTCGGTCACCGACAATATCGTCGATGGCAAGGTCGTCCATCCAGCCAAGGTCGTGATCCGCGACGGCGAGGATCCCTATTTCGTCGTCGCGGCGGACAAGGGCACCGCGACTTTCTCCGACGTCGCCAATGCGATCGCGGTAGAGCGCGGCTTCTGGCTGGGGGACGCCTTCGCGAGCGGCGGCAGCCATGGCTATGACCACAAGGCGATGGGCATCACCGCGCGCGGCGCCTGGGTATCGGTCCAGCGTCACTTCGCCGAAATGGGCATCGACGTGCAGAAAGACCCCGTTCGCGTCGTGGGTTGCGGCGACATGTCGGGCGACGTCTTCGGCAACGGCATGTTGTTGTCGGAGTCGATCCGCCTTGTTGCCGCGTTCGACCACCGTCACATCTTCCTCGATCCCAATCCCGACGCGGCGCAGTCTTTCGCGGAGCGCCAGCGCCTGTTCGCCCTGCCCCGCTCGAGCTGGATGGATTATGATGCGAAGCTGATTTCGAAGGGCGGCGGCATATTCCCGCGCGACCAGAAGGAGATTCCGATCTCCGCCGAGGTCAAGGCCGCCCTGGATATCCAGGACGACGTGCTCGACCCTTCTGCGCTGATCGCAGCGATATTGAAGAGCCCGGTCGATCTTCTGTGGTTCGGCGGCATCGGCACCTATGTGAAGGCCCGCTCGGAAACCAATGCCGAAGTGGGTGACCGTTCGAACGAGGCGCATCGCGTCAATGGCGAGGACATCCGCGCACGCGTCATCGGCGAAGGCGCCAACCTCGGCGTGACCCAGGCGGGCCGCATCGGCTTTGCGCTGAAGGGCGGCCGGATCAACACCGACTTCATCGACAATTCGGCGGGCGTCGACTGCTCGGACAATGAGGTCAACATCAAGATTGCGCTCAACCGCGAGATGAATGAGGGGCGCCTCCCCTTCGACGCGCGCAACGCCTTGCTCGGCCGCATGACCGACGACGTCGCGCGGATCGTGCTGGAGGACAATCGCCTTCAGACGCTGGCCCTGTCGCTTGCCGAGCGCGGCGGCGCTGACGCCCTCCCCTCGCAACTCCGCGTGATCGAGATCCTCGAAGATGCGGGCCGCATCAACCGCGCCGTCGACGGGCTTGACGGAAACGACATGCTGCTCCGCCGCGCTCAGGATGCCCAGGGTCTGACCCGCTCCGAGCTGGCGATCCTCCTGTCGCACGGCAAGCTGGCGCTGCAGGATGCGATCGAGGCGAGCGACGCCACCGACGATCCGGCGCTGGAACCGCTGCTGCTCGCGAGCTTCCCCGAGGCGATGCGCTCGGATTTCGCCGACGCGATCCGCGCGCACCGCCTCCGTCCGCAGATTTTGGCGACGAAGATGTCCAACCGCGTGATCAACCGGCTCGGCATCGTCGCTCCGTTCGAGATCGCCGAGGAGGAAGGCGTAGCCCTGTCGCAGGTCGCAACCGCCTATTTCACCGCCGATGCGCTGTTCGGGCTGGAAGCGATTTTCGAGAGTATCGAGACGGCTGAGGTCGAAGAGCAGCTTCGCCTGACCCTTCTGACGACCCTCGCCGATGCCGCCCGTTCGCATGTCGCCGATCTGTTGCGCAGCGTCGCGTCCGGAACCGATATCGGGACCGTCGTGGCGATGTTGCAGCCGGGGCTTCAGCGCCTCGATGCATCGCGCGGCGAACTGCTCAAAGCGGAAGCGCGCCAGCAGTCCGACCAGTTGCGCCAGCGGATCGACGCCGACAGGGTGGAGCCGGCCGTCATCGACGGGCTGATGCGCGTCGCCGAGATGGACGGCGCGATTGGAACCGCTGCGCTCGCGAGCACATTGTCCGCCGATGAGGTCGAGGTGACCCGCGCCTATGTCCAGTTGGGCGAGCAGTTGGGGCTCGACTGGGCGAAGGTCGCCTCCGCCCGCTTCCGCAGTGCGGATCCATGGGAGCGTCTGCTTGTCGCGGGCCTTACGCGCGAGTTCGGCCAGATCCGGCTCGACTTCCTGTCGCGCCACGGTAGCCGCGGTCCAGCCGAGGCCGTGTCGCAATGGCTCGCCAGCCATGGCGCGCGTGTCGACCAATTCCGCCGGACGATCGCCCGGGCGCGCGTGGCGGCGGCTCCGAGCGCGGCGATGCTCGCCCAGCTGGCGACCCAGGCTCGCGCCCTGCTCGCGAGATGACGCTGGCCGCCTCTCGCGGCGGCCAGCGATAATCCCGATGCAGGATGCTTGCACCCCGCTTCGCCTGTCCCTACGGTTTAGGCGAATGTCGCGGGGCGCAGCCCTGTCTTTCCCTTCGAGCAGAGAGCACGTTGACCGGTTTCAATCTGATCCTGCTGATACCGGCGGCCCTTGCGGTCCTTCTGTTCGCGTTCATCACCTTCGCCGTGCTGAAACGCACGCATGGTTCGGGGCTCGAACCTCCCGATCCGCGGCCTGCGGCCGACGGCGGCAAGCCAGCCGAACGTGGCCTCGACAACGTCCGCGCACAACCGCTTCTGGACAGGGACGCCTTTCACTCATGGCGGCTCACCGAGCGACTGCTTGCGAACCCGGATTCGGCCGGCGGCCCTCTATATCGGCTGCGGTTCACGCAGGATGCGCCTAGTTCCTCCTGGCGCGCCGGCGCCGTGGCCCGCGTCTATTGTGGCCCCGCCGGCAATCTTGACGACCCTGACTCTCCGGCCGACGCGCCGGTCGGGAGCTACATGATCGGCTCCCCGGCAGAGGACGGTATGCTCGAACTGGTCGTGCGACTTGTTCCCCTCCAGGCACCTCAGGGCGGGCGACGGTCGCGCTGGCTGTGCGAGTCGATCCAGCCTGGCGACGAGGTCCGGATCGCGATCAGCGACAGCGCCGACTTTCTGCCACCGCCCGCCGATGTCCCGCTGATCCTGATCGGCAACGCGACCGGGATCGCCGGCCTCCATGCCCAGATCAAGGCTCGCCCGGCCGGCTCGCGCAACTGGCTGATTTTCGGCGACCGCAACAGTGCCGACGACCAGGTGCTCGCGGCAGAGATCACCCAATGGGTTTCGACCGGCCATCTCGAGCGGTGCGACCTCGTCTTCCCCGGAGATGGCGAGGAGCAGAGGCTCGTCACCGACCAGATCGAGGATGCGCGGATGACCGTGATAGACTGGGCGCTGGCGGGATGCGCCATCTACGTCTGCGGCAGCAGCCTTATGGGCGATGACGTGCACGCGACCCTGACGGCCATCCTCGGCGGAGACGTCCTCGACGCGATGGCCGAAGCCGGCCTGTACAAGCAGTCGGTCTACTAATGGCTGGCGGACGGCCGCCCCCCTGTGCCGCCGCCGCCCTATGATCAGAACTGCGCGACGATCGCGTCTGCGAAGCGTCGCATATCGTCCAGCTTGTCCTGTAGCGGCTGGCTGTCTTCCTCGACCGCGTAGAGATTGCGGAAAGCCACGGCGAGGTCGGTCACACCCAGATCCTGGTAGCGCTTTATGGTGTCGATCGTGACACTGCCCATGTCGGTGGCGAATATCTTGTGGGGCGCGTCGGCCCGACCCGCCTGCTCGCGAAAGGCGTGATATTTTTCGATCAGCGGGATCAGGGCATCGATGCCGCCCCCCGCATACATCCAGCCGTCGTTCCTGGCGGCACGCTTGAGCGCCGCATCGCTATGCCCGCCGATCAGAACCTCTATCGGTTGCGTCGGTATGGGGTTCAACTTGATCGGCGGCAGATCGTAATGCTGGCCGTGAAACTCGAAATATCCGCCGGCAGTCAGCCCCCGGAAGATGGCGATGCACTCGTCGAAGCGCTCGCCCCGCTTCTCCCAGGGAACGCCCATCACGGCATAGTCCTCGGGCCATACGCTCAGGCCCGCGCCCAGCGAGAAGCGATTGCGCGTGACCGCCGCGATCGACGAGGCAAGCTTTGCCGAATAGACCGGCGGCCGCACCGGCAGCTTCAACACATTGGTGGTAAAGTGCAGCGTCTCCGTTGCCGCCCCCATCGCCGTGGCGGCGATGAACGATTCGAGGAAGGGCTTGTTTTCGAGAAACTCCCGCCCGCCGTCCGAGGTATAGGCGTAGGCCGTATCCGAAGCCTTGGGGTAGATGAGACTGTCCGGGATGACGAAGCCGAAATAGCCGGCCTCCTCGGCAGCGCGGGCCAGCGGAATATAATATTCCGGATTGGTCATGGACTCCGCAAAATGGAAACGCATCTCACCGCTCTCCCGTTCGCTCGATGGCCCTATGCGACCCCTCGGCTCTTCCCGTTTACGCGTTTGTCGAGGGCGCCCGGCGCCTAGTCAAGACCGGCATCCGGCCATTGCCGACAAGGGTCAGCGGAGCGAGCGCCCGGGTATCAGCCGGCGATGCCGGCGGTCGCGCGGCGGAACAGCCAGACGCGGATGGCGCTGGCGAGATTGGGGAGATCGTCATCCTGGACGCGTTCAGCATCGATGCGTGCGACCAGGGCATTGAGGGGAAGCCCGTCTTCCCGGGCCGCTGCGAGCAGCGCTTCCCAGAAGATCGGCTCCAAGGTGATCGAAGTGGCGTGTCCGGCGATGTTGACCGAACGCTTTACCGGACCCGCCACCCTGTTTCGATCAATACATGTGCTGGCCACCGTTGATCGACAGCGTCGACCCGGTGACGAAGCCGGCATCCTCGGCGCAGAGGAAAGCGACGCCGCGCGCGATTTCCTCGGCATGGCCGAGACGGCCGACCGGAATCTTGGTGACGATCTTGGCGAGCACGTCCTGCGGCACGGCGGCGACCATGTCGGTGTCGATATAGCCGGGGGCGATCGCGTTCACGGTCACGCCCGACTTCGCACCTTCCTGCGCCAGCGCCTTGGTGAAGCCGTGGATGCCCGACTTGGCGGCGGCATAGTTGACCTGGCCATATTGGCCGGCCTGACCGTTGATCGAGCCGATGTTCACGATCCGCCCCCAGCCGCGGGCGCGCATTCCGGGGAAGGTCGCCTTGGCCATGTTGAAGCAGCCGCCGAGATTGGTGTCCATGACCTCTTTCCAATCCTGGTAGGTCATCTTCAGCAGCGTGCCGTCGCGGGTGATGCCGGCATTGTTGACGACGATGTCGACCGGGCCGAGTTCCGCTTCGACCTGCTCGACACCGCGATGGCAGGCGTCATAATCGGCGACGTCCCACTTGTAGCTGTTTATGCCGGTACGCTCGGTGAAGGCGCGCGCACGCTCGTCATTGCCGGCATAATTGGCGGCGACGACGACGCCCGCGTCCCTGAGCGCGAGGCTGATCGCCTCGCCGATGCCCCTGGTTCCTCCGGTAACGATCGCAACACGCGCCATATAGCTTCTCCCAACAGATTCGAAGGCGATGCTAGAGCGTGAAGATGACGAGCGGAAGCGCGCAACGACAAGAAAATTAACCCCTTTCAGGGGTAAATCAAATTACCGGCGAGGCCACCCACCCTTGCAGTTCATCGCGCACCAGGCGCTCGAGCATCGTCATCCCGATCGGCGTGTCGTTCAGGCAGGGCAGAAAGGCAAAACGCTCGCCGCCGGCCGCCTCGAACTGCTCCTTGCCGCGAATGGCCAGTTCCTCGAGCGTCTCGAGACAATCCGCCGCAAAGCCGGGCGCGATCAGGGCGATTTTGCGCTTTCCGTCCTGGGCCAAGCGCGCGAGCATGTCCTCGGTCGAGGGTTCCAGCCATTTGCCGCCCCCAAAGCGTGACTGAAAGGATACGACCAGTTCGCGGCCCAGCGCACCGCCCAAAAGCCGCGCCGTCTTCTGGCACTGACAGTGATAGGGGTCGCCGAGGTGCAGCGTCCGCTCCGGCATGCCGTGGAAGGTCGCAAGGATGGCGTCGGGCTCGAAATCGAGCGCGGCGATGCCGTCCCGCGCCGAGGCGGCCAGCGCCTCGATATGAACGGACTTGTCGTAATAGGGCGGCAGCGTCCGGATCGCCGGCTGCCAGCGCATCGTACCAAGCGCTTCGAACGCCTTGTCGGCAACGCTGCCTGTCGTGGCCCCACTATATTGAGGATAGAGCGGCGCGAGCAAAATCCGGTCGCAGCCTTGCGCCTTCAGCCCCTCGAGGCGCGATGCGATCGAGGGATTGCCGTAGCGCATCGCATAATCGACCAGCACCTCGTTGCCCAATCGGGCCGCGAGGGCTTCGGCCTGGCGGCGGGTGATCGACGCGAGCGGCGAGCCATCCTCGGTCCACACCTGGGAATAGGCATGCGCGGACTTGCGCGGCCGGACGTTCAGGACGATCCCGCGAAGAATCGGCTGCCAGATAACCGGCGGTATCTCCACCACCCGGCGGTCCGACAGGAACTCCAGCAGATAGCGCTTCACGGCCGCCGGTGTCGGCGCGTCCGGCGTTCCCAGATTGACGAGAAGGACACCGACGCGGCGGGCCGGCACGGGGGGATGGTCTGAAGGAAGATGGCTCATGCGTCGGACAGGCTCAATGGAAGGTGGCGAAGTCGCTTGCCGGTGGCAGCGAAGACGGCATTGGCGATAGCGGGCGCGACGGGTGGGACCGATATCTCACCGGCACCGCCGACGCGCTCCTCCGAAGGGATGATTTCGACCCGCATCTCGGGCGTGGTGGCGAGCGTGGGCAGGTTGAGGCCGTCGAAATTCTGCGCCGTAGCCATCCCTTCGGCCAGCGAAACCGGCGCGCCGAATGCGTTGGCCAAGCCCCAGGTCGCACCGCCCTCCAACTGCTGACGGACGATGTCGGGGTGGATCACCTTGCCCACATCGGCGACGATGGTCAGGCTGGTGACGCGGATGTCGCCCCCCTCGGCGCGCACCTCGGCCATCACCGCCACATGGCTTCCAAAGCAGCTGTGCAGCGCGAATCCCTGACCCGTTCCGGCTTCCCCGCCCTGCCAGCCGCCGAGCGCGGCAGCGGTCTGCAAGCAGCGTGCGAGCCGGGGCTGTTTCGTCAGGGCCTGCATGCGGAAAGACAGCGGATCCAGTCCGGCCGACAGCGCGAGTTCGTCGATGAAACTTTCGGTGAAAAAGGCCGTGTAGCTGTTAGCGACCGAACGCCAGGCGCCGGTCCCGACGCCGATATCGACGGGTGCATGCTCGACCGCCAGCGCCGCGATCGCATAGGCCGGCACGGCACCCTCGACCGCGCCCTGATCCGGATCGAACGACGCCGCGCGCGGCTTACCGCCGAGACGGTCCATCATCTCCATATTGGACGAGGGCGTCGCGATCGTCGCCGACCAGCCGGCGATCGACGCCGCCGGCCCCAATTTGGCGCGGAGCCGTCCGAGCGCAGGCGGTCGGAAGCGGCTGTGCTGGATATCTTCGCGCCGGGGCCAAACGAGTTGCACCGGCTTGCGCAGTTTCGATGCGATGATCGCGGCCTCGACCGCCGCATCGACCTCGATCTTCCGACCGAAGCCACCGCCGACGAGCGTCGGATAGACGGTCACGCTGGCCTCGTCGCGGCCGAGCGCCTTGGCCACCGCCGCGCGGGTGAAGGGAAGCGACTGGGTCGGGACCCACACTTCCACCCCGCTTTCGCCGACACGCGCTGTCGCGGTCAGCGTTTCCAGCGGCGCCTGCGGGATCATGGGCACCGAATAGGTGGCTGTCACCACCCCGGCACCGGCCAGGACGTCATCGGGCTTCTCGCGCTCGGCGAAGCGCTTGCGCTCCTTGCCGTCGAGCGCGGCGGCCAGCGCCTTGCGGATCGAGGCGTCGTCGGGCTTCGGCCCGGCAGCCTCCCATTCTATCGCAAGTGCCTGGAGACCACGGTCCGCCGCCCACCAGTTGTTTGCGACCACCGCGACCCAGCCCGGATTGGTGAGCACCGCAGAAACACCGGGCACCGCGTCGGCATCGCCGGTAATCATTTTCGCCGGACGCACGGCGCCATAGGGGCCATGCGCGATCGAGGCATAGAGCATTCCGGGCAGGCGGATGTCCGCCCCCATCTGCGCGCTGCCATCGACCTTGGACGGCAGATCGAGACGGGGAACGTCCTTGCCGACCAGCGTCCGTTCATCCGGCTCCCGCAGCCGGAGTTCCTTCGGCAGTTCGAGCAGCGCAGCGGCAGCCGCTAGCTCGCCGAAGCGCAGCCGGTCGTTGCCGCGGACCACGAAGCCCGCTTCCGTATCGCAGGCCTTCCAGTCGATCTTCCATCGTTCGGCGGCCGCCTTACACAACAGGCTGCGCGCCGCCGCCCCCGCTTCGCGCAGCCGCGGCTCGAAGCTGCGGATCGACGAGGATCCGGCCGTCATCGTCAGATTGGCGCGCATCGCGATCTCGCGCGCCGCAAAGGCGGTTACGCCGTGCAACCACCCCGGCAGGGCCTGCTCCATGCCTTCGCGAACGACACCGATATTGGCGTAGATCGGATTGATCGGCGCCGGCTCGACCGCCACCGTACGCCAGTCGGCTCCCAGTTCGTCGGCTAGGATCTGGGGCAGCGACGTATAGACGCCCTGCCCCATCTCAGCCTGCGGCACGACGACCGTCACGCGGCCGTCGGCCCCGATCTTCAGAAAGGCGTCGAAGATCGTCTCGCCGGGCGCCGCACGCAGATTGGGAGCATAGTTGCGCGGCCAGATCGCCCAGCCGACCACCAGCCCCGCCGCGACGCCGCCGCCGATCAGAAGCTTCCGGCGGGTTATCCCCGGTCGCGCTTTTACCGCTTCGCCTTCGCGGTCCGTCCTTCCATGCATCGACCCACGATAGGCGGGCCGCCGTCGCGATGCCAGCTTCATGAAGGGGCAGGCAGCCTGCCCCGCATGCTTTTCCCCTTGGGACTGCTTGATCCGGCGATGACGCTGGCGCATGGGGCGCGCATGTCGATGCTTTCGCGCCCCGCCTCCTCCAACCCGCAGCCGCGCGCCCTGGGCGCCTGGCTTCTCGTCGTGGCGACCCTCGTCTTCATGATCGTGGTCGTCGGCGGGATCACGCGCATCACCGAATCCGGTCTATCGATCACCGAATGGAAGCCGATCAGCGGCATATTGCCCCCGCTCAACGACGCGGAGTGGGCAGCCGAGTTCGATAACTACAAGCAAATCCCCCAATATACCGCCTTCAACCTCCACATGACGCTGGACGGCTTCAAGGAGATATTCTTCTGGGAATATGTCCACCGGCTGCTCGCGCGCGGCATCGGCGCGGTGCTCGCGGTGGTTATTCTGGTCGCCTGGTGGCGGCGCGCCATCCCTGCCGGCTATGGCTGGCGCATGGTCGGCATTTTCGCGCTGGGCGGCATGCAGGGCGCGATCGGCTGGTGGATGGTCTATTCGGGCCTGTCCGAACGGACCGAGGTCAGCCATCTGCGTCTGGCGGTCCACCTCCTGGCCGCACTCACCATCTTCTCGGCGCTTGTGTGGACCGCGCTCGATCTGTTCCGGCTGGCGCGCAATCCCGCCGCCCGTCCCGCGCGACCGGCGGCGATCGGCCTCTTCGCGATCGGCATCCTCGCGACGCAGATCATGCTCGGCGCCTTCGTAGCGGGCCTGCGCGCCGGCTATGCCTTCTCGACCTGGCCCAAAATGGGGGACGACTGGTTCCCGCAGGGCGGTTGGAACTCCGTGCTCGGCCTTGCCAATCTCTGGGACAATCCGATCGTCGTCCAGTTCATCCACCGCTGGTGGGCCTGGGTCGCCGCACTCGCCGCACTGCTGCTCGCCCGACAAGCCAAGGCAGCGGGCGCCAAGGGCGCGGTCCATGCCATCGCCACCTTCCTTGTCCTCCAGATCCTGCTGGGCATCGCCACGCTGATGACCGGCGTCGATATCGTCGTCGCTGTCGCCCATCAGGGGGTCGCGGTGCTGCTGCTGGCCAGCCTGCTGTGGGCCACGCATGGCCTGGACCGCCTGAAGGTATCATAATACCACATTAATTCAGGCCCAATTTACTTGACTCAATTGGCCTCTCCGCGCATTAGCGCGCCGTCAACGCCGTCTCTTCGCGGGGCGGCGTCGTTCATTTTCAGAACGAAAGAAACAGAAGGTCCCAGGCCCATGAAGGCGCTCATGAAGACCACCAAGATGGCGACTCCCGCCACGGTGGAAAAGAAGTGGCATCTGATCGATGCGGAAGGGCTGGTCGTCGGCCGCGTCGCCTCGATCATCGCCAACATCCTGCGCGGCAAGCACAAGCCGAGCTACACCCCGTTCATCGACTGCGGCGACAATGTCGTCGTGATCAACGCGGACAAGGTCCGCTTCACGGGCCGCAAGCTGACGCAGAAGGTCTATTATCGCCACACCGGCTATGCCGGCGGCATCAAGGAAGCCCGCGCGGACAAGATCCTCGGCGGCCGCTTCCCCGAGCGCGTCCTTGAGAAGGCCGTCGAGCGGATGATCCCGCGCGGTCCCCTCGGTCGCCAGCAGATGCGCAACCTGCGCATCTTCAAGGGCGGTGAGCACCCGCATGCCGCACAGAATCCCGAGGTTCTCGACATTGCTTCGCTGAACCGCAAGAACAAGGTGGGCGCATAATGTCCGATAACCGCCAGTCGCTTTCCGACCTCGCCGCGCTGACCGGCGCGGCCGCCGCTCCGGCTGCTCCGGCCGCTGCCGCAGGCACCGAGGCTCCCGCCGCCGAGACCGGCGAAGCCGCCGCTCCGGTCGTCGTCCAGTCGAACACCCCGCTTCGTGCGCAGGAACTCGACGCCTATGGCCGCGCTTATGCGACCGGCCGCCGCAAGGACGCCGTTGCCCGCGTTTGGCTGAAGCCGGGCACCGGCAAGGTCACCGTCAACGGTCGCGACCAGGAAGTCTATTTCGCTCGCCCGACGCTGCGTCTCGTCATCAACCAGCCTTTCTCGGTCGCCGGCCGCGAAGGTCAGTATGATGTCATCGCCACCGTCAAGGGCGGCGGCCTCTCCGGCCAGGCCGGTGCGGTCAAGCATGGCATCAGCCAGGCGCTCACCAAGTATGAGCCGGTCCTGCGCGCGCCCGTCAAGGCAGCCGGCTTCCTCACCCGCGACAGCCGCGCGGTCGAGCGTAAGAAGTACGGTAAGGCGAAGGCCCGCCGCAGCTTCCAGTTCTCGAAGCGCTGATCCGGTCTTTCCGGAACCGAATATGGGGGTCGCCGGCAACGGCGGCCCCTTTTTCGTTCAGCCCCTTCTCGTTCAGCCGAGCGCCCTTCTCAATCTGGGATCCGACCGAAGATGCCGGGCAAGATAGCGTGCGCCGGCCCGGGTGAGATGCGTTGTGTCCGCAGACAGCAGCCGGCCGTGCTCATCGGTGAAAGGCACCTTGGCGCCGATCATGATCGGCCGCATCAGGCTGACGAAATAGGCTGGCGGGACGAGCGCCTCCGAGCGAACATCGTTGAGCATGACCACCGGGTCGGGCGTGTTGAGCAACAATGACCGTCGCTCTTGCGGAACTGTCGCCAACCAATTGATGTTCGTCCCGAAACTCTTGGTCCCGACATAGAAAAGCTGCTTGCCGTGCAGTCGGGCCCAGCCGATACTCTGGGTCACGCACGCCTCGCCTTCGCGACGGCCAACACCATTGAACAGCAGCACATCGGCGCTGGCTACAAGCTTTCTGGCCCAGGCATCGCCATCGCGAAAGCTGCAGACGTCCAGGTCGTCTCGATAGACGATCTCGATCCGTTTCTCTCCCCAGCCCTCGCGCACGATATTCACGATGTCGCGACCAAAGCTGTTGCCGACGACCAGCAGCCGCACGGGTCGACCGCCGTCGAAACGCGCCTTGCGATAGCGGAACGCCTGCCGGTTATATTCGATATAGGTGTCGGCAATGATGCCCGGCTCGGGCGGAAAAATTCGCGTCGGATAGCCGCGTCCGACATGCAGAGCCACGCCGACGCCGAGCAGCAGGAGGCTCGTGCCGCCGAACGCCCACAGCAGCGTCCGCGTTGCCACCCTGTCCGCCGCACGAAAGGGCCGCTCGATCCAGCGCCAGCTTGCATAGGAGAGCAGGAGGATGCCCGGCATCATAGCCGAAAGCAGCGCCGGCGAGGGCGGCTCGCGCACTATCATCCGGGTGAAGGCGAAGACCGGCTGGTGCCACAGATAGGCGCTGTAGCTGATCAGGCCGAGCAGAGCGACCGGGCGCCACGCCAGCAGCCTGCCCGCGCCCCGGTGCGCGGAGGCCTCGCACAGGAAGAGCGCCGTGCCGGCCACCGCCAGGACCATCCACAGCAGTTGAAAAGCCATGTTGCGCGCCGCCCCAGCCATGGCTGCCGCGATCAGCATCAGGCCGAGAATGGCGGCGAGGTCGCTTCTGGCCGAGGACGGCACACGTCCACGCCAGGCGCAGAGCGATCCCGCCAGGATCTCCCAGAAGCGCAGCGGAGACAGATAGAAGGCAGCCACCGTAAAATGACGTGAGAGGACAAGGGCGAGCAGCAGGCTCGCCAGCGCGAGCGTGATCAGCCAGGCCAGTATCGCGCCGCGCCGCCGGACCAGCACGAACAGCCATGGCAGCAGCAGGTAGAACTGCTCCTCGACCCCGAGCGACCAGCTGTGGACGAGCGGCTTGAGCGTGATCGAGATATCCCAATAGCCCGTCGTCGCCGCGAGCAGAAGATTGTTCGAGAACAATGTCGTGGCGACCAGCGACTGGCCCAAATTCTCCAGCTGGTCGGGCAGCATGAGAAACCATCCCCCGATCGCGCAGAGCAGCATGACCAGATAGAGCATCGGCACGATCCGTCGGATGCGCCGTTCATAGAAATGGCGCAGCGACAGCGCGTCGCGGCGGCTCTCGTCGGTGAGCAGCGATGTGATCAGATAGCCGCTGATGACGAAGAAGACGTCGACGCCGAGAAAGCCCCCGGCAAAGGCTTTCTGCCCCGCGTGGAAGAACATCACCGGCAGGAGGGCGACCGCGCGAAGCCCGTCTATCTCACCGCGATGATCCAACATGCCCCCCGCTCAGGTCCGGCCGGGCCGAACTGCGGTTAGACGAATAGCGGTCGTGCCCGCCGAACGCCAATCTGCCATGGGATTCGTCAACAGTTGTTAAATCGATCAGTGTAAGAGCATTTCGTCATTTCCCCGATGACAAGCCCTGCACTATCGGGAGGCAGCACCGGGTGTTCGCGGTGCCGGTACGGAGTGAGTCGATGAAGCGGGTTGTGCTGTTCCTGATTGCGGCGTCTACAGCGACGGCCGCCTTCGCGCAGGGTGAGAGCCCGGTGTCCGCAATCGACGCCCCTCCCGCATCGGCCGAGAGCGCGGCGCCCCGCCAAATGAAAGGCCCGGTCCACATCCGCTTTCGCAAGGCGAGCGACATCAATCTCGTCGCTGGGTCCGACATGGCCGAGGTGCAGCGCGAGGTCGCCTATCACGCCGCGACGCGGACCGAGCACGCCGACTAAAGCGGTTTTCGATCCGATTGCATCAGGTTGAGCGCTCAATCTTGTTGAGCTGCGCGGCTTTCTGAACTGTCAGCCGATGTCACCTGGCAGATAAAGGCGCGACGCCGCTGCGGCGACGGTGCAGGCCCGGACGCTGCCCAGGCCCTGCCGTCTTCCGATCAGGACTTCGGCTTGCTGTAGGGCACGAAATTGCCTAGCCCGACCGTACCGCTCTGGAAACGCGTGCCGGGATCGAGCAGGCGTACGATATCCACATTGCACAGGTCGGGACTGCGCGTGTCGGTCACCAGCACATCGTTGCGATCGAGGAAATTGGCGCCGTTCACAGGCCGGTTGACGTACCAGGTGCGGCCCATCTTGTAGACGATCGCGGTCCGCTCGAAGATCTCGGTCGACTGGATCTGCCGCTGCGGGATGCAGGTGACGGGCTTGCCCGCCACGCGGCCCTCGAGGGTCTTCGCCAGCCTCGCCTCGGGTGAGGGCCGCGCCGCCTGCACGGGGAGGGCCGAAGCCATCAGCACGACGCCGATAAGACACAGTTTAGCGCGCATCGAAATACCTCCATGACTGCGGTCAATATGCGGTTCAGCAAATGAACCTTCAATGAGCAGACGCACCGGACGTGCTCTTTCCTTGCCCCTAGATGAACGGGGGAACCGGTCAGTAATTCGTCCGTTGGCGGTGGAAATGGAAGAAGGAGTACTGCCATGAACAGGTTCGCACTTATTGGCAGCGCCGCTTTGCTCTCGCTTGGCGTCGCTGCTGCCCCCGCCTCGGCACAGAGCGCCAACCACATCCTGCGCGGCGCCGGCATCGGCGCGGCGGGCGGCGTGATCGCCGGCGCGGTCATCCCCGGTCTTTCGGTCGGCGAAGGCGCGCTTGTCGGCGGTGCCGGCGGCGTGCTTTATAACACGCTGATAAACAAGGAGCGCCGGACCTATCGCAGCCGCAGCTACCGTTCGCCGCGCAGCAGCACGAGCCGGGCCTACAGCGCGGCTCCGGCGGCCCCCGCCTACCGGTCGTACCGCGCCAACTGACGCAAAGTCGGGCATGATGCCGCTTGCTGCTGCCGCATTTATCGCGGTTGCGGCGGCGGCCATTCCCCTCCGGCCGGCCGATGCGGCCCAGAAGTTGCCGCTGTCTGGCGAACTGCGGCTCGACATGGATGCGCCGATCATCACTCTCGCCGTCGGAGACGTACCCCTCAGGCTGCGCGTGTCGCTTAACCAGAAGCGGCTGATCGAGCTCAATCCCGACGCCGTTCGCCGCATCGAAGCAGACCCGCCGAGCCGCGGGTTCGCGTTCGAGAGCGGTTTCGATGCGCTGGTCGGCAGGGAAAGGCTGCGCGGGCTTCAGGCGGCCGCAAAGATTCGGATCAACGGCCGCAAGATGATCGTCACCCTCGCCTCGCATGGCCGGGAGTGCTGCAAAGACGTTGATGGTGAGATCGGCCTGGGCCTCCTGCCTTATGAAAGCATCGTGATGGAAAGAGGCAGCCGCCACAGCGACGCGACGCTGGTGACCGACTATACGCTGGACGACAATATGATCCATGGTCCCCAGGCGCGTCAGACAGTGGGCGCCGATGCGATCTTCGTTCAATTTTCGCTGGAGAAGGAACGGACGGTTGCCACCGGCTCGGCCGGCGCGATCCTCGCGCGCGCACATGGCGGTCGGCTCGACGATGCCGGCGAGATCGAGGCCGCATTCGGCATCAAGCGCCCCGCCTCGACCTTGCGGTTCGACAGTCCGGCCAATGTCGGGGGCTTCGTATATCAAGATATGATCGTACGAACCGCCGACTTCGGCGGCGGCGAAGAATATCCGCGCGACCCGGACAAGGCCGGCGACATCATGGTCAAGCGCCGCGTGCCACAGCAGGAAGCGTGGCCGGCCGTCCTGATTGGGCGCGACCGGCTCGACCGCTGCGACCGCGCGGAGATCGACCGCCGCACCAACCGCCTCAGCCTGCGCTGCGCGGCGAACTGACACGATGAAGAGCCGCCTGTCCCGCCTCGTCCTGGCGCTCTGCTGCCTCGCCAGCGCTTCGACGCCCGTGCTTGGCCGTGGAGACGATCTCAACGCCCGGGTCTTCGACCGCGCCTGGTCGATCGTCGCCGACCGCTATTGGGATCGTTCGATGGGCGGCAACGACTGGGACGCGATCCGGGACCGCTTCTACCCGCAGGCGCTGGCGGCTAAGGACGAGCAGCAGCTCTACGCCGTCGTAAACCGCATGCTCGACCAGCTCGAGGACAGCCATGTCTATGCGACCAGCCCCGGCCAGATCCGCTGGGAGAAGGAGCCGCCCGAGGAGCGCGACCTGCCCCCTGCGCGCGCGGCGGCCATGCTCGACGGCGGGATATTGCTGGTCACGCTCAACCAGTTCGACGGCGGCGACGACAAATGGCTGCGCGACCAGATCGAGCGTGCCCCGGCCCTGCGCGGCGTCATCCTCGACCTGCGCGACAATCTGGGCGGGCGGGACGACATTCTCGACAAGATCGCCGGCCTGTTCACCGACCGCAAGCAGCTGCTGATCCGGCTCAATGGCCGCCGCGAGATCGAGGAATATACGCGCGGCGCCGGTCCCCGCGCCTATCGCGGCCCGCTCGCCGTGATCGTCGGCCCCGACACCGCGAGCGCCGCCGAGATCCTGGCCTATTTTCTAGCCGAAAGCGGGCGCGCCGTCTCGATCGGGCAGAAGACGGCGGGCGCAGTCACGGGCGGGGTCGAGCATGGCCTCCCCGGCGGCGGCATGCTGACGGTCGCCGAATATGACATCCGCACCGCGAACGGCACCCGGCTGGAGGGGCGCGGCTTCACCCCGCGCCACATCGTCCCCGTCGACCGCAAGCCGGTCGACGCCGCGCTGAAGAAGGCCAAAGCCCTGCTGGCGGCGACCCCACCGCGCTGAGCCTGGCCCCCGCGCGGCGCAACGGGACTTGAACCGGCCGCACGCCCGTGCTTGTGCGGGCCATGGCCATCCGATCGCTGTTCGTCACCCGCATCTATGACGCCCTTGTCGAGGACGAGACCCTGCTCGCCGAGCTCGACCATTCCGTGCGCTCGTTCGCCGCCGAGGACCGCGCCGGCAAGGCCTGGTCGAAGGAGAAGGGCTATCGCGGCTATACCTCCTATGCCTCGCTCAACGATCTGCCCGCACGCGACCCGGCCTTCGCCGACCTCGCCAAGATATTGAACCGCCACGTCGCGCGCTTTGCCGAGGATCTGCACCTCGATCTCGGCCGCAAGCTCCGGCTCGACAGCCTGTGGGTCAACCTGATGAAGCCGGGCGGCACCCATTCGGGGCATATCCACCCGCACAGCACCATCTCCGGCACCTTCTACGTCGCCGTGCCCGAGGGCTCGGGCGGGCTGAAGTTCGAGGATCCGCGGCTGCCGCTGATGATGGCCGCCCCGCCCCGCCGCCCCGACGCGCCCGAGGAGGACCGCGCCTTCGTCTATGCCGAGCCGAAGCCGGGCATGATCCTGCTGTGGGAAAGCTGGCTGCGCCACGAGGTGCCCCCCAATGGCGCCAAGGGCGACCGGATCAGCATCAGCTTCAACTATAGCTGACGGCCCGCCGCCGATGTCCAGCGGACGCCACATCGTCTATTTCGGCTATCTCGGTGACGAGGCGAGCGAGGACGCCATCGTCGCTGAGCGGCTCGCCTATATGGACGGGCAGATGCGCTGGCTGGAACAGCTGGTGGCGCGCCTGGCCGATGGCGCCCGCGTGCTGGTCCCCTATGTCGCCCCCCGAAAATGGGACGAGGCGGTCCATGCGCGCATCGCCGCGCACGGCTTCGCGGTCGATCCGCTGTCGGTCGAGGCCGACCGGCACAACCGCTTCGAATATCCGGGCTTCCGCGCGCTCAAGGCGCTGGCCGAAACGCTGCCGCCCGACGAGCCGATCTTCTACTGCCACAGCAAGGGTATAGGCGACCTCTCCCAGACCAAGAACGGGCTGTTCCGCCTGCACAGCCATGTTGCCCTCGCCGCCGATCTCGACGCCTTCCTCCGCGATCCCGCGCTGACCCGCGCCGGCCTCTTTCCCTCACGCTATGGCTGGTGCTGGTATAATCTCTTCTGGATCAAGGCGGGCCATATGGCCCGGCTGACGGTCGAGGAGCGTGAGGACCGCTACGCCTTCGAGGAACTGATCGGCGACCGCAGCGAGACGCAGGCCTTTCGCGGCGTCCTGCCCCTGATCGATCGGCTGCCGGCCGAAGTGACGGCGATCGAGCCGACGCGCTGGTACCGCCCACCGGAAACGGTGAGCCCCGCCCTGCTCGCGCTCTACCGCGACTATGCCGCGATCGACGCACCGCCCGCCTCTCTTTGAAGGGCGCCACCCGGTCGATACCCTCGACAGTCTCGCCCTTTTCGGCTTCGCTGCGCGCTGACGGAACAGCGCAGCGGGGGCGCCCTGATGGATTTCGATCGACGGACGATGCTCGGCGGCGGGCTGGCCCTGTCGCTGGCGGGCTGCACCCACCACCGGCCGCGCGGCGAAGGCAGAGCAACAAGCGAGGCGCTGGCCGCGATCGAGCGCCGCGCGGGCGGACGGCTGGGCGCCTATATCCTCGATCCGACCACGGGGCGCGGCACCGGCTGGCGCGCCGACGACTATTTCGCGCAGTGCAGCGCGTTCAAGCTGTCGCTCGCCGCGATGATCCTGGCGGGCGCCGAGCGCGGGCTGATCGATCTGAACGAGACGCTACACTGGACCGAAGCCGACCTCCTCTCCCACAGCCCCGTCACCCGCCCCGCCACGAAGACGGGCCTGACCGTCGAGGCACTGGCGCGCGGCACGCTCGTCACCAGCGACAATCCCGCCGCCAACATCCTGCTCCGCCGCTTCGGCGGTCCCGAGGCGCTGACCCGCTTCTGGCGCTCGATCGGCGACAGGATGAGCCGCCTCGACCGCACCGAACCCGCGCTCAACGACGTGCCCCCCGGCAGCCGACTCGACAGCACCACCCCGCGCGCGATGGCGCAGACGGCGGCGACCCTGCTGCTCGGCCCCGCACTCAGCCCCGCCAGCCGCGAGACGCTGAAAAGCTGGATGCGCGAAAGCGCCACCGGCCTGGACCGCCTCCGCGCCGGCTTCCCCGCCGGATGGGACGCCGGCGACAAGACCGGCACATGGACCAGCCCCGAGCGGCGCATCTATGTCGACGTGGCGTTCGGGGGACCGGCGGGCGCGGTGCCGCTGATCGTCGCCGCCTATCATGAGACGCGGGCGCCCTTCGCGGGGGAGAGTGGTGCGTCTGCGGGGGTGTTGGCGGAGGTTGGGCGATTGGCTGCGCGAACTGTCGATCGAAGATGACCGGCAGCGAGCGTCTCAGTTCCCGTCGGCGTCGACCATGAACACCACCGGCCGGCCGCGCGATTCCGGCTCCCAACCGGCCGACAGAGCGGCGCGCACGCAGCGCGAGATGGTGGCGTCGTCGAGCTGGAGGCGACCGCGCGGCAGCCCTTTCAAAAGCCGCTTGGGCGGCGGAAATTCGACCAGCGCCTCGCGCCTGGCGTCCTGCTGGAGCAGCGAGATCGTCATCCCCCGCCAGCCTTCGTCGTCCGACAGACCGGGTTCGCGCTGGAGCCGCCAGTCATAGGACAGGCCATCGACGACCACGGTACCGGCATTGTTTCGGGAGTTCGACATGGCGGCGGCCCTAGCATGGCAAGCGCGCCCAAGCACAGATGCCTGTTCATGCCATAGCCGCAGGCCGATGCCCGCACCGGCCGACCGCGCCGCCCGTCCCGCTGCGGCATGGGCGTGAAGACAGGGACGCCGTCGCAGGATATGGACCCGGCATGGCCCGGCTGCTCCTGTTCAACAAACCCTTTGGGGTCCTGTCGCAATTCACCGATCGCGGATCGCCGACGACGCGATCGACCTTGTCCGACTTCATCACGGTAAAGGGCGTCTATCCCGCCGGGCGGCTCGACCGCGACAGCGAGGGGCTGCTGCTGCTCTGCGACGACGGGCGGCTGCAGGCGCGCATCGCCGATCCGCGCTTCAAGATGCCGAAGACCTATCTCGTCCAGGTCGAAGGCGATCCGCAGGAGCCCGATCTGGAGCCCCTGCGGCGCGGCGTCCGCCTCAACGACGGCATGACCCTGCCGGCCGAGGTCGCCCGCATCGACGCGCCGGACCTGTGGCTGCGCGATCCGCCGATACGCCAGCGCAAGCTGATCCCCGACAGCTGGCTGAAGATCACCATCCGCGAAGGGCGCAACCGGCAGGTGCGCCGGATGACGGCGGCGGTCGGCCTGCCCACGCTGCGGCTGGTGCGCTGGTCGATCGGCGACTGGACCGTCGCGGGGATCGCGCCGGGCGCGTTCAAGGAGGTC
Source organism: Rhizorhabdus phycosphaerae (assembly GCF_011044255.1). Lineage (NCBI taxonomy): Bacteria > Pseudomonadati > Pseudomonadota > Alphaproteobacteria > Sphingomonadales > Rhizorhabdaceae > Rhizorhabdus > Rhizorhabdus phycosphaerae. The sequence continues at coordinate 912,440 of NZ_CP049107.1, forward strand.
TCTGCTCTGGGCGAGGCCGGCAGCGGCGGCTATGGCCGGTGACAGCCTGGGTGCCGACGGCACATGGAATGACAGGCTTCGCGCAGAAGGGTTTTGACGCTTTCCGATGAATTATCGCCATTCCTTCCATGCCGGCAACAGCGCCGATGTCGTGAAGCACAGCCTGTTGATCGCACTTGTCCGCGCCTTGCAGCTCAAGGATGGCGGGCTGACCCTGATCGACACCCATGCCGGCTGCGGGATCTATGACCTCGAGGGCGATCAAGCCCAGCGCACCGGTGAGGCGATGCAGGGCGTGGTGCGCGCCTTTGCCGATGCGAACCCCTTGCTCGACGATTATCGCGCCGCCGTACAGGCGGTGAACGACGGGGCCGAGCCGCGCCTCTACCCCGGCTCACCGCGCATCCTGGCGCAGCTGCTGCGCCCGCAGGACCTGCTGATCCTCAACGAAAAGCACCCCGAGGACGCCTATGCCCTGCGCGGCGCGATGCGCGGCACCGCCGCCGCCGTGCATGAGCGCGACGCCTATGAGCTGTGGCTGGCGATGGTCCCGACCCGCACCAGCCGCGGCGTGGTGGTGGTCGATCCGCCCTATGAACAGACCGACGAACGCGCCCGCATCACCACCACCCTCGCCGCCGCCCACCGCAAATGGGCGCATGGCGTGACGGTGATCTGGTACCCGCTGAAGGACCATGAGACGCACTTCCAGTGGAAGAAGCAGCTGCGCCGGCTCGGCATCCCCAAGGTCATGAACGTGGAGCATTGGCTCTACGACAGCGTCCAGCCCGGCCTCTACAACGGCGCCGGCCTGTTCATCGTCAACCCGCCCTACGCCTTCACCCAGGCCCTCCCGCCGCTGCTGGAAGCGCTGCGCGCCACGCTGGCGCCGGAGGGGCATAGGGGGGAGATGACGGCGGAGTGGTTGGGCGGGTGAGATGGGGTTGGATTGGCGCGTTGGCCGGCAGGAGGGATTAGCGCGGTCCTGCCTTAGACGAGGCCGGCCGGCACTCATCTCAATATTACCACCAGCGGCGAGGCAGATTGCAGACTGACGAATATTGCTCCAATAAAAATCAATGTTGCCAAATTTTCGTTTTATATACTTGATTGACCCAATCTGATTTCCTTACCATATGGGGGGCATGGAACGCCCAGCCCCCGCAAAGCAGCACTTCAACAGCCTCATCCAGATGATGAAGGCGATTCCCGACGAGCAAGCCGCCGTCGAGCACTTCGCTGCAATCCGCTGGAAGCATGGCGCGTTCTGCCCGCATTGCGGCTCGACCAAGGTTTACAGATTTTCCGACCGTCGCACCCACAAGTGCGGCGATTGCCGTAAGCGGTTCTCAATCAAGGTCGGCACAATCTTTGAGGATAGTAAGATCGGCTTGCGCGAATGGATGCTCGCCGTTTGGCTTGTGACCAGCCACAATGAGGGCATCGCCAGCACCCAGCTCGCCAAGGATATCGGCGTCACCCAAAAAACCGCTTGGTCTATGCTGCACCGGATGCGCTATGCCGCGCAAACGAAGTCCTTCAATCGCCCGCTGGAAGGCGAGGTTGAGGCCGATGAGACGTTCATCGGCGGCAAGAAAAAGAAGAAGCATAGCAAGCGCACGGGCGGCAAGCAGGGTGGCAAGGGCAAAGCCATTATCATGGGCATCCTTGAGCGGGGCGGCGAACTTGTCACCGGCACGTTGCCCAACCTGCGCGCGAAGAACGTCCAAGGCGCGATCAACAGCGTTGTCGCGCCGGGTGCCAGCGTGATGACGGATGAGCATGTCAGTTTCGACGGGCTTTCAGGCCGCTACACGCATCATCGCGTCAACCACAGTGCGAGCGAGTATGTCCGGCATTTCTGCCTGCGTAGCAACGGTATTGAGAGTGTTTTGGCGCTGTTCAAGCGGCAGGTGATCGGGACCCACCATTGGCTCTCCCCAAAGCACTTGAGCCGCTATCTCTGCGAGATGACGTGGCGTTTTAATCGGCGTGAGGCCGAGGAAGGCGATCGGGTCAATGCGCTGCTGGATCAGGTCTCCGGTCGCCTCACCTACAAGGAACTGATCGCATGACAGACAATCGCAAACTGGATGGCCCGGTGAAGTTTGATTTCGACTTTGATGAGGCCATGCAGCGTGTTGCGCAAACCAATCCCCGCGAAGTCACGGAATTAGTCGAAAACGCGGCTGAAGTGGACAGCATCGACGCATTGATCGATCGATTCGAGGCAGCCGGAGAAGACGTCGAAGGCGGGGATAAAGTCTGGTTTGCCAGAGATTTGGCGACGCTTCTTGGCTACGGGAAATGGGACAACTTTCTCGCCGTCATCACCAAGGCCAAGGCGGCTTGCGAGCAATCCGGCCATAACGCTGCCGACCATTTTGCCGACGTCGGCAAAATGGTCACGGTTGGAAGCGGGGCCGGGCGTGAGATCGCCGATATCCGCTTGGATCGCTATGCGTGCTATCTCGTCGCGCAAAACGGTGATGGCCGGAAACGCCCTGTCGCATTCGCCCAGACCTATTTCGCCATCCAAACCCGCCGCCAGGAACTCACCGACCGAGACGGTATAGATTTCGGCAAGCTGTCAGAAAACCACCAGCGGCTATATCTGCGTGAGCAGGTCGTATCAGAGATCAAGAAACTCAACGGGGCGGCGAAAGCCGCTGGTGTCGAAACCGGGAAGGATTTCGCGAAATTCCACAACAAGGGCTATCAGGGGTTATATGGTGGCCGTGGGGTCGATGAGATAAAGCGATATAAGAACCTTCCAGCGAAGGCGAACGTCCTTGATCACATGGGGAGCACCGAACTTGCTGCGAACCTCTTTCGCATCACGCAAACCGAGGAAAAACTTCGCAGGGAAGACATCCGAGGCAAGGAAGCTGCATGCACTGCTCACTATGAGGTCGGCGTAAAGGTCCGCCAGACCATTGAGCAGCTTAGCGGCATCATGCCTGAAAACCTGCCCGTGGCAGAGAATGTGAAGAAGATTGCAGCACAGGAACGCAAGCAGCAGCGAATGCGAGCGATCCCTGCACAGACACGTATCGAGCAGCCACTGGCTGCCCCCAAGGCCGCTGATCCGGTTGAAATCGACCTCAGCAAAGACCTCTGGAAATATGCGCTACTCATCATGTCGGTCAGGCCGAATGGGGAAATCACCACCAGCGATTTGATTGATGCGATGCCGGGTTATGTAAAGCTGTCAGACGACCATATGGCGACGAATGAAAGCCGAAAGGACTCCAAATTTTCGCAGATTGTCCGCAACCTCAAGTCACACAAGGCGAGCAAGTCGAACTTCATCTACCAAGGGTATGCCGAGGACGTGCGGGGAGGATTCAAGATTACCGACAAGGGCATGGAGTTCGTATGGAGCTACTTCAAAGAGTAGATCAAATTCCGCCTTGGGTCACGAATGTATATAGCTCCCAAAAATTTGGCATTGCTCGGTGATCCGCTTGAACGAGGTCTAAGGTATATGGATAACTTGGATCACTTCGTAGGCATTGAATTCCATCGCTTCAAAGCCTTTCGTAGTTTCAGCATTGCGATCCGAAAGCTCAATATACTCGTTGGGCCAAACAACGCCGGAAAGTCGACCGTTCTAGCTTCTTTTAGAATTCTGGCTGCTGCCCTACGTCGCGCAAACTTGCGCAAGCCTGAAATCGTGCAAGGTCCATCAGGCGGAGTGCTCGGACACAAGATCAACCTAGCCGCTTTGTCGGTAGCCGAAGAAAATATCTTCTTCGACTACGAGCGTGACGAACCTGCTTGGGTACGGTTCAAGCTTTCAAACGGCAACACATTAACATTGTATTTTCCTGAGCCACAGGTCTGTTATCTTATCCCAGATGCTCAGGGTCGCAGCTACGGGTCACCTGCCAGCTTCAAAAAGCTGTTTCGATGCCCCATCGGCTTTGTGCCGATCCTCGCGCCGGTTGACCACCGAGAGTTTCTTTACGAGCCGGAGGCCGCCAAACGGGCGCTCTCTAATTACGGGGCAGCTCGAAATTTCCGAAATATCTGGCACCACTTCCCTGACGCGTTTGGTGAATTCCGAGAGCTATTGAAGCGGACTTGGCCTGGCATGGACGTCACCCCACCCGAGTTGGATTACTCCCATGAGCGCACGGTTCTACATATGTGGTGCCCGGAGGGACGGATACCTAGAGAGATTTTCTGGGCAGGCTTTGGCTTTCAGGTCTGGTGCCAGATGCTGACATACTTGCTCCATGCAAAGAATGTGTCCCTATTCCTGATCGACGAGCCAGACATCTACCTCCACGCAGACCTGCAGCGGCAGTTGCTTGGCATTCTTCGCAAGCTTGGTCCTGATATTCTCGTGGCAACGCACTCCACAGAGATTCTTACCGAAGCCGATGCAGATGAGGTTGTTCTCGTCGATAAGGGAAGAACGCGCGCAAAACGCTTAAAAAATACTATGCAGCTTGAATCTGTCTTCCGCAGCTTGGGTTCAGCGATCAATCCAATTCTGACGCAGCTAGCTAAAACCCGAAAGGTCGTCTTTGTGGAGGGCACTGATTTTCATCTGCTAGGCCGCTTCGCACGCCGGATGGAACGGCAGCGACTAGCCAATCGATCGGACTTCGCTGTCGTTCCCCTAGAGGGATTCAATCCAGACCGCATCCGCACATTACGCCGTGGTATCGAGGCAACACTTGGCGTTGACGTATCAGCGGCTGCCATTCTCGATCGCGACTACCGGCCAGCGGAAGAACGCGCTTCAGTCATCGACCTCTGTGGGAATTTCTGCAAGTTCGCGACGGTCCACGAATGCAAAGAGCTTGAGAATTTTGTACTCGTCCCTGAGGCGATCGACCGGGCTGTTCGCGCAAAGCTCGCAGACCGCAAACGCCGAGGACTCCAAGTTACCGACTATAGGAATGAAGCAGCTGAATTACTCGATGCATTCGCCAAGGAGAAATTCGAGTACGTGGTTGACCAACATTTGCGCTCGCGAAAGAGTTATGAGCGGAACAGCGGTCGGAAAGTCGACGAGAGCGAGCTAGCGAAATCTGTCAGAGCGGAGCTTGTCGAACTTTGGAGGGATCCGGCTACACGGCTCCGCCTGATACCTGGCAAAGATGCACTGACATATGTGAATAACTGTATTCAAGATCGCTACGGTGTAAACGTAACAGCTAGCGCAGTAATAGAAGCCATGCATATTGCGGAAATACCAGAAGAGATGGTGATACTGATCAATAATCTTGAGAAATTTGCGCTCGACGTGTGATAGGGGTGTACAGCGCAATAGCCCACGCTTGCCCCATACAAAGGGGCGGTTGAGCGATTTGGTCAGCCGTATTGAGTGATTACCGGGACTTCTGGGTGTTCATGCAAGAATAAAACCAAACCAAACTCCCGCTCGGCGAATCGTTAGTCATCCCTCACCCCACACTCACCACCCGCCGCAGCTTCAACACTGCCTTCCCCTTATACTCCGCATTGCCGAACGCGCGGAAACCCAGCTTCTCGGCCACGCGCAGCGACGCGGCGTTGTGCGGGTCGATGATGCAGACGATCCGCTCGGGTGCGAAGGCGGTTTCCATCCAGCGAAGCATCGCGGTGGCGGCTTCGGTGGCGTAGCCGCGGCCGTGGACGTCGCTCGCCATCATCCAGGCCATTTCGGGGAAGGGGTCGAAATCGGGGCCGAGGCCACGGTGGAAATCGGCGATGCCGACCTCGCCCACCACCTGGCCCGTGCTCTTCTCCTCGACCAGCAGCAGGCCATAGCCGAGCAGCGCCCAATGGCCGACGAAGCGCAGCATGCGGTGCCAGCTTTCCTCCGCCGTCAGCGGGTTCTGGAAGATCATCCGCACCGCCGCCGGGTCGCTCGTCAGGAAGCAGCAGGCCTCATAATCGTCGAGCCGGTGGGGGCGCAGGATCAGGCGCGGGGTTTCGAGGCGCGGGCCGAGATTCACTCCACCTCCTCGCCCGGGTCGACGCCCCAGATATGGTCGGTCTGGATATAGCCCTTCTTGCCGGCGACATCGAACAGGCACCAGCCATCCTCGCACTGGCTGATCTGGCCGACCACGCCCGGCTCGGCGCGCCAGGCGATGCGCGCGCCGGCGTCGGGGTCGGCGTGCATCTCGGCCGGGGTGTCGCCGGTGACGATCGCGGTGCGCTTGGCGCTCAGCAGCGTCGCCAGCATCCAGCCCTCGGTGCCGTCCTGCTCCTTGATCCGGCGCCAATTGCCATAGACCTTGATCACCTGCACCGGCAGGTCGCGGCGGCGATAGCGCCAGGTGGCGGGATAGGTGCGCTCCGGCCCCGTGCGCAGCAGCGCGTTGCCGGTGGCGATCGAGGCCCAATAGGGCGTCTTGCGCTCCTGCGCCTCCGCGCCGCCCGCGACGACCATGCCCGCCAGCAACAACCAGTGCAGCCTTTTCACCTGTTCCCCCTTTTGTCCGAGCGCCCTTAGTATAGCCCCGCCGACAGGGTTCAAGCGCCGTGACGCGCTTGCGCTCGCCAGCCTGCGGGACTAGCGACGGAGCATGGCGGACCGTCCTCACAATCCCAAGCTGATCGTCACCCGGCGCCTGCCCGCGCAGGTCGAGGCGCGGATGCGCGAATTGTTCGACGTCGAGCTGAACGAGAGCGACCGCCCTATGACGCAGGCCGAACTGGCCGCCGCCGCCGCGCGCTGCGACGTGCTGGTGCCGACGATCACCGACGCGATCGATGCGGAGGTGATCGCGGCCGGCAACGGCCGGCTGGGCCTGATCGCCAATTTCGGCAATGGCGTCGATCATATCGACCTGAAGGCGGCGCGCGCGGCGCGGGTGATCGTCACCAACACGCCGGGCGTGCTGACCGCCGATACCGCCGACATGACGATGGCGCTGATCCTGTCGGTGCCGCGCCGGCTGGCCGAGGGCGAGAAGCTGGTCCGCTCGGGCAATTGGACGGGGTGGAGCCCCGCCGCGATGCTGGGCCACCGGATCGACGGCAAGACGCTGGGCATCGTCGGCATGGGCCGGATCGGCCGCGCGGTGGCGCGCCGGGCCCGCGCCTTCGACCTGTCGATCGTCTACCACAACCGGCACCGCCTGCCCGAAGCGGTCGAGGAGGAGCTGGACGCGCGGTTCGAGCCCGATCTGGACCGGCTGCTACAGGACAGCGACATCGTCTCGATCCACTGCCCGCACACGCCCGAGACCGAGAATCTGATCGACGCGCGGCGGATCGGGCTGCTCGCGCGCCATGTGTATCTGATCAACACCGCGCGCGGATCGATCGTCGACGAGGCGGCCTTGATCGACCGGTTGGAGCGCGGCGAGATTGCGGGCGCGGGCCTGGACGTGTTCACGCACGAGCCGGCCGTGGATCCCCGGCTGCTCGCGCTCGATAATGTGGTGCTGCTGCCGCATATGGGCTCGGCCACCTATGAGGGGCGGATGGAGACGGGCGAGCGCGTGATCGCGAATATCCGCCACTGGGCCGACGGCCATCGCCCACGCGATCAGGTGTTCGAGGGCTGGATTTAGATTGTCCCAAGATGAACGGCGGCTTCACACCCCGTTCAGTCAGGTTTTTCTAGAAGATTCGGACAGGACGACGAGGGAACCCGCAGACGGGAGCCGCGTTTTTCCGACACGAGTTTTCGAGGAAGGGACCTAGTCATGAAGATGGTCAAGATCATTGCTGCGGCGACCGCGCTGTCGGTTGCCGGTGCCGGCGCCCCCGCTTTCGCGCAGAGCGCCGAACATATTCTCCGCGGTGCCGGTATCGGCGCTGCCGGCGGCGTCGTCGCCGGTGCGGTGATCCCGGGCCTATCGGTCGGCGAAGGTGCGCTGATCGGTGGCGCCGGCGGTGCGCTGCTCAACACGCTCAACAAGGAGCGCCGCTATTATCGCGATAGCTATGGCCGGAAATATTACATCGATAAGAACGGCCGCCGCCGCTACAAGTAAGTCAGCTTAAGGGCGCAAGCCCGAGTACAGGGCCGTCCCGGCGTATCAGGGGCGGCCCTTTTTCTTTGCCCGCGCCGCGCGACTCTATGCAGCTCAGCTCTTGATCTTCCAGCCGCGATCGAGCGCGACGTAATTGGCCCAGCCCAGCACCAGGTTCAGCACCAGCAGCGCGATCGCCCCGACGAGCACCGGCGAGTCCGAGCGTTCGAGGAAGCCATAGCGGAACCCCGAAATCACGTAGAAGAACGGGTTGGCGTGGCTGATCGTCTGGAAGGTCGGGTGCAGCACCTCGACCGAATAGAAGGTGCCCGACAGCAGCGACAGCGGCCCCACCACGAAATTCTGGACGGCGGCCGCATGATCGAACTTGTCCGCCCAGATCGAGGTCAGAACGCCGACCAGGCTGAGCAATATCGCGCCCATCAGGCCGAACCAGATCACCGCCGGCAGATGGCGCGGCATCACCTCGACCCCCGGCCAGAAGGCCATCGCGACCCACAAAGCCAGACCGACGAGGATCGCGCGGGTGACCGAAGCGCCGATCAGCGCGACCAGCGTTTCGGCGGTCGACAGCGGCGGCATCAGATAATCGATGATCGTCCCCTGCATCTTGCCGACCAGCAGCGAGAAGCTCGAATTGGCGAAGGCCGCGTTCATCATCCCCATGACGATCAGGCCGGGGGCGACGAAAGTGGCGAAGGGATAGCCCATCACCATCCGGTCCTTGCCGCCCAGCGCGAGGGTGAAGATCAGCAGATAGAGCAGCGTCGTGAAGGCGGGGGCCCAGATAGTCTGAAGCTGGACCTTGAAGAAACGCTTCACCTCCTTCACATAGAGGGCAAGCATTCCCCCCCAGTTGACGAACGGGATCACCGGCTCGCCGGGCGGGGGCATCATGATGTTTTTGGGCTGGTCGCTCATGGGCAATTCGCCTATCGGCTCACCGCCCCGCCCGCAAGAGCCGGAGACGTCCGGCAGCGGGGGCAGACGAGGTAAAGAGATGTCCTGGACGGAAGAACGGATCGATCAACTCAAGCGCCTCTGGGGTCAGGGGATGACCGCCAGCCAGATCGCCGAGGAGCTTGGCGGCGTGAGCCGCAACGCGGTGATCGGCAAGGCACACCGCCTGGGCCTCGAAGCGCGCCCGTCCCCGGTCAAGGGTGGCGGCGGCGACTCCGCCGCAGCGTCCGAGAAGTCTTCGGCGGCGCCTGCCGCGGAGAAACCGGCCCCCGCGCCCAAGGCCGCACCCGCCGCACCGGCGGTCGCTGCAGAACCGGCTCCCGCGCCGAAGCCCGCGCCCGCACCCGCCCCGGTGGCTGCCGCACCTGCAGCCCCGGCCGCTGCCGCGCCGACTCCGGCCCCGATGCCGCTCGTCCGCTCGATCGGCCCCGGCGGTTTCCAGCGCCAGGCGCCCGGCGAACAGAGCGCGCCGATCCCGCCCGCCCCGCCCCGCCGCCTGGTTCCGGCCAAGCCGTCGGCCGAGATCGCCGGCAAGACGAGCCTGCTCGAACTCAACGACCGCGTCTGCAAATGGCCGATCGGCCATCCGGGCGAGCCCGACTTCCATTTCTGCGGCGATCCGATCAATCCCGGCTTCCCCTATTGCCTCGATCATTGCTCGATCGCCTATCAGGCGCAGCTGCCGCGCCGCGACCGCCGTCCGCCGCCGCCGCTGCCCTTCGGCGGTCCGCGCGTCCGCTGATCCCATGCGCGTGAAGCATGCGGCGCTGATGCTGGCCCTGTCGGCCGGCCTCGCCGCATGCGCCACGACGAAATCGCCTTCATCTCCGCCGGCTGAAGCAGGCGCCTGCAATGCAGATGCCGCCCAGTCCCTGGTCGGCAAGCCCGCTTCGTCAGCAGAAGAGGCGCGCGCTGCGTCGGGCGCCAGGGCGATGCGGGTCGTCCGCCCCGGCCAGGCGGTGACGATGGAGTATCGCCCCGACCGGCTGAACGTCGAACTCGACGCATCCGACATCATCGTCAGGATCAGCTGCGGCTGAGCCGATTGCGGGCGCCCATTGCAGTCAGTCGACAGCGTCACGCCCCTTCCCTTCGCACCCTCGTCGGCCCTATAGTCGCAGCCGATGTCAGACGACCTTTTCGCTTCGGCGCCTTCCACCAGTTCCGGCAACTACGACGCGTCGGCGATCGAGGTTCTGGAGGGGCTTGAGCCCGTCCGGCGCCGGCCCGGCATGTATATCGGCGGCACCGACGAGCGCGCCTATCATCACCTCGCGGCCGAAGTGCTCGACAATGCGATGGACGAGGCGGTCGCCGGCCATGCCAGCCGGATCGAAATGTCGCTGCAGCCCGGCAATCGCCTGACCGTCATCGACAACGGGCGCGGCATTCCCGTCGACCCGCACCCGAAATTCCCGGGCAAGTCGGCGCTGGAGGTGATCCTCTCGACGCTCCACTCGGGCGGCAAGTTCAGCGACAAGGCCTATGCCACCAGCGGCGGCCTCCACGGCGTCGGCGTCTCCGTCGTCAACGCCCTGTCGACCGAAACGATCGTCGAGGTCGCCCGCAACAAGGAGTTGTACCGCCAGCGCTTCTCGCGTGGCGAAACGCTCGGCCCGATCGAAAAGCTCGGCGCGGCCCCCAACCGGCGCGGAACCAGCGTCACCTTCACCCCCGATCCCGAGATTTTCGGCCCCGGTGCGCATTTCCGCCCCGCCCGGCTGATGCGCCTGGCCCGCTCCAAGGCCTATCTGTTCGCCGGGGTCGAGATACGCTGGAAATGCGACCCCTCGCTGATCGGCGACGACACGCCGTCGGAAGCGGTCTTCCAGTTCCCCGGCGGCCTGTCGGACCATCTGCGCGACCAGATCGGCGACCGCGAATGCGCTACCGCACAGTTCTTCGCCGGCAAGCAGAGCTTCCCCGACAGCCAGGGATCGGTCGAATGGGCGGTCGCCTGGCCGCTCTGGTCGGAAGGCTCGTACAGCTATTATTGCAACACCATCCCGACGCCCGATGGCGGCACCCATGAAAATGGCCTGCGCGCCGCACTGGTAAAAGGGATCCGCGCCTTTGCCGATCTGGTCGGCAACAAGAAGGCCAAGGACATTACCGCCGACGACATCGTCACCGGGTCCGAACAGATGTTGTCGGTGTTCATCCGCGACCCGCAGTTCCAGAGCCAGACCAAGGACCGGCTGACCTCGCCCGACGCCGCCCGCCTCGTCGAAAACGCTGTGCGCGACCATTTCGACCATTTCCTCGCCGACAATATGGAGCGCGGCAAGGCGCTGCTCGCTTTCGTCCTCGACCGGATGGACGACCGTCTGCGCCGCAAGGCCGAGCGTGAGGTCAAGCGCAAGACCGCGACCGCCGGCCGCAAGCTGCGCCTGCCGGGCAAGCTCACCGACTGCGCCAATGACGCGCCCGAGGGAACCGAGATCTTCATCGTCGAGGGCGACAGCGCCGGCGGCTCGGCCAAGCAGGCGCGCGACCGCAAGACACAGGCGATCCTGCCGATCCGCGGCAAGATCCTCAACGTCGCTTCGGCGAACAGCGCCAAGATTGGCGCCAATCAGGAGATTGCCGATCTCGGCCAGGCGCTCGGCTGCGGCACGCGCGAACGGTGCAATGTCGACCTGCTGCGTTACGAACGCGTGGTGATCATGACCGACGCCGACGTCGACGGCGCCCATATCGCGACGCTGTTGATGACCTATTTCTTCCAGGAAATGCCCGACCTCGTGCGTGCGGGGCATCTCTACCTTGCCCAGCCGCCGCTCTATCGCCTGACCGCCGGCGCGAAGAGCGTCTATGCCCGCGACGACGAGCATCGCCGCGAGATCGAGGCGAAGGAGTTCAAGGGCAAGAAGGTCGAGGTCTCGCGCTTCAAGGGCCTGGGCGAGATGAACCCGCAGCAGCTGCGCGAAACGACGATGGACCCGAAGACCCGCACATTGCTGCGCGTCACCTTGCCCCAGGAATATGAGGAGCGCGCCGGAATCCGCGACCTCGTCGACCGACTGATGGGCAAGAACCCCGAGCACCGCTTCGCCTTCATCCAGGCGAACGCCGCCAGCGTCGACGAAGAGGTGATCGACGCCTGAGCGTCAGGGACGCGGCATCAGGGACGCGGCATCAACGCCTCGTCGCGCAGGCCGCGCCAGATGCGGATCGCCTGAACCGTCTCGGGCACATCATGCACCCGCAGCAGCTGAACCCCGGCCTGTGCCCCGTGCAGTGCCAGCGCGATCGATCCGCCGAGGCGCTGGTCGGTCGGCGCCTCGTTCGACAGCGCGCCGATGATCCGCTTGCGGCTCGCCCCCAGCAATATCGGGCAGCCGAGACCGTGGAACAGCGCAAGGCCGTTGAGCAGCTGGAGATTGTGCCGCAGCGCCTTGCCGAAGCCGATGCCGGGATCGACGACGATGCGGTCGCGCGCGATCCCAGCCGCCTCGGCAAAGGCGATGCGTTCGGCGAGCCAGTCATAGACCTCGATCAACGCATCCTCATAAGCGGGGCGCTGCTGCATCGTCGCGGGGTCGCCCTGATGGTGCATCAGGATGACGGGGCAATCGCGGCCGGCGAGCAACGCAACCGAGTCCGGGTCATGACAGAGCGCCGACACATCGTTGACGATCGCCGCCCCTGCCTCGAGCGCCGCCGCCATCACGCCCGCCTTGCGCGTGTCGATCGATACGAGGATGCCCTGCCCGGCCAGCGCGCGGACGACCGGCTCGATCCGGGCGATCTCCTCTCGCTCCGCCACGGTTTCGGCACCGGGTCGCGTCGACTCCCCGCCGACATCGACGATCGCAGCACCGGCGGCAACCATCGCCGCCGCCGAGGCCGCGGCGGCCGTCGGATCGTTCAGATGCCGCCCGCCATCGGAGAAGCTGTCGGGGGTCATGTTGAGTATGGCCATGACCTGCGGCTGATCGAGCGGAACGGTGCCGCCGGCCAGCTGCAATGCGGGGCGCGGCGCCATGATATGGGCGATCGTCCGGTCCGCCGCGTCCGCCTGCTCGCCTGACAAGCTTGCGAGAAAGGCGTCTGTTTCGGCCAGGGGCACCCAGCGAACATCCGCCCTAGCCCCGCCATCGACGACGATCACCTCATAGCCGGTGAACCATTGCAGCCCTCCCGCCAGACGGGCCACGCCGCCCTCATGACCAAAGGGCGAGGCGATGAACCCGCCCGGCTGAAAATAGAGGCGGGCGTAGCGGGAGATGCTCTTGGTCGTCATAGCCTCTCGCTACCGCCGGTGCCGCCGGCTGACCAGCGCGATCAAGGGGAAGGCGAAGGCGGCAACAGCGCTTCCGAGAACGACCGGCCCGTGCCGCGCCCTTAGTCGCTCAGCTGGGCGAGATGCTTCTGGCGCAGGCTGTCGATCGGCTGCAGCCCTTCGGGCGTCTCGATGTGCCAGAAGCTCCAGCCGTTGCAGGATGGGGCGTCCTGAAGCAGGGCACCGAGGCGGTGAATCGAGCCGGTGGCGCCGCAGCTGCTCGCCAGCACGCCATCGGCGCGGACCTGTGCCGTCCAGCGGCGACGGGAATCGCTCAGGACCGAGCCGGGCGGGATCAGGCCGCTTTCGACCAGAAGGCCGAATGCTACACGGGGAGCCGCCTTCTTTTCGGGGATCGACAGCATGGCGCTTTCATCGAGCGGCAGCGTGGCGGCGATCCGCTGGTTGGCGACCTTGATATATTTGTCCTCGCGCTCGATGCCGATCCAGCGGCGGCCGAGGCGGCGCGCCACGGCGCCGGTCGTGCCGGTGCCGAAGAAGGGATCGAGCACCAGATCGCCCGGTTCGGTGCAGGCGAGCATGACGCGGTAGAGCAGCGATTCCGGCTTCTGCGTCGGGTGGGCCTTGGCGCCGTCGTCGCCCTTCAGCCGCTCGCCGCCCGAGCAGATCGGCAGGGTCCAGTCCGACCGCATCTGGATGTCGTCGTTGAGCGCCTTCATCGTGCGGTAGTTGAAGGTGTATTTCGCCTTCTCCGCCTTGGAGCACCAGATCAGCGTCTCATGCGCGTTGGTGAAGCGGGTGCCCTTGAAATTGGGCATCGGATTAGCCTTGCGCCAGATGATGTCGTTGAGGATCCAGAAGCCCTGGTCCTGCAACGCGGTGCCGACGCGGAAGATGTTGTGATAGCTGCCGATCACCCAGATCGTGCCGTCATCCTTCAGGATCCGATGCGCCTCGCGCAGCCATTCGCGGGTAAAGCGGTCATAGGTCGCGAAGGTGTCGAACTTGTCCCAGTCGTCATTGACCGCGTCGACCTGGCTGCCGTCAGGCCGGTGGAGATCGCCGCCCAGCTGGAGATTATAGGGTGGATCGGCGAAGATCATGTCGACGCAGCGATCGGGCAGAGCGCGCATAGTCTCGATGCAATCGCCCTTCAAAATCTCGTTGAGAGGCAGGCGCGCAGGGGCCTCGACGGCGCGACGCGCACGGCGCGTGGCCGGAATTTTCTCGAGAACACCCATCGAATTGACCCCCTTTTGCTGTCGCCGCGCACGGTGATTCATCGGGACTCTTCGGTCAAGAACAATAGTTTGACAGACGAATCGCAGATTCGACTCGAGCGAACGGAACGAAAGGAGTCCGTCACTTCATATTGAGTCCGAACAGGGGACCGGGACTCAATCCCTTGTGGTGTGGCCTGCGGGACTCACCCCGTCGCCATTCGTCGATTTTTTTCGGAACGGCTGCTCCGTATCGCAGTTTAACGGTCATGCTGTGGTCAAAGTGGCGATTTCCTCCGGCTCTGGCTGTGACAGCGGTCGCCGCCGTGCTGGGCGGCACCCTGGCAGGGCTGGCGACGGTCGACGGGCTCACGCAGCGAACTTACGGTCCTGTCGGCGACGTATCCCTCTTCTCCCGCGCCGAAGCCTCGACCATCGACGACAGGGTTCCAAGCGACGCCCGATCTCCCTCCGACTGTTTCGACTGCTCCGAGCGGGACCGTGGTTATCGCTGGGCGGTCCTCGCATCGGTCCGCTATCCGGATCAGTGCCCCGCCGACAGTTGGGGATTCCGGCGTGGCTGCCTCGACTTCATCGGCGGGATCTGAGGATCAAGCTGCGCTTTCGACCCGGAACATCGAAAACTGCGCGATGGGAGCGAAGCTGCGGCGATGATGGGGCGTCGGGCCCATACGATCCAGCGCTGCCATGTGCGCGGCCGTGCCATAGCCCTTGTTGCTCGCCCAGTCATAGCCGGGATGCGCCTGGTCGAGCTCTACCATCAGCCGGTCACGCTCTTCCTTGGCGATGATCGAGGCGGCCGCGATCGACAGACAGCGGGCATCGCCCCCGACCACCGCCAACGAAGGACGCGACCATTTCGGGCAGCGATTTCCGTCGACCAGCACCATCGCCGGCTCGACGCTGAGCGCGGCAACCGCGCGCTCCATCGCCAGCATCGACGCCCACAATATGTTCAGGCTGTCGATTTCTTCGACGGTCGCGATGCCGACGCCGACCTGCGCGACCTTTCGCAGTTCCAGGCATAGGGCCGCCCGCGCGCCGGCCTTGAGCTTCTTGGAGTCGTCGATGCCCGTCGGCACCCGCTCGCGATCGAGGATTACCGCCGCCGCAACCACCGGGCCAGCCAGCGGCCCCCGGCCCGCCTCGTCGACGCCGGCCAGCGGCAAGGGATGGGGCAGTTCGAGCGAAAAACAGGGTCCGGCCATGGCCCGTGCATAGCGCGCCATCAGCGCGAATCCCATGCCTCAGTCGGACGGCGCAACTTCGAGGAGGAAGGAGCCGACATAGCCGCGAGCGTCCTGCCAGAGGTCGACCGGGCGCAGGCCGGCGCCCCGGGCCAGAGCCCGAAAATCCTCGACGCCATATTTCCAGCTCCGGTCAATCGACAGAGGCTCGCCCTGCGCGAAGCGGAACAGCGTGTCTCCGATCCGCACATCCTGCGGGCCCAAGCTGATGAGATCTGCCGATATGCAGCCCCGGTCGGAATCATAGTGCACGCGATGCTCGAACAGGCGCCCGTCGAAATTGGCACCGAGCTGACGGTTGAGCCGGTCGAGCACGCCGAGGATCAACGCACGATTATAGCCGTGGGGATCGTCATAGGCGGACGACACGATCAACGGACTCTTGCGCAGATCGACGGTCACGAGGATCAGGCCGCCCGATCCGACCGCGCGCCCCAGCTGTGCGAGCAGGCCAATGGCGCTGGCGGGGTCGAAATTGCCGATGACATTGCCTGGCATGAAGGCGATCCTGCGTCCTCCACCCGCATTGGGAGGCAGGGTCATGGACGCGTGCAGATCGGCCCGCACGGCCTCCACCCACAAGCGCGGCCATTGTTGCTGGACCAGGCGGGCGTCCGCAAGCAGGCCTTCGCGCTCGTCGTCGACCGGGACATAAGCCCAGGGGGCGGCTAACAGCGAGATCAGCAGACGGATCTGGTCGAGGCATCCGCCACCGATCCCGATCAGCTGGGCCGCCGGCCCCACCACCTCGGCGATCGCACTGCCATGGGTGCGGAGTATCTCGATCTCGCACCGCTGGAGATAATATTCGGGCAAAGCACAAAGCTGCCGAAGCGCCGGCGAGTGGCGATCGATCAGCGCCAGTCCTGCGAGACTTTTCGGCTCCCGTCCCAGTGCATCGAGCACGACGCGCGCCAGTTCGGGCGTCGGCGACCCATGATCGTGGAAGGCGACGATGTCGCGCGCGGGCCGCCCCTGCCTCGATCCGTCGCCCGTCACCCTGTACTCCTAAAGCCCGTCGATGCCGGATCGATCAGTCGCTCTGAAGAGACAATGTCACGAGATATTCAACGATGTAAATAGAAGAGCGAACGGAGGCTTCACGAACGGCGCCTGACCAGCAAGATTCGCGGTCGACACAGTTCAAGACGGCCTGGGCAGGACAGGTAGGTCCTCTGCCGCTCAATGGTTCGGCAGATGCGTCCCCAGATGCTTGCCGGCGATGTAGCCGAAGGTCATGCCTGGGCCGAGCGTGCCACCCGCGCCGCCATAGACATCGCCCAACACGGCCGCCATCGCATTACCCGCGGCATAGAGACCGGGGATCGCATTGCCCTGCCAGTCGACCACCTGCGCATCGGCATTGGTCTTGGGGCCGCCCGCCGTTCCCAGCGCCCCCGCCTCCATCTTCACCGCATAGAAAGGCGGTTTGTCGATCACGCCCAGCGTGCGGAAGGGCGGCTCGAACTCCATGTCGCCCCACATGTAGAAATTGTCATAGCTGTTGTCGCCACGGTGGAACTCGTCGTCATGGCCGTTACGGACCATCGCATTGAAGCGTTCGATCTGCGCGCGCAGCCCGTCGCCGTCGATGCCCGCGATCCGCGCCAGTTCCTCGAGCGTATCGGCCTTCATCGCGAAGGCAGGCGCCGGCGCGCCGGGTGCGGCATTGAACAGGTGATATTTGTCCTTGTAGCGCTGGTCGACGATCAACCAGTAAGGCAGGTTCGCATAGCTGTGCGTCCCGGCATCGAAGGCGTGCAGCGACTTGCCGAGCGCGTTGTAATTGGCGGCCTCGTTGACGAAGCGCTGCCCTTTGCGGTTGACGAGAATGGCGCCCGGCCGCGCGCGCTCGTCGGAGCCCAGGAGATAATTGGGCTTGGCGGCACGGTGCTGCGGCTTGAACTCCAGCGTGCTCTGCATCCAGTAAGCGTTCTGCATATTGGCGATCTGCGCACCGGCCTCGATCGCCATCAGCAGCCCGTCGCCCTCATTCTCGGGAACGCTGACAGGCCCCGTCAAAGGGCCGCGCAGGAAGGCCTTCACCAGCGTCTCGTTCCACTCGAAACCGCCCGTTGCGATGACCACGCCCCGCCGCGCCCGGACATGGACAGTCCGGCCGCTCGCATCCTCGGCGATCACGCCCACGACCCGGTCGCCATCCTTGACCAGGCGGCGGGCGCGTGTTTCGAACTCCACGGGGATATTCCGCTCGATCACCGCCAGGAACAGCGAGCCCGCGAGCGCCTGGCCCAATCCGCGATAGTCGCCAGCCTCACGCTCGGCGAGGGTCTGCTCGTCCAGTGTTCCGCGCGTCGCTTCCATCAGGCTGCCGCGCAACGGATAGGCCATCTTGCTGGGGTTCACCCGCGACGCCCATTTGCCCAGCCGCGCGAAGGAGAAAGCGGCATTGTCGAGCGACCGCCCGCCATCGGGCTTCGCACCGGGAGCATAGGGCTGATAGTCCGGAAAGTCGGCGAAGGCATGGAGGCGCACCGGCGTCTTCTCGTCAAAGTAGCGCAGCATCTCGGGGCCGTTCTGCATGAACGCCCAGAGCGTCTCGGGATCGAGCGCCCCCGGCGCGAGCGAGTCGAGATAGGTGACGATATCCTCATCCGAATCCGCGATCCCGGCTGCCTGCTGGTGATGGTTGTTGGGTATCCAGAGCATGCCGCCCGACATTGCAGTGGTTCCACCCACCATGCCCGAGCGTTCGAGGATCACGACATCCTTCGCCCCGAAATCATGGGCCGTAATCGCTGCAGTCATCGCCGCCCCGCCCGACCCCAGGACGACGACGTCCGCTTCCCGGTCCCACACAACCGCTCCAGCCACGATTCTCTCCTCATCGATATCGTCGAAGAGAATTTTAATGTGACAGCGGTTTTATAAAACTATGACCTATGTCAGGTAAGGTTGCCCTGGGCGCGGGCTCAGCGGAGCGCCTTCACCTCTTCGGCGGTGACTGCATCACCATAATTATTGCCGAAGTGCGTTCTGACATAGTTGACCACCTCGGCCACCTGCTGGTCGGTCATCATGCGCCCAAGAGCAGGCATGCCGTTCATACCGTTGAGCAATATATAGACGGGATAGCCCCCTGCCTCCAGCTTGGGATTGGCCGCCAGCGCCGGGTAGAAGCCGGCCCCGTTGGAAACCCCCTCGCCCTTCGGCATATGACAACCGGCACAGACCCGCCGGTACATAGCTTCTCCGGTCGGTTCACTGAACTTCGCGGCGGTCACGAAGGCGCCGTCGGCATCACCGGCGGGGCCGCTCTGCGCGACCGCAGCCACGGCGCCGCCCGCCGCGAGCGCCAGCCCGGCGAGACAGAGGGCAGAAATGCTCTTACTCTTGCTCATGCAGTGTCCCTTCACGCCGCCTGAACCCGCTGATGCAGCCGCCCGATCGCGTCGAGCGCAGAAGTTATGCCGCCCTCCTGCCAGCCGCCGACATAGGAGGCATGTTCGCCGGCCAGCACGATGCGCCCGTCGAGCTGGCACAGATTCTTGTAATGCTGCGCCCGGCTCTCCTCGGTCCAGATGCCGAAGCAACCTTGCGTCCACGGCACGCGGTGCCAGCCTACCGACACGCCGCTGACGAACTCCTCGCGATATTGCGGGTGGATCTGCGCGCCCCAATCGAGGGTCAGGCGCACCCGTTCCTCGGGCGACAGGCTCGTGAATTCATAGGCATAGGCGCCATAGGCATAAGCGGCGAGCAGCGTCCCCGGCCCCTTCGAACCGTAATTGTAACTGGGATAGCTGATCTGCCCGATCGGAAGGTCGGTCGTGGTAATGCCGCCGTAGATCTGCTCGTCCTGTTCCCAGAAGCGTCGTTTGAACTCGATGCCGGTCTTGACGCTCGGCATATAGGGCACCGCGTGGATCGCGGCGTTCAGTTCAGGTCCGACGTTCATCTCGATCTGGCTGAGGATCGACAGAGGGATCGTGCAGATGCACCAGTCGGCTTTGGCCGTCAGCTGGTCGCCCTTGACCGTATCGACATAGTCGACGGTCACACCGGTTTCGGACTGGCGGATCGCCTTCACCTTGCTGTTCAGCCGGACCAGATGACCGACGGCGCGTTCAAAACCCTTGGCAACCTGCTCCATGCCGCCCACGGGCTGGAAGATCGCATATTGATGGTCGTTGGTCAGATGCTGGCCGATGCCGCGCCACAAGCCGGACTTGAGCACCGTGGACAGATCGAGCGGATCGGACGGGATCGGTTCGGCCGTCAGACCGCCGCCTGGATTCTTCTTCCATCCGCGCCGACCCGATGATTCCGGGCCTTTGACATAGCGATAACTGGAATCGAGCGCGCCCCAGCTCTTCAGCGCTTCCAGCAGGATGGCGCTATCCTCGGTGCTGACTTCGTCGGTCAGCGCGCTCTTCTTGACCGACTTGGCAAGAAGCTCGCCGACATGGCCGTAAAAGTCGGCCTGGATCGTGCTGTAGCGCTGCGGCTTGCCCCCGAACGCCTTGGTCGAGTGCAGATAGGCATTGTAGTTGAGCTGTTGAAAGGGCTCCAGCGCGACACCGAGTTGCTGGCAATAGTGCATGATCCCGCGATGCTGCCAAGGGATACGCCATGGACCGGGATTGATGTAGTTACCCGACGCGAAGGTGCATTTCTGGGTGGCGCCGCCAAGCTCGGTGTACGTGTCTCCGCCCTTCAGCGTCCAGCAGCGCCCGCCGATACGATCATTATACTCGAGCACCTGGACCTTGTAGCCGGCGCGGCTGAGCTCGAGCGCCGCCGTCATCCCCGCGACACCCGCGCCGAGAATGAGGACCGATGCGCCCTTGGCCCCGCCGGCGAGATCGATGGGCCCCTTGAACGGCGTCGGTGCTGCGTGGCCGAGGCTCGACATCGCCATATACATGGCGGAGGCCCCCCCAGCCTTACCGATCAGCGCCAGCAAGTCCCGCTTGGTCATGCCCCCGACTTGCTCTTCGGCCATTATTTTCCCCATGTACGACACCGGATCGGTGCCTCATGGGATCAGTGTCGGGACGAAAGCCGGGGCTGTTGATACGCCATCATGCGTATTGCGAGCGAAGCGCGCGGCGAGACCGGTTCAGTTGCCCCGAGAGCGCCAGACGCGCCAGCGTTCGACTTGCTGGTGAACCAGAATGAAACCGAGCGGGATGTAGAAGACCGCCAGCAAGGTGGCCGACACCATCCCGCCCAGAACCGAGGTGCCGATTGCGATACGGCTGTTTGCGCCCGGCCCCGTCGCCACGACCAGCGGCAGCACGCCGAAGATGAAGGCCGAGCTGGTCATCAGGATCGGGCGCAGGCGGATGCGCGCGGCGTCCAGCACGGCTTCGACCGCGCCGCGCCCCTCACGCACCGACCGCTCGGCGAATTCGATCATCAGGATCGCATTCTTCGCGGCAAGCCCCATGGTCGTGACCAGCCCGATCTGGAGATAGACATCGTTCTGAAGTCCCCTGAACGAAACAGCCAGGATCGCGCCGAGCAGGCCGAGCGGGATCACGAACAACACCGCGACGGGAACGGACCAGCTTTCGTACAACCCCGCAAGGCAGAGAAACACCACCAGCAGCGCGAGCACGTAGAGGATCCACGCCTGCCCGCCAGCGAGCCGCTCCTGAAAGGACGCTCCGGCCCAGGCGAGCGACACCCCCGGATATTTGCCGATGATCGCCTCGATCGCCGCCATCGCCTGGCCGGAGCTTGATCCCGGCGCCGCCTGTCCGTTGATCTCGAAATTGGGAATGCCGTTGAAGCGTGTCAGCGAGGTCGGCGCCTGGTTCCAGGAAATGGCGGCAAATGCGGAGAAAGGTACCATCTGCCCCGCATTGCCGCGCACATGCCAGAGATCGACATCCTCGGGCCGCGACCGGAACGGCGCATCGGCCTGGACATAGACGCGCTTGACGCGCCCGCGATCGACGAAGTCGTTCACATATCGCCCGCCCCAGGCCGCTGCCAACGTGGCATTGGCATCGGCGACCGACACGCCGAGCGCCGAGAGCTTCTGGTTATCGGTGGTGATCCGCAGCGTGGGCTGGTCGGGCAAGGTCGACAGCCGCACATTGGTCAGCAGCGGATCCTTGCGCGCTTCCGCCAGGACGGCGTCGCGGATCGTCAGAAAGGCGTCGCGGGGCATGCCGCTGCTGTTCTGCAGTTCGGCGGTGAAGCCCGAAGACTGGCCGAGACCGCGCACGACCGACGGCACGAGCGCGTAGAATTCGAGATCGCGATAGCCGCCCAGGGCCTGCGTCGCCCGCCGGGCTACCGCGTTGGCGGTGCGTTGCGCCCCGGGTCGATCGTCCCAGTTGATCAGCGACATGAAGCCGCGCCCTGCATTCTGCCCGCTGGCATTGCCGCCGCTGCCGGCCCCCGCGACGGTCAGGAGCGTCTTGATATTCTTGCCCTCCTGGCCGAGCAGATAGTCCTCTATTTGCCTCTGCGCGGCGCGGGTGCGCTCGAGCGTCGCGCCGGCAGGCAGGGTATATTGCAGCTGCGCGAACCCCTGATCCTCGCTCGGGAGAAAGCCGGTTGGAAGGCGGACGAACAGCAGCCCGAGCAGGATGACCATGGCCCCATAGACGAGCATGGCACCCCGGCGCCGGCCGATCGTCCAGGTCAGTCGCGCATGATAGCGTTCGGTGAGTCGAGCGAAACGCGGCTCGAACCAGTGGTGGAAAGCGAGGCTCCAGCGCGCGAGCCGGCCACTGCCCTCCCCGCCCTCGCGCGGCTTGAGCAACGTCGAGGTCAGCGCGGGGCTGAGGATCAGGGCAACCAGCACCGACAGTGCCATCGCCGACACGATCGTCACCGAGAACTGACGATAGATGACGCCCGTCGATCCGCCGAAAAAGGCCATGGGCAGGAACACCGCCGACAGCACCAGCGCGATCGCCACCAGCGCGCCCTGGATCTCCTGCATCGAAAGGATCGTTGCTTCGCGCGGAGACATGCCCGGATTTTCGTGCATCAGCCGCTCGACATTCTCGACCACGACGATCGCATCGTCGACCAGCAGACCGATCGCCAGCACCATGCCGAAGAGGGTGAGCGTGTTGATCGAATAGCCCACCATCGCGAGGACGGCGAAGGTCCCCAGCAGCACCACCGGCACCGCGATCGCCGGGATGAGGGTCGCCCGCCAGCTCTGGAGAAAGATGAAGATCACCAGCACGACGAGCACCACCGCTTCGAACAGCGTGTGCACGACATCCTCGACCGACTTCTCCAGGAACGCGGTCGTGTCGTTCGCATAGGCATAGGTGAAGCCGCGCGGGAAATCCTTGGCCTGCTTCTCGATCTCGGCCTTGACCAGCCGGGCCGTGATCAGCGCGTCGGCGCCGGGCGCGAGCGAGATACCCATGCCCGCGCCCGGGTGCCGGTTGACCCGGCTGACGACATTGTAGCTCTCCGCGCCCAGTTCGATCCGGGCGACGTCGGACAGGAGCACGGATGCTCCGTCCGCCGTCGACTTGACGACGATGCGCGCAAACTCTTCGGGTGAGGTCAGGCGTGACTGTGCGGTGATGGTGGCATTGAGCAACTGCCCAGCCGGGCTCGGAAGGCCGCCGACCACGCCCGCCGCGACCTCGACATTCTGCGAAGCGACCGCCTGTATGACGTCGCCCGGCATCAGCGCGTTGGCCGCCAGCTTGTTGGGATCCAGCCAGATGCGCATCGCATATTGGGTGCCGAAGACGGTGGTTTGTCCCACGCCGGGGATCCTCCCGATCGGGTCCTGCAGGCGCGACACCATGAAGTCGGCCACATCGATGTTGGTCGAACGATCGGTGGTGTCGAATATGGTGGCAATCAGCAGCTGATCGGGATTGGACTTGGTGACGGTGACGCCCTGCTCCTGCACCGCCTGGGGCAGCCGCCCCATCGCCTGCTGGACCTTGTTCTGCACCTGGACCTGGGCGATGTCGGGGTTGGTTCCCTTGGCGAAAACGACGGTGATCTGAACCTGCCCCTGGGCGCTGGAGGTCGCGCTGAAATAAAGCAGACCGTCGATGCCGGTCAGTTGCTGCTCGATCACCTGCGTCACGCTGGTTTCGAGCGTGGTGGCCGACGCCCCCGGATAGGTGGCGTTGACGTTCACCTGCGGCGGCGCGATGTCGGGAAACTGCTCGATCGACATCGTCGTCAGGGCCACCACCCCTACCAATATGGTGATGATGGCAACGACGCAGGCCAGGATCGGCCGGGCTATGAAAAAGCGGGACATGACATCAGCGCGCCGCCTTGTCCTTGGCCGACTTGGGCCGTTGCGGCGTCGTATCGGGCACCGCCTTCACCGGCTGATCGGGCCGCGCCTTGCCCAGCCCCTGCGTGATCAGCTTGTCGCCGGGTTTCAGCCCGGCGGTCACCACCCAATTGCTGCCGACAGTGCGTTCAGCCGTGACGAGGCGTTGCTCGGCCTTGTCGCCCTTGCCCACCAGCAACACCTGCGCCCGCCCCTGTGCGTCGCGCCCCAGCGCGCTCTGCGGCACCAGCATGACACCGCGTTGCACCCCCTTCACCAGCATCGCCCGCACGAACATGCCCGGCATCAGCAGATTGTCGGGATTGTCGAACCGCGCCCGGAGGGTCACCGTGCTGGTTCCGGTCGCCACGGAGACTTCGGAGAACTGGAGGCGCCCGACCGTCGGGTAGATTTCGCCGTCGTCGAGCTTCAGGCGGACTTCCACGCCCATTTTCCCGCCGTCCCGAAGGGCGATCCGCCGCAGGCGGAACAGCTCGGTCGCGTTCTGCTGGATGTCGACATTGATCGGATCGAGCACGCTGATCCGGGCCAGCGGCTCGACCTGATTGATGCTGACCAGCGCGCCTTCGGTCAGCAGCGATCGGCCGACGATGCCCGACACTGGCGCAGGCACGGTGGTGAAGCGCAGATTTATCCGCGCCGTCTCCAGCGCCGCGCGATTCTGCGCGACCGACGCAGCCGCCTGAAGCGAAGTCGCCACGGCATCGTCGAAGTCCTGCTGCGACACCGCCTGCGCATTGGCGAGCGGGGTCAGGCGATCGGCGCGCTTCCGCGTCGCCTTGGCCAGTGCCTCGGCCGCCGCCAGATTGGCGGAGGCCTGCCGCACGGCGGTCTGGTACAGGCTGGGATCGATCTCGTAGAGCGGCTGTCCGGCGCGGACGAACTGCCCCTCCTCGAACAGCCGTCGGCGGATGACCCCCGTGATCTGTGGCCGCACCTCCGCCTCGCGCACCGCCGTGGTCCGTCCGGGCAGTTCCGCCTCGAGGGGCACGTCCTGGTAGCGCATCGTGCGATAGCCGACTTCGGGCGGCCCCTTGTCGCGCTCCTCGCGCGCGGAGCAGCCGGCGAGCGACAGCGTCGCCACCGCCACCAGCAGCAACGTCGGAACGCGACGACGCGACGTTTCAATAATCCGTGCGGGCTTCAAGATTGGCCTCTACCTGAGCGCGCTCGGTCCAGAGCGTGCGGAGTTGTTTGCGGGAAATGAGATCGAGCTGGTCGCTGCGATGGGGAGAGCCGGGCTGGCTGCTGTTGCCATAGCTCATCACGCCCATCGCCTTGGGCTTCTGTCCGAATTCGATCAGGGCGACCCAGGTTTCGCCGGCCGTGGGCGTGCGGCGGCCGTTGCGCAGAGGCCCCCATGTGATCGTGCGGAACAGGCCGAGATTGCCGAAGCCGCCATTGCCCGGCCGGTCGACATCGCCGATCGCGAAGCGCGAGACCTCACCGAAGGGACGGTCGAGCGCACCGAATTGGGCGATGGTGGTGTCGGCTGCCTGCCGCAGCAGAAGCAGTGCCTTCGCCACGTCACCGACCCCGCTGGGCGTATCGATCGGCGATTGCGCGTCCCAGCGCCGGGCGAAGGATGCGTCATCGGTGAAGCGGGATCCCATGAAGAGCCGCGCCCAGCTCTCGAACAGCAGGGCCCCCCGCGAGTCCGCCTCGAAACGGCCATCCCATGCGGCCAGCACCGCGCCCGCGCTCCGTACCATTGGATCGGAAGAGGCCAGCGCGGCGGGAAGCATGTCCGGCAGGACCCGCCCGGCGAGCAGCGCAGTCGTATCGTGCTTGCGCGCCAGCAACTGGTCGAAGGTCAGCCGGTCGGTACCGAGCAGCTGGCGCACCGACATCTGCGCGCGCAGCGACATCGGCCCCGGCGGCGCGACATAAGCAGGGAAGTCGGTCGCGCGGTAAGGCTGCGGCCAGGTCGGCGTCCATGGCGGGTCGTTCGCATTCTGGACGAAGCCGCTCGGCGGATCGATCACCTTCGGCAGGTCATCATAGCCATGGACGGCGGTGACAAGGTCCGCGGAATCGTCACCCGGCACCGGCCGCGACCAGTCGGCGAAACTGCCCTTACGCCGCCGGGGCAATATGCCGTTGTCCATGTACAGGATGTGCCCGTCGCGATCGGCATAGACGATGTTGAACATCGGGATCTGCATCCGGCGCAGGATCGAGACGAACTCATCCAGGCCCGATGCCCGCGCCATGTCGAAATACTGCTGGAGCATGCCAGGCCGATCAAGGCCCGCGACATGGACCGCCACGGTGTCGCCGTCGGCCGTTTCGAAAACGGGACCGTGGACGGTCGAGCGGATCGTCAGCCGCTCACTCCGCAACTGCCCGTCCGGCTCGCGCACGAGCAGTTCGCGTGTGCGCAGGTCGAACGGACGGACCTTGCCGTCGAGCACATAGCCCCCATCCTGCAGCGTCAGCCGATAGGTCGTCGAGCCGAGGATGGTGTTGACCGTGTTGGTGAAGCCGATCTTGTCGGTAAAGGCAAAGCGGATGATCGGCAGCCCGACCTGCGTGGCGCCATAGATCGAGAAACCCGGCGCGCTGATCTGCGCCTCATAATAGGTATATTGCCCCGGCGCCCAGGGCAGGTGCGGATTGGCGAGCAGCATCGCGTTGCCGCTGGCCGAGCGCGACGGTGCGACCGCCCAGGCGTTGGAGCCGCCAGCCGGCTCCTCCCCCAGCGTCTTTTGCCGTGACGCGATGTAGACATAGTTCACGAGCCGCAGCGCGTGCGCGATCACGTCGGTGCCAGTGACCGGCAGCACGCGTCGTACTTCGGGATCCAGGGCCTGGGGATTGGCTGCGGCATAATCGTTGATGCCCGCAGCGAATGCGTCGAGATCCGCGCGGAAACCGGGCGTCTGCAACCGGTACCATTCGGCCGCCCGCTCCGCTATGCCATGAGAGAGAGTCCAGCGATCGTCGGCGAGATGCTCGGCCCCCCAATATTCGGCGCCGCGCCCCCGCGCGAGGCCATAGAGTCGCAGAATCACATTGCCGTGGCTGTGCGCCTGCGCCCATCCGAAGCCGCGAAAGGCGTCTGCCTCGCTCTTCGCATAGACATGCGGCACGCCGTAGCGGTCCCAGAGGATTTCCCCATGGCGTTCCGCGGCATGAGCGACGTCGCCGAGGGCCGCGCAAAGGATGATACTGATTCCGCGAATAAAATTGGCTGTTATACTTGCTCGATGCTTGGCCATGTCACGCCGGATCATGCGTCAGTCCTCTGCAATGCAGCATGAAACGCCCGGTAATTACCGAAAAAAATGGCGGATTTCTGCGGCGCAGCAACGTATTCGCCTTGTTCGGCGAGGGCGACGGACTTATGTGCGACCCAAGCGCATCTAGAACGCTTTACAGGTGTGATGCTGCGGAGATGGGCCCGTTCGTCGAAGCCCGAACCGTTCGGCAAAGACCTGATGCGATATCGATCGTAGATAAAAATAAAGTAATTACAAAAAGATAAATGTCGTTTGCAGGAGTATTTGCTATGAAGAACTTGGTTGTCGCACTGTCGGCGGCTTGCCTTCTGGCGCTGCCCGCCGCCGTTTCGGCCGAGGGCCGTCAGCCGGTGTCGTTCAAGACGTCGGTCGAAGGTGTCAATCTGCTCGATCCCGTCGCCGTCGAACAGTTCCGGAACCGCATGACGCGCGAAATCGCCGCCATGTGCGAGCCGGAAGATCGCGTCGGCGGCGATGGTCAGCCCGATTGGCGCTGCCGTCGCGAGATGAACGCCAGCCTCGACGCGGCGCTCCGCACCGCAGCCGAGAATAACTCGGTGCGCGTCGCCGCGAACTGAGGCCACCGTCCGGCGACGGACGGGCCCAAGCCTTGCGAACGACCTCCGATACCCGCGTATCGGAGGTCGTTCTGCGTTTGCGGGTCCCCCTCCCGCAAAATGGACGCTTGATGCGGCGCGCATCCCCGATCCTAGGCAGCCAGGGCCCGCTGGTGCAGCCGGGTGATGGCGTCGATCGAGGACAGCAGCGCTCCCTCCTGCCAGCAGCCATAATAAGAGGCATGTTCACCAGCGAGGGCGATGCGGCCGTCTAGCGCGACGAGATTCTGGTAATGCTCCTTGCGCGTCGCCTCGGTCCAGGTGGCGCAGCATCCGAGTATCCAGGGCTGGCGCGCCCAGGCGAAGGAGGCGCCGTTCATATACTCCTTGCGAATTTCCGGGTGGAACAGCGAGCCCTGTTCAAGCGCCGCTTCGATGCGCTGCTCATGCGTCATGCCCGCGATCATGAACCCGCCCGGGCCGCCCGACAGGGAGGTGAGCATGCCCGGAGCATCGCGGAAGAAATCGAAATTGGGATAGGACAGCGTCCCGATCGACGGATGATCCGAAAAGCTGTGCCCGCCATAGATGGAGTAGTCCTCCTCCCAGAAGCGGCGGCGCATCTCGAGGCCCATCTTGGCCGAGCTCGAATAGGGCAGCGCCTTGATGGCCGCCTTCTTGGCATCGCTGATCTGGATGTCCATCTGGTTGAGGATGCTGGTCGGCAGCGTGCACACGCACCAGTCGGCCTTGGCCTCGCCCTTCTGCCCGGTCCTGGCATCTTCCCAGGCGACGCTGACGCCCTTGGGGCTTTGGGCGATCTTCACGACCTTCGTGTTGTAGCGGATCATCTGGCCCAGCTGCTGGGCGAAGGCCTTGCCGATCATGTCCATGCCGCCCTTGGGCTGGAACATGGTCGTCTGCATCACATAGTTGAAATAGAAGCCCATCTGGGACCAGACCTTCGAGGAGAGCACGTCTCCCAAGGCGTTGACCTTCGACGGGGTCGGAGCACCGCCGACGCCGCCACCGGGCGCCCGGTCATAGCCACGCTGGGCCGACACCGCGATGCTGCTGTCATAGGCGAGGTCGGCATTGAGCACGCCCCATTCGCGCATCGCCTGGAGCAGCTTCTCCTTGTCTTCCTTGCCCAGCGTCGTGTCGAGCGCGCCCGCATTGAGCGACTTGGACAGCAATTCCGAGACATGGCCCTTGAAGTCGACAGCAAGCTCGCGATAGCGCTGCGGCTTGCCGCCAAAGGCATCCTTGCGATGAACGAACACATTGTGGTTCATCTGAATGAACGGTTCGAGCTCGACCCCGAAAGCCTTGCAATAATGGAGGATGGTCCGGTGGTGGTGCGGGATGCGCCACGGGCCCGGGTTGAGATAATTGCCCGGTGCGAAATTGACCGACTGGGTGGCGCCACCCACTTCGACGATCTTGTCACCACCGCGCACCGTATAGTTCCGGCCCCCGGGTCGATCCTGATATTCGAGCAGCTGGACCTTGTAGCCGGCCTTGGACAGCTCATAGGCGGCGACCAGCCCCGCCAGGCCCGCGCCCAGTACCACCACCGACGCGCCGGGGCGAGCGCCGGTCAGCTTGGGCGGCCCGCCGAACTGCGTCTCGGCCGCATGACCCAACGCCGTCATGGCCTGATACATCGCCATGCCCCCGCCGACGCGGCCGATCATCGTCAGCCATTCCCGGCGCGTCTGCGGCGCCATGTCGTTGAGCATCGGCCGATCCCCCTTGGTACTCTCTCGAAATCAGTTGCAGGTGGTACAGTCGGGAGCGGATCCCGGATTGCCGGCGCCTACCCGCTTCACGTCCTCGACCGTGACCGGATCGGGATAGTTATTGAAATGGCTGCGGATATAGGTTGCGACCGCAGCCATCTGCTCGGGCGTCAGCATGTCGGTGAACCAGGGCATCCCGCCCCGCCCCTTCAGCAGCAGGGTGATCGGATAATCCTTGTCCTTGAGCTTCGGATTGTTCGCGAGCGCCGGAATCGCCGCGCCCGCGCCGCCGCCGCCCTTGGCGTCGGCCATGTGGCAGGCCTGGCAGATCTGCTCGTAGACGAGCTTGCCTTCGTTCGCGACCTGCACCGCGCTGACGCCGCCCGCAGAGTCCTGCGCAGAAGCCGATGCCGTGGCGACCAACGCGACGACAGCGCCCGCCGCAGCCACCAGCAACGACCGCTCCAGCCTCATGCGGCGAGTGCCTTCTGGTGCA
The DNA here is from genome assembly GCF_011044255.1 of Rhizorhabdus phycosphaerae. NCBI lineage: Bacteria > Pseudomonadati > Pseudomonadota > Alphaproteobacteria > Sphingomonadales > Rhizorhabdaceae > Rhizorhabdus > Rhizorhabdus phycosphaerae. The sequence goes on from NZ_CP049107.1 coordinate 942,389, forward strand.
GCCGCTCAATCGCATCGAGCGCGGAGAGCAGCGAGCCCTCCATCCAGCCGCCATAATAGGTCGCATGCTCACCGGCGAGGACGATGCGGCCGTCGAGCGCGACCAGATTCTGGTAATGCGCCGCCCGGCTTTCTTCGGTCCAGCGCGAGGTACAGCCGAGGATCCAGGGCTGGCGACTCCATGCGAAGGATACGCCGCTCGCATATTCCTTCCGATATTCGGCAGGGTGGAAGACCGATCCCTGCGCCAGCGCCGCCTCGATCCGTTGCTCGGGCGTCATGCCCGTCAGTTGCAGCGCGCCGGCATTGCTGGCGAAAGCGCCCACGAGCACCGCCGGGCCATCCTGGAAGAAATTGTTGTTCGGGTAGGACACCAGCCCGATCGCCTGATCGGTGAAGCTGTGCCCGCCATAGATGGAATAATCTTCTTCCCAGAAGCGACGGCGCATCTCGAGACCGATCTTGAGCTGGCCGTTATACGGCACGGCGCGGATCGCGGCCTTCATCTTTGGCCCGACCTGCACGTCGAGCTGACTCAGGACCGGCAGCGGGATCGTGCAGACGCACCAATCGGCCTTGGTATCGCTCACCTGCCCGGTCTTCAGGTCTTCCCAGCTGACGGTGACGCCCTTGGCGCTCTGAGCAACCTTGGTCACCTTGGCATTATAGCGGATCATATTGCCAAGCTGCTTGGCAAAGCCCTTGCCGATCATGTCCATGCCGCCCTTGGGCTGGAACATGGTCGTCTGCATCACATAGTTGAAATAGAAGCCCATCTGCGTCCACACATTGGACGCGAGGACATCGCTCAGACCATTGACCTTGGAAGGCGTCGGAGCGCCGCCAACCCCACCACCCGGCGGCTGGTCATAGCCACGCTGGCCCGACACCTTGAGGCTGCTGGTGTAGGCCAGCTTGTCGTCGAGCACGCCCCATTCGCGCATCGCCAGGAGGAGCTTCTCCTTGTCCTCCTTGCTTACCTTGTCGTCGAGCGCACCCGCGTTGAGCGACTTTGACAGCAGTTCCGAGACATGGCCCTTGAAGTCGACCGCCAGCTCCTTGTAGCGCTGCGGCTTGCCGCCGAAGGCGCTGGTCCGGTGGACGAACACATTGTGGTTCATCTGGACGAACGGCTCGAGCTCCACCCCGAACGCCTTGCAATAATGCAGCAGCGTCCGGTGATGGTGCGGAATGCGCCACGGACCAGGGTTCAGATAATTGCCGGCCGAGAAGGTGCAGGTCTGTTCCGATCCGCCGACCTCGACCACCTTGTCGCCGCCGCGCACCGAATAATTCCGGCCGCCGGGCCGGTCCTGATATTCGAGGATCTGGACCTTGTAGCCGGCTTTTGCCAGTTCGTAAGCGGCCAGCATGCCCGCAAGGCCGGCACCCAGCACCACCACCGACGCCCCCGGCCGCGCTCCGCTGAGTTTCGGCGGCCCCTTGAACTGGGTCTCTGCGGCATGCCCCAGAGCCGTCATCGCCTGGTACAGCGCAACACCGCCCCCCATCCGGCCGATCATGGTCAGGAGATCGCGGCGCGAGGGTCCGGAAGAAGTGTCTGTCATCGAACTACCTTTTCGGGCGGAGCCGGGGAGCAGGGATCAGGGCGCCTTGGCGGCAATCGCCTCGATCTCGACGAGCGTGGTGGGTCGGCCGAGCGCGGCGACCTGCACGGTCGAGCGGGTCGGCTTGTTGGGCTGCTCGGGCGTTCCGAAGAAGGTCTTGAACACCTCGTTCATGGCCGGCGCGTCCATCCGCCCTTCCCGCTCGGGAACGCCGACCAGAAACACGGTCATCTTGACGATGTCGCCCATGCCGAGGCCGAGCTTTTCCAGCTGCGCCTTCATCTTGGTGAGGATCGACAGCGTCTGCGCCTTGGTGTCGCCGAACTCCTCGGGCTTGGCCGGGTCGACCGGAGAGGCCGTGCTGCCGGAGAGGAAGTAGAGCTTGGTGCCCGGCGGCACCATCGCGCTGCTCGCGATCACCGCCGTCGGATTGGCGGAGGTCCGCTCGATCTGGGCTTGCGCGCCCGAGGCCCCAAGGGCCAGGGCGATGGCGGCGGTCATGGCGATCGTGCGGATCATGGCATGTCTCCTGTGGATGTCGTTGAGGGGCGGAGGGAGCGCGGGGATTAGGCGCCCCCTCCTAAGCGATCAGAACTTCAGGGTGAGGCGGGCGTAGTAATAGCCGCCGTTGGTGCCGTAGGGCCCGTGGTTGTACGGCGCGTTGATCGTCGTCGTACCGTTGATGTAGGGCGACACGCCATTGGTCGGCAGGGTCGCGAGCGGCACCAGGCCCGGCGTTTCCGGGATCTTGTTGAACAGGTTCTGCGCGCCGATGGCGAGGTTCGCCCATTCGGTGACATCATAGCCGAGCTCGGCATCGACCAGCGCTGCCGCCTTGACCACCGCCGGGAACAGATTGCCGGTGATCGGCGCCGAAGCGACGGTAATTGCCGGGTTCACGAGAACCGTGGTCTTGCCGAAATAGGTGCCACGCAGATTGGCGCTGAACGGGCCGCTGGTGAAAAGCGCGTTGGCGACGACCTTATAATCCGGATTAGACGTTTCGATGATCGCCCTTGCTTGGGCACCGAACAGTGTCCCGAGCCGATTCTTCTTGACCTTGGTGTGGTTGTAATTGGCGCCGAGCGTCAGATCGAGCTTGCCGATCGGCAAGTCCATCGCATACCTGCCCGAGAATTCGACGCCCTTGGTTTCGGTATTCACCCCGTTGGTAAACGTCTGGATCGCCAGCTGGCCCGTTCTCACGACAGTGTCGTCGATCGCTTTTCCGCTAGCATTGATTGCTCCGATCACAAGATCGTACGGCGTGATGCCATTGATCAGCGGCGTAAGCACTTGGACGGCCGGAGCATTGGCCGTCGGCGATTGCCGCTGACCAATGATCGTGCCCGATGAGACGATACGATCACGGATCTTAATCATATAGGCGTCGAGGCTCAGCACCAGGCGCGGAGCCGGGCGGATGACGGTGCCGACCGAGAAGTTGGTCGACTTCTCCGGACGCAGCGCACCGAAGCCTGCCGCCGCCGAACCCGGCGAGCTCGGCGCCAGTTGCACGGTCGCCGAGGTTGGGCCGACATTGGTCGCCGAATAGCCCGATTCCGCCAGCGACGGAGCGCGGAAGCCAGTGCTGACGGTGCCGCGCAGCGCGAAGGCCGGGCTGAAGTCGTAGCGTGCGGTCAGTTTGCCGATGGTGGTGTTGCCGAAGTCGCTATAATCCTCGAAACGACCCGCGAGGTCGACGACGAGGTCGGTGACCGGCTTGAGGATGAAGTTGCCGTAGATCGCCTTGACGTTGCGGCGGGTCTTGCCGGCATCGGTGATGCCGTAGCCAGGGAAGGACTGGCCACCCTCGATGTAACGCGAGCCCTCGTCGCCGTAGAAGATCGAATAGCTTTCCCGCCGATATTCGGCACCGAAAGCGAAGGTCATCGGTTCGGCCATGCCGACTTCGAACTGCTTGTTCACGTCGAGCGTGGCGATGAACTGGTTGAACTGGAAACCGCCGTCATAGAAATCGCGGGGCGTGAAGCCACGATCGGTAGGCGACGCGGACGCCAAGGCCGCCCTCGTCGTGTCGGCCCACAGGCTCGCATTGGCCGAGTTGGTCGTATAGACGTCGGAACGATCTTCCGAATAGGAGCCGCCAAGATCCCAGGCCCAGCCCGAAAGCTCGCCCTTGATGCCGCTGGTGAACTGGAACTCGTTCTGCTTCACTTCGATCAGCGGAACCATCCCGGACGCAACCGTCGGCGCAAAGCAATTGGCCGGGTCCGTCGGCGAGGTCGCGCTACCGGCGACGCAGATACGGTTGGGCGGCCGATAGCCTTGAAGTGCTTTGCCGTGGCGATAGGAGACATCACCGAACGAGTAGATTTGCACGTCACCGAAGTCGTAACCAGCATTGTAGAAGGCGACATTTAGCTGTGAATTGGGTTGCCCGCCATTGATCCCGGCCGTGCCGTTGCGCGCGTTCAGGGCGTCATAAATCGGCTGGAAGCGGACATTGGCGCCCGTCAACCGGACAGTCGAACCGTCAATGTTGCGGACGGTCGTCTGGCCGTCGCCGATCGTCGTATAATCGTTACGACGGTGGAACAGCGTCAGATTGAGGAAGCCCGAGTCCCCGATCGGCATGCCGAAATTGCCGCTGGCGCTGTAGGTGCGGCCCTCGCCGTCATAATATTCGCCGGCGGTGCTCTCGAACAACAGCCCCTCGGTGCTGTTCTTCGTTATGATGTTGATCACGCCGGCAATGGCGTCGGTGCCATATTGGGCGGCGGCACCATCCTGCAGGATTTCGATCCGCGACACCGCCCCCGGCGGGATCAGGTCGATGCTCGGCGCGACCGACCCGCCGAAGGCACCGTTGATCACCTGGAGGATCGAATTGTTGTGACGACGCTTGCCGTTGACCATCACGAGCGTGTGGTTCGGGCTGACGCCGCGCAGACGGGCGCTGAGCGAGAAGCTCGCCATGTCGGTGCCCTGCGTCTGCGCGGTGAAGGACGGGACGAGCTGGGTCAGCGCCTGGTTGAGGTTCGGCTGGCCGACCTTGGCGATCGCGTCCGAATTGACGAGCTGGATCGGCGTTGCGCTCTCTGCGACCATGCGGCCGCTGGCGCGGGTGCCGGTCACGACGATCTCGCTGGCCGGCTCCTTCTCGGGCGCGTCGGCAGCGGCAAGCTGAGTCTCAACGTCCGCACGGGCAGGAGCGCAGAGGATCACCGAAGAGAGTGCCGTCGTCGCAAATATGGCGACAGAAAATTTTTCGATAGAACGCATCTTTTCATTCCCCCCTGTGGCGGTGCGTCCCTCTCCGTTTCACGTCATTTACTTCGCCTTGTCCCGGCGATTCTTGCAGAGCGAACCATTGTCCGCATTTCCCCCTTGGAACAGCGAGACGGTTCGAATCGAACTTGGTAAGTTCTTGTTAGGACATAACAGGGCATCGGCCGGCACATTGCCCATACGCCGTTTTGCGTACGGCCCCGTCGACCGCTCCGCATATGATCGTCCGCGCCACGGTGGAGGGGGTGTTTCCCGCCGTGCATTCAGCAACGGAGGATGGATCTTGACGCGCACATGGATGATAGCGGGCGCCTGTATGGCGGCCTGCCTCGCAACCGCCTCTCAGGCACAGATCACGCGGATCCAGAACAACCCCAAGGCAGTGATTCTCGACGCGGCCAAGGTCTCGGCGGGTGCGGAGACGCTGTACATCTCCGGACAGCTCCCCTCCCCGATCGATCCGGCCAAGTCGATGGCCGACATCAAGAGCATCGAGGATCTCGGCGACACGAAGACGCAAACCATCAGCGTGCTCAACAAGATCAAGACGATCCTGGAGTCGCAGGGCTATGGGATGCAGGATCTGGTCAAGCTCAGCCTGTTCGTCGCCCCCGACCCCAAACTGGGCAAGCTCGATTTCATGGGCGCCAACGAGGGCTTCAAGATGTTCTTCGGAACCGCCGAGAATCCGACCACGGTCGCGCGCTCGACCTTTCAGGTCGGGGCTCTGGTCGGCCCCTATTTCCTGATCGAGATCGAAGCGATCGCCGCCAGGAAGCCGAAATGACGCGCGGGCGATCGCGACCGCGCGCTATTGGTCCAATAGCCGCGTCGCGATCGCTGCCGCTGCCGAGCGCATCTCGACGCCCAGCTTTTCGTAGATGCGTTCGAGGTGCTTCTGCACCGTACGAGGGCTGATGTTCAGCACGTCGCTTATGTCGATGCTCGCCTTGCCATAGCTGACCCATAGCAGCACCTCGGCCTCGCGATGGGTCAGCTGGAGCTGCTCGCGCAGGCGAACGACATGTTTTTCGGGATCGAGCTGGTTGATCCGTATGAGCACCTCGTCTCCGCGATAGCGGGCGATGATCACCAGTTCGAGATTACCGGCAAAGCCGGGCGGCCCGATCTTGACCGAGGACCCCGGACTGCCCCGCTCGACCAGGGTGGCAACCTTCTGCCCCAGGGCGGGGGGAAGATCGGCCCCCCGCTTCCAGCCCGGCACGATACCGCCGATCGCCTGCTCGGCGCCGGGCGTGCACCAGAGCAGTTTGCCGCGCGTATCGGTCGCGATCATGAGACGACCGGTGGCGTCGAGGCTGGCGACGCTGGCCTGGACCGCTCGACCCTGCGCCATATGGACGCGGACGCGCGCGACGAGCTCCGACAGCTGCACCGGCTTCTTGACATAGTCGACGCCGCCGACCTCGAACGCCTCGACGACATGTTCGCTTTCGGTCAGCCCGGTCATGAAGATGACAGGGACATGGTGGAGTTCGGGCCGCTTCTTGATCTGCGCCGTGACCTCGAACCCGTCCATCTCGGGCATGACCGCATCCATCAGGATGAGGTCGGGTACGATGTGGTGGAGACGATCGAGCGCGGCCTTGCCCGAGGTCGCGACGAGCACCGCCAGATCGGCGGCCTCAAGGGCACGGCTGATTGCGCGCAGCGAGTCCGGCTCGTCGTCGACGATGAGGACGGTGTCGCTGTGACCGGGAATGTTCAACCCTCATACTCCTCGACAAGTCGCGCCATGCCTTCGAGATCGAACCGGTCGAGCCGGTCGAACAGTTCCGCACTCAGCCGCTGCGCCTCGGGGCATTGGTCCGCCAGCTCGCGTATCTCGTCCTCCAGGCCCCGGAAGTGGCCGATCTTCAGCAGTTCGGTGATCCGCCGGAGGCGAGCCTCCATCTCCTCCCCCAGGCGCCCGCCGCGACGGTCTCCCTCGCCACCCTTGCGGGGCACCGGCTCGTCCGCCTCGAAGCGCCAGACCAGCTCGAGCTGGGACCCGATCGTCTCGATCAGGGCGGCGAAGCTGACGGGCTTGGTCAGGAAATGGTCGTGCACGGGGTTCGGGAAGTCCGGCCGGTGCAGCTCATGGGCATTGGCGGACAGCATGACGATCCGCAGATCGCTCCCGCCCCGCAGCCTAAGCTCGGATGCGGTCGCCCATCCCGAGATTCCGGGCAGGCTGATGTCGAGCAGGACGAGGTCGAACTGCCGGTCCAATGCGAGCGCGATCGCCGATTCCCCGTCTGGTGCGCACCAGACATCGAAGCCCATGCCCCCGAGAAACCCGTCGAGGAACTGGCGCTGATCGGCGTCGTCGTCGACGATGAGGATCGAGCGTCGGGGGCCATGATAGCCCTCGATCTGCGGCTTCTTCTCGCTACTGCCCTGCCTGGCTACCACCTCGCTCAACAACAATGTGACCCGCAGGCAGGTCCCGGTCGGGCTGCTCTCGACCAGTTCGAGCTGGCCGCCCAATATCTCGACGATCGCGCGCGATATCGAAAGCCCCAGCCCCGCTCCCGGCTTGGACCGGACATGCTCCTCCCCGCCCCGCGCATAGGGATCGAAGATCGTCGGCTGGTCCTCGGGGCTGATGCCGCGCCCGGTGTCGCGTATCTCGAAGGTCGCGACCTGGGCGGCATAATGGAGGCTGAGCGTCACCGAGCCCCTGTCTGTATAGGCGATCGCGTTGGACAGCAGGTTCAGGAAGACCTGGCGCAGGCGGTTGGGATCGGTGCGCACATGCTCGGGCAACCGGCCGCGCTTTACATAGTCCAGGTGCAGGCCCTTGGCCGCAGCGGCGGGCCGCACCATCGAGATCAGCTGGTCGATGAATTTATCGAGCCGCACGACCTCGGATCTTACGCGCAGTACGCCATGTTCGATCTGGGCGACATCGAGCAGCCCCTCGACGAGGCTCGTCATATGCTCGGCGCAGCGGCGTATCACCCGCACCGCCTCCTTCGCGCCGACGCCGTCATTGCCCTCGATCAGCTGGGCATAGCCATAGATGGCGTTGAGCGGCGAGCGGATCTCATGGCTGACATTGCTGATATAGCGACTCTTGGTGACGTTGGCCGTCTCCGCTGCATCCTTCGCGCGCCGCAGTAGCTGCATCTGCTCCAACTGCTCGGCGATGCGGCGCGACCCTTGGTGGAACATCCTGAAACAGGCCCAGGCGGCATAGCCGATCAGCAGCTGGACCAGCGCCAGGATCGACCAGTAAATCCAGTCGGCGCCGTCGGTCGCGATCTCGAGCACCAACACCACGCAGTCCAGCACGCAGGCTGCGAAGATCAGCATCATACCCTGAAAATAGCGGCGATTACCGTCGCCAGCGAGGTGTCGGGCCGCGTCCGGGGCGTCGACGTCGCTCGCGGAACTGGGCGCCATGGCTGTCATCCGGCCGCTCCGGCGGCGCAAGCATCCGGTCCAGCCGCTGCTGGCGCATTTCGCCGCTTGTATCGCTCCATCAAGACCAATTCCCGCCCCCTGGAATCGCTCATTATCTGACCATCATGCTGCGCCGACTCCTGCTGCAACGCAACAGCAATCCATTGCAGATTTTACGACTTAAGGGTGAGGCACGGAGCAACTCAGGATCCAGTCCAGCATTACCGCCTGTAAACGCCGCGCGCAGCAGTCCACAAAACGGACCGGGCCACCCTCACCCTCTATCGCGCCGCACAAATTTCTAGACTCTTCAGCGCGATGCGGCACCGGCCCCCGGTCCATCGAACGCAATCGCCGACAGCCCTGCCTGATCCGACGGGAGCGGACGCTCGCCCGCTGGCAGCCCATTCGCTTCGAGCAGGAAGGCAATGAGAGCGGCGTTTTCGGTGGGGGACAGGGATCCCGGCGCCGGCTGCGGCATCGCTCTCGACACATAATCGAACAGCGGCCAGACCGGTCGCCGAGCCCAGTGGGCGACGAACTTGCCCGTCAGCGCGGGAACCTCGTAGCTGCCTTCGAGCCGCGAACCATGGCAGACCGCACAACGGATGGCATAGGTGCGTGCCCCCGCCTTAGCCTGCTCGGCGGTATAGACACCCTCCCTGACGCCGAGAGCGGGGGCGGCAGCGGGCCGGGTCGCTGGCCCCGCCGCGACGGCGAGCGTCGTCCAGACGACAGCGGCGAGCGCGAGTGCAATGGCCGGCCGGCTGCTCATGCCAGGCGCTCCGGCCGCGCCGCCGCGAGAACAGGTGCGATGATCGCCAGGCCTTCTTCTATCGCGCTACGGTTGGGCAGTTCATTGGAGTCGCCCACACCGAGCATGTCGCCGATCTCCGGATTGTTGTTCATGACGACGACCCCGTCAGCCTTGGAGAGAAGCGAGATATTCTTGTAGCGGACGCCATAGTCGACCGCAGGCTGCGGCATCAGCCAGCCGGTCTGACCACGCACCGGGATGATCGTATTGTCGCGCCACAAGTCGCGCGCAGCATAGCCGGTCGAATGGATTACCACCTTCTGCGGCAGCGTCGCCAGTTCGGACGGGTCGGCGAAGTCGCGCACGACGAATTGCCCGCCCCGCTCGAAAAATTCCGAAAGCAGGCAATGGGCGTAGCTCGCGAAGTTGAAATGCATGTTCGACGAGCGCTGGGCATAAGCCACGGGAAAAGGGTTTTCCTCGGGCGACAGGTCCGTGCCCAGCGGAACGATGTCCCGGATCCGGTCGATGTAATGGCCGAACTCCGCATTCTGGCGCGGAAGACCGCCCGGCTTCCAGCTGTCCGTGATCGCCGGATCGGCGGGCCAGATACGCCGCTTGATCGGCTCGTCGGACAGCGCGAAACTGTCGCTGAAAGCCACCGGATTGCCCGGCAGGCCGAGAAAGGTGCGGAAGGTCTTCCACGACAGACGCGCCATCTGCTCCCACAGCGGGCCGAAGGCGGCACCGGCCGGCTCGGCCAGCGCGACACGTGCATCCGGCGTAAAGGAGCCGCTGGCGCGGAAGGAGCGCGTCTTCTGAATCAGCTCGCGCGCGTAGATAGTGACCTTCAGCCCCGCCCTCTGGGCAACGATCGCGCTCGTAAGCCCGACGATCCCGCAGCCGACCACGGCGATCTCGCGGGGGAGAACCGAGAGCGCCTTTCCGACCGCAATGTCCGCCGATCCCCACGACAACGACCAGCCGCTGCCGCCATGACCGTAATTGTGGACGACCAGCGTGTCGCCGACCATCTCGGTACCAAGATTGGGGCCTGCCGCGCGCAGCGGCCGGATGCAGCATTTGACGTCGACGATCTCGCGCGGCGTCGCACGGAACGGAACCAGCGTGCGGGTGCCATCGAGCCGGGCCAGTTTGGCAGCGGTCGCAAGCCGCTTCGAGCCTACCGGCGCGCAGGCGCTCAGCCCGGCGACGATCCCCGCCGCGCCGGCCCGCCGCAGAAGGGCCCTGCGGCCCAGTGTGTCGTCATAAGCTCCGGCCATCTGCTTCCCCCGCAATTCCGGAAAGTTGCGGATGCCCCGCCAGCCGGCCAATGGCGCATTTTACGTATTGCGACTTTCCGCCAGCCGATCAGGTACGTCCGGACCGGGGACAGGCGCGCCCGATCCGGAAGCGCCCACGTGGACCCATGAGGCGGGTCGCCTCTGGCGGAACGTCGAAAACAAGGGATAAGCGCGCTGGTGGGCCCGGCAGGACTCGAACCCGCAACCTAGCCGTTATGAGCGGCCAGCTCTAACCGTTGAGCTACAGGCCCCGACCAGCGCCGCCCGGCGATAGCGAAGGGCGGGGCCGGCGGCAAGGGCACGCGATGCGGTTCAATCGCCCTGTGCGTGATCCAGTCAGCGCGCGCCCTGTTCGGCGCGGCCGCCGCGATCGTCGAGCGGGAGGCTCAGATAAAAACGCGTCGAATCGATCTCGAGCATGCCGCCGCTGGCAATAGCGAGGTTTCGAACCAGCCGGAGCGCAAAGCCGAGACCGAGGACCGGGGCGTCGGGCCAGTTGCCGCCGGGATTATAACCGGGATCGAGCAGCATCTTCTCGTCGCGCCCGTCGAGCGAGCGCGGGCGCAGGACCGTCAGCAGCACATGGCTGGCGCGGCGCGGGTCGCGCTGCAGGTCGACGCTGATGCGCTCGCCCTCGCCCGCCATGGCGATCGTGGCGGCGAGGAGCCGTGAAAGCATCCGCTCCACCGTTGCGGCGTCGACCGCAACCGGCGGCAGCGTCGAATCGATCCGAAAGGCGATGCCGCTCGCGCGCTCGGCCGCCACGTCCTCGAAATTGCTGTGCAGACGCGCGAGGATGGCAGAAACGTCCACCGCGCCCGGGGCGCCGCCCTGCTCGACCGGCTTGGTCTGCGCTACCAGATCGAGATCCTCGACCGCGCTCAGCAGCTTCTTGCTCTGCTCCAATATCTCCTGCGCACGGCTCCGATAGGGCGCCGCGGCGGGCCCCCGCACCTGCCCCTCGATCATCTCTGAAAAGCCGATGATCGCGTTGAGCGGCGTCCGCAGTTCATGGACAAGGTGGCGCAGCGAATCCTGCACAGCCGGTTCGTCGGCTTTCTGGCGGCCCGTCGACAGGCTCGCAGCATTTTCGTCGGCGCGCGGACGCCGCGCGGTTCCCCGATAGCCGCTGAACCGCCCATCCTTCGGGTCGAAGAAGGGCACCGCCGAAATCCGCCACTCGCCCGAAGCCGGCCCTTCGCCCGCTATGGTGAGGCGTGCATCGCGAAAAGGCGTGCGGCTGCGATAGGCCCCGGCGGCATGGCCATCGACGCCATGGTCGGTCTGGTGAGCGGCAACGGCGATCGTCTCACCGATGACGGGTCCGCGCGGCACCCCCTGCACCCAACAGATGACGCCGTCCACGCCGGTCTCGAACCGGAAATTCTCGGCCTGGGCAGGGACGACCGACGGTTCCTCCGCGAGCGCGGCGGCCTGCGCTTCGTCCAGCTCGGTCGGGCTGCTGGCCGGATAGCGGGTCCGGAAGGTCTCGATACGCGAGAGAAGTTCGCGAATCTGGCTGTCGCCGGGAGAAAGAGCGGCATCGGACGACAGGACTGCCTCTGCCGCTGGCGGCGGAGAAGGCTCGGCCAGCGCCCCCTCGACATCATAGCGAGCGAGCGGCGGCGGCGCTGGCGAAGGCTGGGGTGACGGCGCAGTCGAAGCGGCAGCGACGGCAGGCCTGGCGTCGGAAGCCGGCGCAGGAACCGGTGCCGGCTGGGCCACCTCGGCGGACGCCTTCAGCGCATCGATCGGCGCAGCCAGCGGCGCAAGCGCGGATGGCGAAGGCTCGACCGGTCCCTGGATGAGGAAATCGGTCGCGCCGAACCCTTCCAGCGCCTTCTCGACCGCCCGCCCGAGGTCGCGCCGGTTGCGCAGCAGGTTGCGCGCGCTTGGCGAAAGGCGCGGCAACAGATCCAGCCATTGTTGCGACGACAGCAGGACATTGCCCAGCATCGGCGCCGCAATGTGCGGCAGATCCTCGGCAAACAGCATCACCAGTTCGGGCGGGACGCGCCGGCCGGCCAGGCCGCGACCGGCAGCGAGACGCAATTCGGCCGGAATCTCCGGCCGGGTTGCACGCAGGAAATTATAGGCATCGACAGCGCGCGGCGCGTCGACCAGAGGATCGTCTACGCGGTGGCCGCGCCCCTGCGCCAGCACGTCCACCACCTGCCGCCACAGGAAGATGCGCGCGTCGGCAGTGGGCGTCGGCTGTGCCAGCAAGGTGGCCAACATGTCGTCAAAACGCAAAGGCCCGCCTCCGATCGGTGCCGAACGAATGAACCGAACCGGTCCCCCTTCGCTCCATAGTAAACGCATCGGCCCGCTGCGCAAAGGGCGTTTGCCGCCGCCGGTACCATTGCGGGGCAGCTTCTATTTTAATTGCAGCCCGCAGTAACTTTATTCTAAAGATCGGGGTAATCGTTGAAAGGTTACACCATGTCGGCTCCCTCGCTTGATCCTATCGATCGGACTATCCTCCACGAGCTGCAGGAGGACGGGCGGATGACCAACGTCGATCTCGCTCGCAAGGCCGGTCTGACGGCGCCGCCCTGCCTGCGCCGCGTGCGCGCACTGGAAGAAGCGGGCGTCATCGAGAGCTATCACGCCCGGCTCAACGCGGCCGCCCTCGGCTATGGCATTACGGTGTTCGCGCTCGTCTCGCTCCGTAGCCAGGCGGAGGAGGACCTGCGCCAGTTCGAAGCCCATGTGGCAGCGCTCCCCGAAGTGCGCGAATGCCATATGCTGAACGGCGAGATCGACTTCATCCTGAAGATCGTGGCGCACGATCTCCAGGCGTTCCAGCAGTTCCTGACGTCGCAGCTGACGACGGCGCCCAATGTGGCGAGCGTGAAGACCTCGCTCACCATCCGTACGTCGAAGGACGTACCGGGGATTCCCGTCGACGGAGCCTGATCGCTATCTGCGGCGCTAAAAAGAAGGCCCCGGCCGGATTGCTCCGACCGGGGCCTTTCATTCCTTAAGCGCGATCAGGATGCGGCGGGGTGGTCGACCCACACCTTCGCATATTGCGCCAGGACGCCATAATTGCCGGTGGTGCCGGCCGCGTCGAACGCCGCCTTGGCGCCTTCCTTGTCACCCGCCTGCGCAAGCGCAAGGCCGAGACGGAAGTTCGCCTGGGCCGTGTCAGCCCCCGGCTTCGTCAGAGCGACCTTGTAGATCTCTGCCGCCTTCGCGAAGTCCTTGTAGCCATAGAGAAGGTCGGCGGTGGTCATTGCCGACTTGAACGTAGCCTTCGGACCGTTTGCAGCCGTGATCGCCGCCGGGATCGAGGCCTTGTCGGGGCCGAGCTTGGGCTGCGACAGGGCGATGATCTCGCGGGTGTTCTGGCTGGTCGACGGGTTCAGCTTGCCGGCCTTGATGCCTTCGTTGAGCACGTCGACGGCTTCGTTCGGGAAGCGCAGATAGACCGCCAGCGCATAGTCGACATAGTTGGACTGAGCCGACAGCGGCAGCGCATCGACGGCGCGCGCGAGACGCAGCAGGTCGAGGTCGTTCTCACCCGACAGGCCGGCCATCTGACGATAGATGAACAGCGAATCATGCCAGTTCTGCTTGACCGGATAGGCGGCGAGCCAGGACGTCGTGATCTTCACGAACTCACCCGGCAGCTTGGCGCGCGAGGCAATGTCGGCGCCACGACCGTACCAGTCGGTGGGGACAGGCTGACCAGCCGCCGCCTTGGTCTGGATGACCTTCTGCAGCGTCGCGAGCGCCTCGGCCGGCTTGCCATTGCGGTTCTGGACGTCGGCAAGAACGGCATAAGCGTCGGCTTCGGTAGAACCGGCGGCGATCGCCTTGGTCAGCGACGCTTCCGCCTTGGCATAATTCTTCGTCTGATAGGCGAACTGGCCCTGGAACCAGTAGAATTTGGCGCGCTGGTCGTCGGGCAGCTTGCCGGCAGCCTCGCCCGTCGCGATCAGTTCGTCGAGCGCCGCGGAGAGCTTCGCCTGGTCACCGCTCGCCTGGGCGGCGTTGAGGCCATATTGCGCGACGACATATTGCTCGTCCGGGGTCTTCGCGGCCTGCTTGGCCTGGGCCAAAGCGGCTTCTGCGCCGGGGATGTTCTTGGCCTTGATGGCCGCGTCGGCTTCCGCCAGCGGCTTGCGGACCGCGTCGCCGATCTTCAGCTGCGGGGTCGCGGCCTCCTCCTTCTTCTTGGCGAAAGCGGGCGCGCCCGGCGCCACGGCGGCAAGCGCGAAGCCAAGCGCCGCAACAAGCGCATAGCGGGACGTGGATTTCATTCTTCAGGCCTCCTGATCGACGGCCGAAAGGGACGGCCGACGGTAAAACACGCCGGTTGACTAATCGCTCCCTCGCCTGCGCACAAGCACAGGCGAAATGAACCGGCTTAACTCGTCGCACTCTGCGCACCGTTCGCTGAACGGGCATTGAACCGCGACGGTTGATCCCGCCCCACGCCGGGGCTAGGGCTTCGACCATGCTGCTCCTGCTCTCGCCCGCCAAATCCCTCGATTATTCCAGCCCCCTCCCGGATGTCGACGCGACCACCCCGCGCTTTGCCCAGGAGGCACTCGCCACCGCCGAAGCGGCTTCGCGGCTGGGCCCGAAGAAGCTGGCAAAGCTGATGAGCATCTCGGACAAACTCGCCCAACTGAACGCCGACCGCTACGCGATGTTCGCCGAGCAGGAGGAGCGCCCTGCCCTCTACGCCTTTTCGGGCGACGTCTATATCGGGCTGGAGGCGCGGACCCTGGACGAGCCGGCGGTCCATTATGCGCAGGACCATGTCCGTATCCTGTCGGGGCTTTACGGTCTGCTCAAGCCGCTCGACCGCATCCGCCCCTATCGCCTCGAAATGGGCACGCGTTGGGCGCCGGGCCGCACGCGCAACCTCTACGCGATGTGGGGCAACAAGGTATCCGATGCGCTCGCCGCCGATCTTCTGGCGGAAGGATCGGACACGATCATCAACTGCGCCAGCAAGGAATATTGGCACGTCGTCGAGCAGGCGCCGCCAAAGGGCGTGCGGATCATCACCATGGACTTCCGAGAGAACGGGCCAAAGGGCCTCGTCTTCAACAGTTTCGGCGCGAAGCGCGCACGGGGCATGATGGCGCGCTGGATGTGCGAACATCGCATCGCCAAGCCGGAGGACCTGAAAGGCTTCGACAGCGACGGCTATGCCTTCGTGGCAGCGGATTCGGACGAACAGGTCTGGCGCTTCGTGCGGCAACGCTGAGCCCCGCCCGGGCCTTTCGGCAGGAACATCCCCCCTCTCCACCCGTTGGTCGCGGGAAGCTTATTTGGAGAGATCATCATGGAAACGCATGTGCGCCCCGACGGCAGCGACCAGGAAGCCGTGCACCTCAGCACCGATGAAGCCCGTGCAGGCGCGACCCCGCATGTCACGCGAAACGTCCTCGGATGGGGCCTTGCGCTAGTCCTCGTAGGCTTTGCCGTCGTGCTCGCTATCTACATGGTCGCGAGCTGATATTGCCCTGTGGCCGGCCTCGATAGGGCGGGCTCCGGGCGCATTGCACTAGCCATAAGGCACATCGTCCGTTAGGAGCGTCAGACACCCCGTTCCGGGGCATATTGGCGCTTCAAACAGACGGATCGTAAGACTTGGCCAGCGTACCGCCGCCTATCGAAAACAGCGATATTTCTCCAATCTCGATCGTCGACGAGATGAAGTCGAGTTATCTCGACTATGCGATGTCGGTGATCGTGTCGCGCGCGCTCCCCGACGTGCGCGACGGTCTGAAGCCCGTCCATCGCCGCATTCTCTACGCCTGTCAGGAAGGCGGTTTCGTCGCCGGACGCCCCTATCGCAAGTCAGCGAAGATCGTCGGCGACGTGATGGGTAATTATCACCCGCACGGCGATTCCTCTATCTATGACGCGCTCGCACGCCTCGCCCAGGATTGGGCGATGCGTGTGCCGCTGATCGACGGCCAAGGCAATTTCGGATCGATGGATCCCGATCCGCCCGCGTCGATGCGCTACACCGAGGCGCGCCTCGCCAAGGTGACGATGACCCTGCTCGAGGATCTCGAGAAGGACACCGTCAACTTCACGCCCAATTATGACGGCTCGCGGCAGGAGCCGCAGGTCCTGCCCGCGCGCTTCCCCAATCTGCTGGTCAACGGCGCCGGCGGCATCGCGGTCGGCATGGCGACCAACATTCCGCCGCACAATCTGGGTGAGGTCATCACCGCCTGCAAAGCCTATGTCGAGAACCCGGCGATCACGATCGACGAGTTGATGGCCATCGTCCCCGCGCCGGATTTCCCTACCGGGGCGATGATCCTCGGCCAGTCGGGCGCGCGCCAGGCCTATCACACCGGCCGCGGCTCGATCATCATGCGCTCGCGCCATGTGGTCGAAGAGGGCCGCAACGACCGCCGCTCGATCGTGCTGACCGAGATCCCCTATCAGGTCGGCAAGTCGGGCCTCGTCGAGAAGATTGCCGAAGCCGCCAAGGACAAGCGGATCGAGGGCGTCTCCGACATCCGCGACGAGTCCAACCGCCACGGCGTCCGCATCGTTCTCGAGCTGAAGCGCGACGCCACTCCCGATGTCGTGCTCAACCAGCTGTGGCGGCACACGCCCGCGCAGACCAGCTTCCCGGCCAACATGCTCGCAATCCGCGGCGGCCGCCCGGAAACGCTGAACCTGCGCGACATCATCGAGTCCTTCGTCAAGTTCCGCGAAGAGGTGATCACGCGCCGGTCGAAGTTCGAGCTCAACAAGGCCCGCGAGCGCGCGCATATCCTGCTCGGACTGGTGATCGCGGTCACCAATCTCGACGAGGTGGTGCGCATCATCCGTGGCTCGGCAAGCCCGGCGGAAGCGCGTGCCTCGCTGCTCGCGCGCGAATGGCCGCGTGGTGAAATCGAATCCTACATCAAGCTGGTCGAGGCGGTCGACACGATCGGCGACGCGCCGACCTATCAGCTGACCGAGACCCAGGTCCGCGCGATCCTCGACCTGCGCCTGCACCGGCTGACCGCACTCGGCCGCGACGAGATCGGCGGGGAGCTGGCGGAGCTGGCGGCCTCGATCGCCGAGCTGCTCGACATTCTCGGCAATCGCGCGCGCCTCTATCAGGTGATGATCGAGGAGTTCGACGCGGTCCAGGTCGAGTTCGCGACGCCGCGCCGCACGCTCATCGCACCGGCCGGCGACGATATCGACGACGAGGACCTGATCGAGCGCGAGGACATGGTCGTCACCGTGACGCATGGCGGCTACATCAAGCGCACCCCGCTCGAAGCCTTCCGTGCGCAGCGCCGTGGCGGCAAGGGCCGCTCGGGCATGGCGACCAAGGAAGAGGATGCCGTCACCGAGCTGTTCGTGACGAGCACCCACACGCCGGTGCTGTTCTTCTCGAACCACGGCAAGGTCTATCGCAAGAAGGTGTGGCGCCTGCCCGAGGGCGCGCCGCAGGCGCGCGGGCGGCCGATGATCAACCTGCTGCCACTCGCGGACGGCGAGAAGATTACCACTGTGCTGCCGCTGCCCGAGGACGAGGAAAGCTGGGGTTCGCTTCACGTCGTCTTCGCGACGGCGCATGGCAATGTCCGCCGTAACTCGATGGACGCCTTCGCGAACGTACCGACCAACGGCAAATTCGCGATGCGCTTCGACGAGGACGCAACCGATCGCCTGATCGGCGTGGCGCTGCTGACCGAAAGCGACGACGTCCTGCTGGCTACCCGCGCGGGCAAGGCGATCCGCTTTGCTTCCACCGAAGTGCGCGAGTTCCAGAGCCGCACCTCAACGGGTGTGCGCGGCATCCTGCTCAAGGATGGCGACGAAGTGATCTCGCTCTCGATCCTCAAGGGGTTTGAAGCCACCACTGAGGAGCGCGAGGCCTATCTCCGCGCCGCGCCGTGGAAGGACAATGGCGCCGACCCAACGCTGTCGCCCGAGCGGATGGCCGAGTTCGAAGCCGCAGAGGAGTTCATCCTCACCGTTTGCGCCAATGGCTATGGCAAGCGCAGCTCGGCCTACGAATATCGCCGGACCGGCCGTGGCGGCCAGGGCATCGGCAATATCGACAATCTGGAGCGCAACGGCCCGGTCGTCGCCAGCTTCCCGGCGCATAATGGCGAGCAGCTGATGCTGGTCACCGATCAGGCCAAGCTGATCCGCCTTTCGGTGGGCGATACGCGCGTCATCGGGCGCAACTCTGCGGGCGTTCGCCTCTTCAACGTGTCCGACAACGAACATGTCGTCGGCGCGGCGCGGATCGAAGAAAGCGAAGAGGATGCCGAGGTTGATCTGGGCGATGGCGAGCAGACCATCGCGCCGGACGATGGCGCCGTTATCGGCGAAGACCTTGCCGATGGCGGAGAGGACAGCGAAGCGTGATCGAGGGGGCGGCCGACGGCCGCCCCTTTCGCCCTCAGTGCGCCAGCAGCAGCTTTTCCACCTTGTCGATCGGATGATTGACATAGTCCTTGTCGAGTTCGGCGACGATCCTGTCGGCAACGCTGTGATCATAGGCCTGGCGTAGCTCTCCCAAGGTGCGCGGTGGCGCGACTACGATGATGTCCGCGTCGCCATTCTTTTGAACCTTGGCCTTTAGCACCTCCGCCATGTCGCGGGCGAAGCGGTCCTCTTCGATCTGGTGATAGTCGGGCTCCTCGTAGCTGTTGAGCCCGCCGCCTACCTGATTCATCGCTCTGCCTGGCGCGTCGGTCTTGAGCTCGCGATCATCCAGTCCCGGCTGGGCTCGCTGATCCTCGACCACCAGATTGGGATAGTCGGCATCGCCTTCGTTGCGCAGGAACAGCGACTTCCGGCCGTCTGCCAGCATCACGAGGACGTCATGTGCGATCCGCATGAATTCTGTCCTTTCAATGAGTTGAAAGGGAAACGTCTCATCACCTTCGAGGGTTGCCCCCCTCGTCAGTAATTGCGGAAGATCTTCCGAACCAGCTGCCCGCGCCAGGGGCGGCCATGATAGTTGAAGAAGAACCAGCCATAGACCGTCGTGAAAAACAGGACCAGCGGCGCGAGCGGATCGCGGTTCGCCCGCATGTGCCGATACAGCGCCAGATCGGCCGCGCGCCGGTCGCGCTCGGTTCCGCCGCCATATATGCCATAGGCATTGTCGTGCGCCCGGCACCCCGCGTTGCGATTATGCTTGGTGCCATCCATGAAAAGGCAATAGTGACGTTCCTGGTCGGCCATGAGGATCGAGTAAGCAGCGGCGATGCCGGGGTTCAAGCGTAAAATATTCTATCTCAGCGGTTTCGATCCCCGTGGCGCCCGCTTCTACCACCAGCTCTATGCCGAGCAGGCGGCGCTCTATGCGCGCGCCAGCGGCCATGAGATCGACGTGGGAAAGCGTCGCCGGCTGCCACCCCATTCGGTCGGCTGGACCGTCGAGGACCGCACCGACGATGCCGTGACCGAGCATGAATTTCTCGGCTGGGACGACGTCATTCGCGCGCATTGGGTCAAGAACCCGATCGGACTGCTGCGCCACTCGGTGCGTGCCTATTGGAACTTCACCCGTCTGCTCGACTGGCCGATCGTGCGGAAATTCCCGTGGGGCGTGCGCTTCGCCTTCTATTATCCGGGCGTCTCGACGATCCTGCTGCCGATCCTGTTCGGACTGCTGCTGGCGCTGCCGGCGGCGATCCTGCTGGGGCCGCTATGGGGTGGGCTTGCCGCCGCACTGGTCGGTCTGGCGGTCGCGATGTTCGTGGTGCGCAAGATCCAGGGCTTCTGGCTGCTGCGCTTCATCATCTTCAACGACACGCTGGCCGGCGATCGCCTGCCCGGCGACGTCGACGAGCGCATGGCCGCCTTCGCCGACCGCATCCGCGCGAGCCTGTCGGAGGACTGGGACGAAATCCTGTTCGTCACCCACAGCAACGGCTCGATCATGGCGGTGCCGATCATGGCACGCATCCTGGCGGCCGAGGGCGGCGCCCTCCCCGACCGGTTCAGTCTCGTCACCCTCGGCTCCTGCATCGCCCTGATCGGCAACCGCAAGGACAGCCACCGCTTCCACGAGCAGCTGGAGGCGGTCGGCCAGGGCGATTTCCACTGGCTCGACATCGGATCGATTACCGACGGCGCCTGCATCGCCGGCATCGACCCGTGCATCAGCTGCAAGCAGCCGCGCCGGGCCCACCTGTTCCAGACCAGCCCGCGCTGGTTCAAATATTGCGATCCCGCCACCTATCAGGCGCGCCGCCGCAACAAGTACGAGACGCATTTCGACTATCTGCGGACGTTCGACCGCCTCTCTCCGCTCGACTATATCGGGCTAAGCTCGGGCGCCCGGCCGCTCGCCGGATCGATCGAAGCGTTCAAGGCCGACAATCATGGCTGAGCCGTCCACAGAAGATTGCGGCTTCATCCCGCCCTACCCGGTTCCGCACCGGGACAAGGCATCGCTGGTCAAGCGCTTCCTGACCGGCTGGAACAGCTGGATCCACACGCTGTTCGAGCGCAGCTACACGATGCAGATGGGCGAAATCCGCCTGCCCCGCCTCGATTTCTATATCGCCAACGACCTGTCGGTGGTCGACCGGGTGATGGACGACAAGGACAAGGTGTTTCCCAAGCACCGCTTCCTCAACGACCTGCTCGATCCGCTGATCGGCAACAGCGTCTTCTCGGCCAATGGGCAGGACTGGGAAGAGCAGCGGACGATGGTGAACCCCGCCTTCGCCCACACCAATCTCAAGCGCGTCTTTCCCGCGATGCAGGGGGCGGTCGACGACCTGCTCGCGACGATCGCGGCGATGGATCGCAGCCGTCCGATCGAGGTCGATCCGCTGATGACCCATGTCGCGGCCGACATCATCTATCGCACGATCTTCTCGGTGAAGCTCGACGCCGCCAGCGCCGAGCATATCTACCACGCCTTCCATCGCTACCAGAAGAACGTCCAGCCGGCGGCGATGCTCAAGCTCTACGGCCTGCCGCTGCTCGGCTATCGCAAGCGCGCCGAAAAGGCCGCGAAGGCGATCCACGGCGTGTTCGGACCGATCGTGCGGACCCGCTATGACGCCTGGCATGCCGGCACCGGCGAAGCCCAGGACGACATTCTCCAGTCGCTGCTCGAAGCCCGCCATCCGCGCACCGGCCAGCCCTTCACCTATGTCGAGCTGATGGAGCAGATCTCGACGATCTTCCTGGCCGGCCACGAGACCGCCGCCTCGGCGATGAGCTGGGCGCTCTACCTTCTCGCCGAATGCCCCCATGCGCAGGACGCGCTGGTGGCGGAGATCGAGCGCGAGACGGCGGGCGAAGCGATCAGCTTCGAATCGCTGCGCGGCATGACGGCGGTGCGCAACCTGTTCAAGGAAACGCTGCGCCTCTACCCGCCGGTCAGCTTCTTCGTGCGCGAGGTGACTGCGGACCTCACGCTGCGCGACAAATGGCTGAAGAAGGGCGCGATGCTCGTCATCTCGCCCTGGCTGATCCAGCGCAACCGCAACAACTGGAAATGCCCCCACGCCTTCGCGCCCGAACGGTTCGACGACCCCGACCAGGCCGAAGCCAGCCGCCGCGCCTATATGCCCTTCGGCAAGGGCCCCCGCATCTGCATCGGCGCGGGCTTCGCCCAGCAGGAAGGGATACTGATCATCGCCAGCATCGTCCGCGCGTTCAGGTTACGCTATCCCGAGCATATAAAGAGGCCGGAACCGGTGAGCCGGCTGACGTTGCGGCCGAAAGAGGCGGTGCAGTTGTTTTTCGAGGAGCGTGCGTTGGGCCGATTAGATGATCGATACCTTTAGGCGCGCTGTCCGGAAGCAGACCTGCAAAATCTTTGCCTCGGTGGGAGTATGTTTGTGATCGCTCGGCTCACGATCCTATTCTCCGTAGTAGCAACAGTGTCGGCCTGCGCAGACCATAGACGACCGCTCACGCCCGACATATTCGACATCGCCAAGACCAAGTGTGAGGCACCTGACGCCCATCTATCGAAGTCTGACCCACAAACAATTCTCTTGCGGGGAAACTCGCCAGACAACCCCGCAAAAGCCAGATGCCTGATGGAGCAGCTAAGAGGTACGGATGCCAGAGGGATTGCATTCATAAGCGAACCACCGCGCTAAACGCGCTAAACCGCTGTTCATCGGCTCGGCTCGCGTTAGCCGACACATCCGGGAACCGGTCGTTTCGCTAATAAGGCGAAACAGTACTAGACCCGCCGCAACCTGATTTGAGCCCGAAGCCCCGGGAGTTAAGTGCAGCGTCACCGTAATCCTGCGAGGCCGAGCTTCGGATCTGTCAGAAGGCGACCTATTGCAGAGGCTTTGTGCGCCTGTAAGATGAAATATGTGAACAAATCCCAGCGCGCTTCTCTCGTTTTGATTGCAACGCTGGCGGGGTGCAATACGTCCACTTACAATCCCGTAATTACTGCCCGGACTTTTGCCCGATTTGAGTGCAAGGCCGAAGGCTCAGCTGAAGATGCAGCCAAAAGCATCAACGGATTTGCAAAGCGGTTAAATGCAACCGCAGAAATTCACGATATTACGTACGGAAAGACAGGAAAAGTGGTTGTCGTAAATCGTGTAAAATCCGATAAAAATGATGTTCAACTAGTCTTCATATATCTAGAAAATAGCCCGACAGTAGAATTACTCGGAGTAAAGCCGGGACACCCAAATGCAAGTGACAAAGCCCTAATTTCTTCGACAATGCAGGCTGCACCCGTCAGAGACTGCAAGCCGTTGCCATTCGGCTCCTAAAAAATCTCGAAAATCGCTTCCTCCTGCTCGGTTCACGTCGTGATCGGCGGATTGTTGCCTCGTACCATGCAGATAAGAGCGAAATTGAGGACCAGCGCTCGAACTCACGCCCCGCGCAGCAGCAGGTCCGCCTTATCCAGCACCAGTACCGAACTCGGGCACCAGCCCTGCCACACGACGCGGGGGATACTGTTGCTGATCAGGGTCGGCTCGTCGAACGAGTCGGTCAGTTCATAGCGCTCGGGAAGGCGGAAGATCATGCCGAGGGTCTGCTGCACGTCCCGACCACCGAAGCGGCGGACATGGTCGTCCTGGCCGAAGCGTGCGGTCGCGTCGGCGGGGTCGAGCGGGTCGAAATCGACCGGGTCATAGCCCTCGCCCCATATTTCGCGAAAACGCCCAGTCCAACACGCTTCCGACGCGCCGCTATTCAAGGGGTTGTCGCACGTGTCACCGTCAACCCCAACTATGTCCACGCGCCCAGAGTCTACGGCAAATGGTGCAGCGGCAACCTAAGCTATCGACACCTGCCGTCCGATGTGTTGATTTCAGACATTGCGATCGCCACCAAGGCGGGGCGCGGAGAAAATTTATGGGGCAGGCGATCAGTCCGTTGGCGAGACCAGCAATCGACGGTCAAAGCCTGAAGCGACTCGAAACGCACTTCATCGCTCCCGAATTCTATCGCCGCGAAGACGTGGCAGAGCGCCAGGCGAAGCTGGCGCGCATCGTGTCGAGCGAGATAGTCCCGCGGCTGCTCAGGCTGCACAGCGAGGCTGTTCCGGCTGCCCCGCCCGTGAAGCTCGTCATCGAAACCCTGGCCCCGACCAGCGCCGACATCACAGGCCTTGCCGACATCGTGCTTGGCAGCGATCTGGAGGCTGCCGCCGCTTACGTGCTGGTTCTCCGCGACCGGGGGCTTTCGATGGACACGTTGTTCCTCGAATTGATCGAGCCTACCGCGCGCTGTCTCGGCGAGATGTGGGACCGCGACGAGTGTGATTTCATCGATGTCACCCTGGGCGTCGCCCGGCTGCAGAAGCTGCTGGCGGTCTTCAACGACACCTATACCCTGCTGGCGCTGGACGAACGTCGCCATGTCCTGATGGCGATGACGCCGGGTAACCAGCATTCCTTCGGGGTCAAGATTGTGGAACGGTTCCTGCTGGCTGCCGGTTGGCAGGTCCGGACCGAGCTTGAGGGAACGTCCGCAGACATCGCGGAGATCGCCAAGAACAGCTGGTTCGCGGTCGTCGGGCTGACGGCGGGATCGGAGCGGCAACTCGCGAGCATGAGCTCGACCATTGCGCAGATACGCCGGGAGTCTCGCAATCAGGCGGTCGGCATCATGGTCGGCGGGCCGATGTTTACCGCGAATTCCAAGCTTGCCCACGACGTCGGTGCAGACGCCACGGCCCCTAACGCGCCGTCCGCCGTCATTGTCGCACAGAAACTGTTCGACCTTTCCGTGGCTGCATTCCATGGCACGGCGCGGCCATAGGCCAGCCCCCGCAAATCGAAACACAGCGGCGGCGCGTCCTCTCGGCACCTTGAGGTGCAAATCTGTGTTTCTATTCCGGCCCGGCGGGCAATCCGCGATCTGCCGGGCCGGCGAGACCGAGCTTGAACTTATCGGACTGGCATAGAAATCCTGATCCGTTCGGCTACAAAGTCCGCCTGGAGCGGTTCCCGATCTGACTGCGTCAGATCAACTGCTCTATCCTCTTCGTTTGTCGCGTTTTCTGAATCGTCGGGTGATTCCACCCGACTGGAAAACGTTCCAGGCTCATGCCCCGCGCAGCAGCAAATCCTCCTTGCCGAGCGCCAGCACCGAACTCGGGCACCAGCCCCGCCATACGACGCGGGGGATGTTGTTGCGGATCAGGGTCGGCTCGTCGAACGTGGCGGTCAGGTCATAATGTTCGGGCAGGCGGAAGATCATGCCCAGGGTCTGCTGGACGTCCCGACCGCCGAAGCGGCGGACATGGTCGTCCTGACCGAAGCGCGCGGTCGCGTCGGCGGGGTCGAGGGGGCCGAGGTCTTCGGCCGAATGACCGTCGCGGATGATGGGGATGCAGCAGATATGCCTGCCCTCGGGCTTGAGCGCGCGGTGGAGATGGTAGAGCACCGCCGTCACATTGCCGGGGATATGCTCCATCACATGCGAGTGGATGATCAGGTCGTAATGGCCGGAGGGCAGCGCGGCCGCATCGCGGACGAGGTCCATCGCGCGGATGCCGGGGACATGGGAGAAGAGCGACGGGTCGAAGTCGACCGGGTCATAGCCCTCGCCCCAGATCTCGCGGAAGCGGCCGGCGAAGCAGGCCTCGGGCGCGAAGTGGAGGACGCGCAGGCCGGGGCGGAGCAGCCCTTCGCGCTCGAGCATCATCCACAGCAACCGAGCCCGGACGTTCGAGCCGCAGCCGGCACATGTGATATGCGGCTTTGAGCCCGCCCCTTCGAAGCGCGCCGTGCCGCAGATCGGGCAGCGCATCCACTGTTCGTCCTGCCCCAGTCGCTCGAGCGTCGGGATCAACTCGTCGAAATGGTCGATCAGTGCTGCCGCCCCCAGCTGCTCGGGCGGGCGATCGGAAAAGCCGAAGCTCACCGCGACGGTCGGGATGTTCGCATTGCGGCCGGTGTCGGTGTCGGTGATCGAGTCGCCGACATAGGCCGCCCTGCCCCCGCCGCAGCGCGCGATCGCCTCGAACAGCGGCGCCGGGTCGGGCTTGCGGACGGGCAGCGTGTCGCCGCCGACCAGCGCGTCGAAGCGGTCGGCCCAGCCGAGCTCGTCGATGCAGCGGCGCGCCAGCTTTTCGGCCTTGTTGGTGCACACCGCCAGCTTCACGCCGCGCGCCGCCAAGGTATCGAGCGCCTTGTTCAGCCCCGGAAAGATCGTTGTCCCGTCGGCGATATGGTCGAGATAATATTCGATGAAGATCGGGAAGCCCTGCTCGACCAGCGCCTCGGTCATCTCGCCGGTGGCGGCGAGGCCCTTCTGGAGCAGCGCGCGGGCGCCATGGCCGACCATGTGGCGCACATCCTCGGCGGGCACGGCGGGCCGCCCCAGCGCGCCCAACGCGTGATTCAGCGCGGCGGTGAGGTCCGGGGCGGTGTCGGCAAGAGTGCCGTCCAGATCGAATGCGACGACGTCGAAGGGAAAATCAGCAGCCATGGGGCGCTCCATCGCCCGCCCCATATGGAAAAGGCAAGCGCTTCGTGGCAGAGCGTCGCGGATGACGCACCGTCCGTTCGCCGCCCTGATCCTTGCCGCCGGCAAGGGCACCCGCATGAAGTCCGATCTGCACAAGGTCCTGCACCCGGTCGCGGGACGGCCGATGCTCGGCCATCTGATCGCGGCGGTCGACGAACTGGGGGCTGCGCGCAAGCTGGTCGTCACCGGCGCGGGGCGTGAGCAGGTCGAGACCTTCGTGGCGCCGCTGGGCGTCGAAGTGGCGACGCAGGAGCCCCAGCTCGGCACGGCTCATGCTGTGCAGCAGGGAGAAGCGAGCCTCGCCGGCTTCGCGGGCGATATCCTGATCCTCTACGGCGACGTGCCGCTCGTGCCCGCCGCGACGATGCGCCGCATGCTCGACCGCCTCAACGAGGCCGATGCGCCGGTCGCGGTCGTGCTCGGTTTCCGTCCGGCCGATCCGCTCGCTTATGGCCGCATTCTCGCAGCGTCCGACGGGACGATCGAGGACATGGTCGAGTTTAAGGACGCCACGCCCGAACAACGCGCGGTCGACCTGTGCAATTCGGGGCTGATGGCGGTGCGCGGGGAGCGGCTCTGGCCGCTGCTGGCGCAGGTCGGCAACGACAATGCGGCTGGCGAATATTATCTGCCAGACATCGTCCGCATCGCCCGTGCGCAGGGTGAGTGCTCGGTGGTGATCGAGGCCGAGGCCTGGGAGGTCGCGGGCGTTAACAGCCGGGCCGAACTGGCTGCGGTCGAGCAGGAATGGCAGCGACGGCGGCGACTGCAGGCCATGGCGGACGGCGCGACGCTGATCGCGCCGAAAACGGTCTGGTTCGCGCATGACACGAAGGTCGGACGCGACGTGGTGATCGAACCCAATGTGGTGTTCGGGCCCGGCGTCACGATCGGCGACCGGGTGACGATCCACGCCTTCAGCCACATTGAGGGTGCGCATGTCCGCGCGGAGGCTGAGATCGGCCCTTATGCCCGGCTCCGGCCCGGCGCGGACATCGGCGAACAGGCGAAGATCGGCAATTTCGTCGAGGTGAAGAAAGCGACCTTCGGCAAGGGCGCCAAGGCCAATCACCTGTCCTATATCGGCGATGCGGAGATCGGTGCGAAGGCCAATATCGGGGCGGGCACGATCACCTGCAATTATGACGGCTTCCTCAAATATCGCACGGTGGTCGGCGAAGGCACGTTCATCGGGTCGAACAGCGCGCTGGTCGCGCCAGTGACGATCGGCGACGGCGCGATGGTGGCTGCCGGTTCGGTCATCACCCGCGATATCGAGGCCGGCGCGCTGGCAGTCGCCCGCGGACAGCAGGAGGCGCGCTCGGGCTGGGCTTCGCGATTCCGCGAGGCGATGGCGGCCAAGAAGGCGGCAAAGGGCTGACATTCGTTCGCCGGACTTCGTAAGTCGGCATTCATCGTGGCTCTAACATAGCCACGCGCGGTTGAACTCTGGTGGGGCTTAAGGTCGATGTGCGGCATTATCGGCATAGTGGGCAAGGAAGACGTTTCGGAGCGGCTGGTGGCCGGTCTCCGGCGGCTCGAATATCGCGGCTATGACTCGGCCGGCATCTGCACGATCCATGACGGCCAGCTCGAGCGGCGCCGCGCCGAGGGCAAGCTCGACAATCTCGCGCGCAAGCTGGATGCCGAACCGCTGCCGGGCCTGATCGGCATCGCCCACACCCGCTGGGCGACGCATGGTGCGCCGACGCAGG
Source organism: Rhizorhabdus phycosphaerae (assembly GCF_011044255.1). Taxonomy (NCBI): domain Bacteria; kingdom Pseudomonadati; phylum Pseudomonadota; class Alphaproteobacteria; order Sphingomonadales; family Rhizorhabdaceae; genus Rhizorhabdus; species Rhizorhabdus phycosphaerae. The sequence goes on from NZ_CP049107.1 coordinate 970,322, forward strand.
ACAATGCCCATCCGCACGCGACGGGTGAGGTCGCGCTCGTCCACAATGGCATCATCGAGAATTTCAAGCCGCTGCGCGACGAGCTGATCGCCAAGGGCCGCGTGTTCGAGAGCCAGACCGACACCGAAGTGGTCGCGCACCTGATTTCCGCCGATGTCGAAGCCGGCATGGACCCGGTCGAGGCGGTCCGCACCAATCTCAAGCGGCTGCACGGCGCCTTCGCGCTCGCGATACTGTTCCGGCAGAACCCGGACATGCTGATCGGCGCGCGTCTCGGTTCGCCGCTGGTCGTCGGCTATGGCGACAATGGCGAGACCTATCTCGGGTCGGACGCCCTCGCGCTCGCCCCCCTGACCCAGCGGATCAGCTATCTCGACGAGGGCGACTGGGTCGTCATCACGCGCGAGAAGACCCAGATCTACGACCGTGACGACCAGCCGGTCGACCGCCCGATCGTCCTGTCGGGTGCGTCGAACCTGACGATCGACAAGGGCAATCACCGGCACTTCATGCTCAAGGAAATCTACGAGCAGCCGATCGTCGTCGCCCAGACGCTGAAATCCTATGTCCGCAGGCTAGAGGATCGGGTGTCGCTGCCCGTCCCCGATTTCGACCTGGGCTCGATCCGCCGCGTGACGATCGTCGCCTGCGGGACGAGCTTCTATGCGGGCATGGTCGCCAAATATTGGTTCGAGCAGTTCGCGCGCGTGCCCGTCGACCTCGATGTGGCGTCCGAGTTCCGCTACCGCGCGCCGGTGATGGAAGAGGGCGGCCTGGCTCTCTTCATCAGCCAGTCGGGCGAGACCGCCGACACGCTCGCCGCCCTGCGCCACGCGCGCGCCGAGGGGCAGAAGATAGCGGTGGTGGTCAACGTGCCCACCTCCACCATGGCCCGCGAAGCCGACCTGCTGCTGCCCACCCATGCGGGC